>URBH01000038.1 GCA_900546075.1 uncultured Eubacteriales bacterium | reverse complement strand
TGTAATTGATGGTGAAGGTTCAAAGGTTATTTGCAAAGACTAATTTGAAAATTCCGGTTTGGCGCTGAAATTCCCTGTGCGAAGATTGTTATCTGACCCACTTCATTAAATTTGTATCCAACGACCGAGGTGTTTCTATGTTATATTACGTTTCCGGCACGGTTGCCGTGCTTGAGCCGGGTCTGGCCGTCATCGACTGCGGCGGCGTGGGCTACGGCTGCCGCATCACCGCTTACACCGCCGGTCAGCTGAAGCTGAACCAGAACGCCCGGCTGTACGTCACCGAGTCCATCCGGGAGGACGCCTTTGACCTGTACGGCTTTATCAGCCGGGATGAGCAGCGGTGCTTTGAACTGCTGACCTCCGTGAGCGGCGTAGGCCCCAAGGCCGCTATCGCGATTTTGTCCTCCGGCGGGCCGCAGAATTTCACCCTGGCCGTCATGACCGGGGACGAAAAGATGCTCACCGCCGCTCAGGGTGTGGGCAAAAAGCTCGCCCAGCGCATCATTCTGGAATTGAAAGAAAAAATCGGCGGCAGCAGCATGGAGCTGGATTTTTCCGCCGGTACCCCCGCCGCCGCCCCGGCGCAGAGCGGCGGCGCGGCCGCCATGGCGCGAGCCGCCTTGCAGGAGCTGGGCTATTCCCCCGCGGAGATTTCCGCCGCCCTCAAGGGCGTCGATCCGAACGCAAGCACCGAGGAAATGGTGCGCTTCGCCCTGCGCGCCATGGTGATGAAGGGCTGATTTTTTCAAATAATAGCTCTGCTTTTATGTATAGCCTCAATTGAAATCTTAAAAAAGCCTCGCAGAGGAAAGCCGCCCGCAGGCGGCCAAGGCGTGCGCGCAGCAGACTGCAATCCCCTTGTCCAAAAAGGCCGTTGGCCTTTTTGGACAGTTTTTGGAGGTAAACTATGAGTCTCGAATTTTCCCAGGAACTGGATACCCCCATCGTTTCCCCCACCTTCGCGCCCCAGGACGCGGGGGAGATCGGTCTGCGGCCGAAGCTCCTTTCCGACTACACCGGGCAGGAAAAGGCCAAGGGGAATCTGTCCATTTATATTGAAGCCGCCCGGCGGCGGGGGGAACCTCTGGATCACACCCTGCTCTATGGCCCTCCCGGTCTGGGCAAAACCACCCTGGCGGGCGTCATTGCCAACGAAATGGGCGTAAACATCCGGGTCACCTCCGGCCCCGCCATTGAAAAGCCCGGCGACCTGGCGGCGCTGCTGACCAACCTGAACCCCGGCGACATTCTGTTCATCGATGAAATTCACCGTTTAAACCGGGTGGTGGAGGAAATTCTCTACCCCGCCATGGAGGATTTTGCCATCGATATCATCGTCGGCAAAGGCCCCAGCGCCAACTCCATCCGACTGGATCTGCCGAAATTCACCCTTGTGGGGGCGACCACCCGGGCAGGTCAGCTGTCCGCGCCTCTGCGTGACCGGTTCGGCGTCAATCTGCGCCTGGAGCTGTACACCCCGGAGGAGCTGGCGAAAATCGTCACCCGTTCCGCCGCCATTCTGGGGATGCCCATCGACCCCAAGGGCGCCATGGAGATCGCCTCCCGCAGCCGTGGCACCCCCCGGATTGCCAACCGCTTCCTCCGCCGGGTGCGGGACTTCGCCGAGGTCATGGGCGACGGCACCATTACCAAGGACGCCGCCGACCTGGCGCTGCGCCGTCTGGAGGTGGACAAGCTGGGGCTTGACAACATCGACCGCCGGATGCTCACCGCCATTATCCAGAATTACGGCGGCGGCCCCGTGGGCTTAGAAACCCTGGCCGCCACCATCGGCGAGGAAGCCGTGACGTTGGAGGATGTCTACGAGCCATATCTCATGCAGCTGGGCTTTCTCACCCGCACCCCCCGGGGGCGCTGCGTGACGGCGCTGGCCTACGACCATCTGCACATTCCCTACGAGGGACAGTCCCAGTTCTCCATCTGACCGCGGTTTCCCGGTTTTCTACCGCTACTCCAAGTTGCACAAATCCGCAAAAAATTCAGGAAAATTTTTCATAAAGGATTGACAAAAGGATTTCGTGTGGTATAATCCGATTTGTGGCAGAAGATTGCCGCTAATTAACCGACCCTGCGTTATAACCTTCATCCAGTGGGATTTCACGGGGCAACAACTAACCGAAGAGAGGTATTTTCCAATGTACGAAGACAAGACTTTAGTGTGCAAAGAGTGTGGCAAGGAGTTCGTGTTCACCGCCGGTGAGCAGGAGTTCTACGCAGAGCGCGGCTTCCAGAACGAGCCCCAGCGCTGCAAGGCTTGCCGTGACGCTCGCAAGAACGCTACCCGTGGCCCCCGTGAGTTCTTCACCGCTACCTGCGCTCGTTGCGGCGGCGAGGCGAAGGTTCCCTTCCAGCCCAAGTCCGACCGTCCCGTGTACTGCAGCGAGTGCTTCGCTCAGATGCGCGCCAACGGCTGATTGCTGAAATGAGAATGACCGGGAAAGGCGATCGTCTTTCCCGGTTTTCATTTTGTACTTAAGGAGCGGTATCTCTTTGGGGCGGAAAAACGCTGCCCGGTGTAGGCGCTTGCTGACCGCTTGCCGTCGGGTTTCGTGGGTGCTGTACGGAATGTTGGTTCAACAAATCGGAATTTGACGGAGGTGAAATAGCAGATGAAAATTGAGAACAACATTCTAAAACATTATCTCAAAAATGTATACTTTATTACAGGTACAGCCTACGCGGGAAAGTCAACTACAGTAAAAATGCTTGCTGAACGATATGATATGGTTTTCTGCGGAGAAAACTATCATTCAAAGGTATCGGATGCTGTAGCAACACCAGATGCTCAGCCTGATATTTGCTTTTTGAAAACCCTAACTGATTGGAAAGAATTTGTTACTCGGACTCCCGAGGAGTATGAGCGTTGGATTTATAGCACATCAAAGGAAGCGGCAGAATTTGAGGTTGCAGAACTCATTTCGATATCACAGGATAGGAAAGTTATCGTTGATACGAATATTCCTGTTGGTATTCTTAAAGAAATATCCAACTACAATCATGTCGCTGTTATGCTCTCCCCTTTGTCTATGAGTGTTGACCGTTTCTTTGACCGAAGCGACCCTGAAAAGCAATTTCTTCTCAATGTTATCGAGAGTTGTGAAGATTCAAAAACGGTTATGGAGAATTATAGGCAAGGTCTGGAACTTATCAATGGTCAAAAGCACTATGATGAATATGCCAACAGCGGTTTTTTTACGGTAGTTCGGCAAGATACGCAGAAAGACACAAGAGAAGAAATTTGTGAGATAATTGCCAGACACTTTGGTTTGATTTGACAAATTCCAGTTTGGCGATTTGCCTCTGCGTGGCTTTCATACACAAAACCGGGAAGGGCAATGCCCTTCCCGGTTTTTGCTGATTTTTCCCAGTCAGTTCTCTTTCCGGCTCTCCATATGCCCCGACTGGATGACCGGCGGCTTGGGGTCGGCCACTTCCCATGACAGCGGCTTCTTTTCGTCCTCTTTCACGGCGTTCTCACCTCGCATACAGTATGCGCCGTTTCGCCAAAAAGATGCAAAGCACCCCTTGCCTCTCCCTTTGGGAGAGGTGGACGAGCGCAGCGAGGACGGAGAGGGTAAGTAAGGCCGCAATGCCCTCTCAGTCACCTTCGGTGACAGCTCTCCCAGAGAGAGAGCCAAGGGCGGGTTCCGTTAAAATTACTCCAGCACCGATTCAAAAACTGCCTTGACCGAGCTGATTCTTCCCGCCTCAAAGGGACTTTCCAGTCCGGCGCTGTCCAGAAACGCCAGAAAATACGATTCCTCCGTCGTCAGATTCTGCTCGTACAGCTCAAGACCCGCACCCCGCTGTTCCTGTTCCAGCTGGTACAGCTGCATGGCCGCGTCGTTGCTGACCACATAGCTGAAAATGTACATGGGGTTCGTGTAGAGGTGGGTTACGTCCACGAACTCCCGGCGGTCGTAGCCCACGCTTTCAAAGCCGAAGTCCTGCACCACCTGCTCATACAGCGCGTACAGCCCCTCCGCGGAAAGATCGTCCCCGGTCAGGCCGTACATCTGCCGCTCAAAGCTGGCATATGCCCCCTGCTCCACGTAATTGCCCAGACTGTCCGCCATTTTTGCCCGGGTCAGGTCTTCCCCGCCGTAGCACAGGCTCAGATACTCCATGCCCGTGGAGAAAAACTCCAGCACATCCACCCCGGCGACGCTGCCGTAGCTGGCATAGTCATTGCAGAAGTGGCCGAATTCATGGGCAAGAACCAGCTTGTCGTAGGCCGTCAGCGTGGCGTTCATGAAGATGAACGGCTCCTGATAGCTGGTCAGGTATTGCTCAAAAGAGGAATTGTACTTGTTCTCCCCGTAGCCGGTGTCGTAGAGCTTTGCCGTCTTCATGAGATCATGGGCTTCTTTTACCGTGCCGCCCATGCCCTCTGCCGCCGCGGCTATGTAGTTGAGGGTCTCCTTCTCCGAAGAATACGCACCGGCCGCCTCCCAGGCATCGCCGCTCAGCTCCCGGTACAGCGGCACCAGCTCCCGGCGAATGTCCTCCAGGAGCTGCTCCTCCTCCGCGGCGGTGTAGTCCCGGTAGAAGTAAAAGTCCTCGGCAAACTGGGGGTAATCCGGATAGCCGCAATATTCCGCGATCTCCTGACGGACGGCGATCAGCTCCGCCAGAAGGGACGCCATGCCGTCCGCGCAGGCGTCATAGTAGCCTTCCGTATCCTCCGGATAGTCCGCCGCCTGGGCGGACAGCTCGTAATACCGGGTTTGCAGCCTGGCTTCTTCCTCCAGCAAGGCGGTGAAGCTCTCATCCCAGAGGGTTTCCTCATTCTCATAGCTGTCGAAAAAGCCCTCGCCGAAGTATTCCTCCAGCTCCTCCCGGGCGGGAGACTGGGCAAGGGCCCGGTAAAGCTCCTGCAAGCCGGCGTCCACCGTGGCCGCGTTCCTGGCGCAGTAGTTGTATTCGTCCTCCCAGTAGGTGTCCGTCAAATCCCCGCAGTAGTGGATATCCGCCAGGGCGTAATAGGTGCTGAACCAGTCATAGGCATCGTAAAAGTCGTACACCCCGTCCAGAATGGCGGAAACGTCGTCCCCCTTCGCCGCCTCGCAGGCGGTGTCCAGGGTCTGCCGGAACCGGGTCATGTCCGGGCGCTCGTAGGTCATGCTCTCATAGGGGACAATGGCGTTCCCATCCACCAGTGAACGCACGGCGCCGAAATACTCGCCAAAGTCCACCATGCCGCAGCCGGACAGCAGCACCGCCGCCGTCAGCACCAGGGCAATCAGCCGTAAAAACTTCATTTTCATTCTCTCTTCCTCCTATACCCGTACTTCCGGTTCCATGCCGCACTGGGCAATGCGCCTGCGCAGCCAGCCCCCGCGAAAATAGACGATCGCAAACACCGTCGCCGCCAGCAGCCAGCTTAAGGGATAGCAAACTGCCAGCAGCTCGATTCTGTGCCAGGTTCTCACCACCGTGAAAATCCACACCACCCGGAACACGCACACGCACATACAGGTGATCACCGTGGGAACCACCGAATAGCCCGTTCCCCGCATGGCTCCGGCGAACACCTCCACCGGCATGAACAGCACGTTGAACGGCACCGTCCACACCATGACATACACCCCCAGCCTGATCACCGCCGGGTCGGTGGTGTAAATCCCCAGAATGACGGGACGGAACGCGATGACCAGGGCGCTCATCGCCCCCGTCAGTGCCACGCTCATGCCCATGCAGACCCACACGCTTTGGCGAATCCGGTCATATTTCTGGGCGCCGAAGTTCTGCCCCACGAAGGTGGTCACGGAAACGCCGAAGGCGCCGGAGATCATCCAGGTCAGGCTGTCGGTCTTGACGTACGCCGTCCAGGCCGCCACCGCCACATCCCCGAAGGAGTTGATGCCGGACTGGATGAGCGTATTGGCCAGGTCAAAGGTCACGAATTGCAGCCCCGCCGGCACGCCGACGTAGAGAATGCGTTTCAGAAGCTCGCCCTGGAACCGGATTTTTTTCAAAGAAAGCCGGGTTTCCTCCGGCTGACGGAGCAGCGCCACCGTGACCATCCCTGCGCTGACCACCTGAGAGAAAACCGTTGCAATGGCAGCCCCCGCCACGCCCATTTTCAGCACCACCACGCACACGATATCCAGAACGATGTTGACGCCGCAGGCGGCCATCAGGAAAACGGTCGGCCGCCGGGAATCCCCCATGGCCCGGAGAATGCCCGCGCCCATGTTGTAGAGCATGGAAGCAATCGCGCCGCCAAAGTAGATTTTTATGTACAGGACGGCGTCGTCCAGGCAGCTTTTCGGGGTGTTCATCAGCCCCAGAAGCCTGGGGCCGAAGCAGTAGCCCAGCAGCATCACCACCGCGCCCAGCAGCAGCGACAGCGCCACGCCGGTATGGAGGGCGTCCTGCACACCCTGCTTATTTTTCGCGCCGTAAAACTGGGACAGCAGCACCGTCGCGCCGGTGCTCAGGCCGATGAAGAAGCCGTTCATCAGGTTCAGCAGCGCCGAGGTGGCTCCCACCGCCGCCAGCGCCCGGGTACCGACAAACCGGCCGACGATGATGGTATCCACGGTATTGTACATCTGCTGGAAAAAGCTTCCCAGCAGAATGGGAAAGAAAAAGAACAGCAGCTGCTTCCAGATCACGCCCTCCGTGATGCGCTGCGACGGCAATTCGCCCTCCATAAAAAATCCTCCTGCGGGTATTCTGTGGACGATTCTACCATAGAAGCGGCAAACTGTCCATGGTTTTTTCGGGGAAGCCATGCCGTAACCAACAGAGGAAGCGCGAAAAAAGAAATAACCCTCGGTCAACTGTCATTACAGCCGCCGAGGGTCATTTCTCTGCGATCTTGATATCTAACATCTGTTGGTTAACCTCTCTTTCTGCGGATTGACGGGCGTTTGCGATCCGTTTGCCTGCTCCGATGCCTTATCCATTCTCCATCTGTCTCTTCCGCGAGACGCGCTTATAAGTCGGAATCGCCGTGGAATCTCCCTGCCCGCCTGTATCGGCTCCATCCTGATTTGAAGCCTTCAAGGGTTTACCTGTACATCGGTATCACCTCTTTGTATTTATAAGATATCATAAATATTGCGGTTATTCAAGGCGCAATATTATACAATATTGCCAATACCTTATTGTTGAAAACACAGATTTCTCCTCGGCATGGGCAGCCACGGATTGACAACGGGTGAACGCCCTGTTATAATGATTTTGTTCGGCGGCTTTGCAGCCGTCATTTTTTCGTGGTATTTTCCCGGTCGGTATTCCCGTCTGGGCAAGGGTAAGAAAAAGGAGAAACACAAATGAAATACGACTTTACTTCCATTCTGGATCGCCGGGGAAAGGACGCCGTCGCCGTCGACGCCGTGGGCGCCCCCGGTTCCTCCTATCCCGCCCCCCGGGAGGGCTTTGACGTGATCCCCATGTGGGTCGCGGACATGAATTTCCCCGTGGTTCCCACCGTTCAGCAGGCCATGATTGCCCGGGCGGAGCATCCGGCCTTCGGCTACTTTGACCCCCCGGCGGAATACTACGATTCCATCATCCGCTGGCAGGAAGACCACAACGGCGTCACCGGCCTGAAGCCGGAACACATCGGCTACGAAAACGGCGTACTGGGCGGCGTGATCTCCGCACTGAACGTGCTTTGCTCCAAGGGGGACAACGTGCTGCTCCACAGCCCCACCTACATCGGCTTTACCCACTGCCTGACGGACAACGGCTATCACATTGTCCACTCTCCGCTGACAAAGGACGAGCAGGGTGTCTGGCGGATGGACTTTGCCGACATGGAAAAGAAAATCGTGGAGAATCACATCCACGCCGCCATTTTCTGCTCCCCCCACAACCCCTGCGGCCGGGTCTGGGAGCGTTGGGAAATTGAGCAGGCCATGGCGCTGTACAAAAAGTACGACGTGATGGTGGTTTCCGACGAGATCTGGAGCGACATTCTGCTGACCGGGTATCGCCACACGCCTACCCAGTCCGTCAGCGAGGACGCGAAAATGCGCACCGTGGCGCTGTACGCTCCCTCCAAGACCTTCAATCTGGCGGGATTGGTAGGCAGCTACCATATTATCTACAATTCCTGGCTCCGGGATCGCTGTGACAAGGAGGGTTCCCTCAGCCACTACAACGCCATGAACGTCATGAGCATGCACGCGCTGCTGGGCGCCTACAAGCCCGAGGGCTGCGAGTGGGTGGAGGAGCTGCGGCAGGTCATCACCGGCAATGTGGATTTTGCCTGCGACTATATCGCTCAGCACTTTAACGGCGTGGAGGTCAGCCGTCCTCAGGGGACGTATATGCTTTTCCTGGACTGCGAAAAATGGCTGACAGCCCACGGCAAGACCATGGACGAGCTGCTTGCCGCCGGATGGGACGTGGGCGTGATCTGGCAGGACGGACGGGCGTTCCACGGTCAGACCCACATCCGCATGAACCTCGCGCTGCCCTTAAGCCGGGTGCAGGAGGCCTTCCGGCGGCTGGATACCTATGTTTTCAATGCCTGATACGATACTCCGGGGCGGATTTCCGCCCCGGAATTTTCGCTTCCGGGAACAGAGTTTGCCACTTTACATAGATTTTACAAAGTGCTTATTGTAATTCTTACGGTTTTATCGTACCATCAACAGTGAGATGGAATAAGTATTGGGGGAATCCGAGTGATTTACTGCGTAGAGGATGACGACAGCATCCGGGAGCTGATGCTGTATGCCCTGCGGGCGTCCGGCTTCGAGGCGGAGGGCTTCCGGGACAGCGTGGGGCTGTTCGACGCCCTGAGTCATGCCCAGCCCCAGCTGATTATGCTGGATATCATGCTGCCCGGGATGGACGGCATCGAAATTCTCAAAGCCCTCCGGGGCAATCCCGCCACCGCCCGCATCCCGGTCATCATCGCGTCCGCCCGGGGGACGGAGTACGATAAAGTGGTGGGGCTGGACTTAGGCTCGGACGATTATCTGGCCAAGCCCTTCGGCATGATGGAGATGGTGTCCCGCATCCGGGCGGTTCTGCGCCGGGCGGCGCCTGCGGCCGCCCCCGGACTGCTGCAAATGGGCAACCTGCGGATGGATTCCGCGTCCCATACGGTCTACGCCGGGGACACCCGGGTGGAGCTGACGCTGAAGGAATTTGAGCTGCTAAAGCTCTTTCTGGAGCATCCCGGCCGGGTCTTTACCCGGGATCAGCTGCTGGAGCGGATCTGGAGCACGGACTATGTGGGCGAGACCCGGACGGTGGACGTACACATCGGCACCCTGCGCACGAAGCTGGGGCAGTGCGGCGAATACATCCGCACCGTCCGGGGCGTTGGCTACCGGATGGAGGCGTAGGCCATGACGAAGCGGGTTTTTCGCTCGATTTTTCTGGCGTCCCTGGCGGTGCTGCTGGCCACGCCGGCACTGATTCTGGGGGCGCTGTATACCTACTTTTCCGACGTTCAGGCAGAGCAGCTGCGGCTGCAAACGGCGCTGGTCGCCCACGCCCTGGAAAGGGAAGGGGTCTTCTATTTTGACGGTCTGGACACCTCCGGCCGCCGGGTCACCTGGATTGCCGCCGACGGCATGGTGCTTTATGACAGCCGTTCCGACTCCGGCGAGATGGAGAATCATCTGGAGCGGGAGGAGGTCAAGGCCGCGCTGGCCACCGGCTCCGGCACCAGCTTCCGCTATTCCGACACGCTGATGGAGCGGTATATCTATACGGCGCAGCGGTTAAGCGACGGCACGGTGCTCAGGCTTTCCGCGGCACAGAACACGGTGCCCCATCTGGTGCTGGGGGTGGTGAAGCCGATCCTTCTGGTGATTGGCATTGCCGTCGCCCTGTCGGCGTTGCTTGCCGGGCAGCTGACGAAAAACATTGTGGCGCCGCTGAACGAGCTGAATCTGGACGACCCCCTGTCCAACCGGGAATACGTCGAAATTCAGCCCCTTCTGCGGCGGCTGGACTCCCAGCAGGTTCAGCTCCGGGCGCAGTCTCAGGAGCTGCGGCAGAAGCAGAAGGAATTCAACGCCGTCACCCGCTCCTTAAGCGAGGGTCTGGTGCTGATGAACAGCAGCGGCACGGTGCTGAGCATCAACCCCGCCGCCACGCGGCTGCTGGAAATCACCCCCAACTGCTTAGGGGCAGACTTTGGCGTTGCCAATCGGAACCCGGCCATTTCCGCCCTGGTGGAAAAAGCCCTCACCGGGGAAAAGGCGGAGGAAAACGTGGCTCTGACCGGCGGAGAATATCTCGCCGCCGCCAGCCCGGTCAAATCCGACGGGGCGGTTTCCGGCGTGGTGCTGCTGCTGTTTGACGTGACCCAGAAGCAGAAGGCGGAAGCCCTCCGCCGGGAATTCACCGCCAACGTCTCCCATGAGCTGAAAACCCCGCTCCATGCCATTTCCGGCTACGCCGAGCTGATGAAGGACGGGCTGGTTCCCCCGGAGGACACCCGGCACTTTGGGGAGAAAATCTACAGCGAGGCGCAGCGCATGATCGATCTGGTGGAGGACACCCTGCGCCTGTCCCGGCTGGACGAGGGCGCGGCGGACATGCAGTGGGCGCCCATCGACCTGTACGAAACGGCGAAGGTTGCCATGCAGGAGCTGACCGCCCCGGCGGAGCTGAAAAACGTCAGCATCCGGCTGGAAGGGACGAAAACCGTGATTCAGGGGATTCCTCAGCTGGTTTCGGGAATTGTATTCAACCTCATGGACAACGCCGTCAAGTACAATAAAGACGGCGGGCTGGTCATTGTGCGGCTCGGGCAGGAAAAAAATCAGGCTGTTCTCACGGTGACGGACACCGGCATCGGCATCAGCCCTGAGCATCAGGAGCGGGTGTTCGAGCGGTTTTACCGGGTGGACAAGAGCCACTCCAAAGAGATCGGCGGCACCGGCCTGGGGCTGTCCATCGTCAAGCACGCGGCGCTGATCCTGGGCGCGGCCATCGAGCTGGACAGCACCGTCGGCAAGGGGACGATCGTCACGGTGCGGTTTCCTATGGAAAAAAAGTAGAACGACCGGGAGGGGCGCTGCCCCTCCCATATTTTCTGCCGGATTTACGTAGATTTTACATTTTTCTGATAACGGATTTGACCTTGCGCTGATAAAATTGAAGTATCAAAAAGGGGAAGCTCTGAACAAATCGACGAGAGCTGGCAGCGAGAGATTTTTTCTCGGACGAAGGTTTGGAAAGTGGAGGAATACTTTGTGTATTTCCCACTTTCTAAACCGCACGGCCGGGAAAAAAGATCCGCTGCTCAGCCGAAGGCGATTTGTTCGGAGTTTCCCCAAACGAGAGGCTGGATTCTATGGATATTTTCAACGTTCTGACCATGATCGGCGGGCTGTGCCTGTTTCTGTTCGGCATGAACCTGATGGGAGACGCGCTGGAACGGCGGGCGGGTTCCTCATTGCGGGTGCTTCTGGGGAAGCTCACCACCAACCGGATGCTGGGCTTCCTGACGGGTCTGGCCGTCACGGGCGTCATTCAGTCCTCCTCCGCCACCACGGTTATGGTGGTGGGCTTCGTCAATTCCGGGCTGCTGACCCTGGGACAGGCCATCAACGTCATTATGGGCGCGAACGTTGGCACCACCGTCACCGCCTGGATTCTGAGCCTCAGCGGCATTGAAAGCGGGAACGTCTTCGTCCGGCTGCTGAAGCCCAGCTCTTTTACCCCCATTCTTGCGCTGGTGGGCATTGTGTACTACATGTTCATGAAGGACGGCAGGAAAAAGGACACCGGCATGATTCTCCTGGGCTTTGCCACATTGATGTTCGGCATGGAGACCATGTCCGGCGCGGTCAGCGGTCTCAAAAACGTGCCGGAATTTCAGAAGATGTTCCTGATGTTCACGAACCCCATTCTGGGCGTTCTTGTGGGCGCGGTGCTCACCGGAATCATCCAGTCCTCGTCGGCCTCCGTGGGCATTTTGCAGGCGCTGTCCTCCACCGGCTCCGTGACCTATGCCGCCGCCATCCCCATCATTATGGGTCAGAACATCGGCACCTGCGTCACCGCGCTGCTGTCCAGCGTGGGTACCACCAAGAACGCCCGGCGGGCTGCGGTGGTGCATTTGATGTTCAACATCATCGGCACCGCTGTGTGCCTGACCCTCTTTGTGCTGGCGGACGCCCTGTTCTCCCCGGCCATTCTGGGAGAAAGCGCTTCCTATCTGGGCATCGCCATCTGCCACACGGTGTTCAACGTCATCTGCACCACCCTGATGCTGCCCGCCGCCGGGCTGCTGGAAAAGCTGGTGTGCAGAATCGTCCCCGACGGGAAACAGCCGGAGGCGGTCTGCGAACTGGACGAGCGTCTGCTGGCCACCCCCTCCATCGCCCTGGAGCGGTGCCGTGTGGTCACCAATGAAATGGCGGACGTGGCCGCCGAAACCCTGCGGAGCGCCGCCGCTGCCCTCCAGAACTACACGCCGGAGCTTGCCCAGGCCGTGCGGGAAGGGGAGAGCAAGACCGATTATTATGAGGACATCCTCGGCACGTATCTCGTCAAGCTCAGCGCCCTGAAAATCAGCGAAAGCGACAGCAGCGAAGCCGCCATGCTCCTCAAAGCCCTCAGCGATTTTGAGCGGATCGGCGACCACGCTCTGAATCTGGTGGAGTCCGCTGAGGAGCTGAAAGGCAAGAATCTGTCTCTTTCCGACGCCGCCCGTCATGAGCTGTCCGTTCTGCTGCGGGCTGTGGAGGAGATCGTGGACATGACCTTCCGGGCGTTCCGGGACGACGATCTGGAAAAGGCCTACCGGGTGGAGCCTTTGGAGCAGGTCATTGACGATCTGAAGGAAAAAATGCGCATCCACCACATTCTGCGGATGCAGCAGGGCAGCTGCAGCATCGAGTCCGGGTTTGTCTGGTCGGATCTGCTGACCGCGCTGGAACGGGTGGGTGACCACTGCTCCAACATTGCCGGCTGCATCATCGACCTGCACCATCACAACATGAACACCCACGAGGCCATCCGCTCCGCCCGGATGGAGAACGAGAATTTTGACGACGAGTATAAGACGTATGCCGTGAAATACAGCCTGAAATAAGTACGAAAAAGCGCCCGACAGGAAGTTGATTCCTGCCGGGCGCTGCATTATTTCCTCCACTTTTCGATCAGGCTGACAATCTGTCCCGTGAGCTTGGCGTTGTCCTTGTTGGTATTTCCACGGCGGGTCTTGACCAGCGCAAGGAGCGCTTCCGCCGCCGCGACCATGTCCTCGTAAATTTGCTTCGCCCGCTGGGTGCCCTTGAAGACGGCCGCCCGGTCGATCTTCACGCCCTCGGTGTAGGTGGTGAGCTTGCCGGTGATCAGATCGTATTCCGTGCCGCTGTAGGGGGCGTCGGCATGGTAGCCCATGGATTTCAGGGTCGCGCAGAAGGCTTTGCAGCTGCTGTCGTCGCCGTGGTTCACAAACACCATCTTGGGCTTTTCCCGGAAGCCTGCCAGCCAGGCAAGCAAGCCCTCTTTGTCCGCGTGGCCGGAGGTGCCGTGAAGCATGGCGATCTCCGCGTTCACCGCGATGTCCTCGCCGAAGAGCTTTACGGATTTCGCCCCGTTTTCCAGCTTCCAGCCGAGAGAGCCTTCCGCCTGATAGCCTACGAACAGGATGATGTTTTCCCTGCGCCAAAGGTTGTGCTTCAGATGATGGCGGATTCTGCCCGCCTCGCACATGCCGCTGGCGGAGAGAATGACCTTGGGCTGGGGGTCGGTATTGATAATCTTGGATTCGTCGGAGGAAACGGCCAGCTTCAATCCGTCAAACCAGATGGGGTTGACGCCCTGTTTCAGAATGGCCCGGGTCTCGTCGTCAAAATCCGCGGGGTCGCATTGCAGGAAAATTCCCGTCGCCTCCACGGCCAGGGGAGAGTCCACGTACACCGGAAAATGGTCGTGTCCCGTCACCAGCCCCCGCTGCTTGATCTCCCGGATGGCATAGAGCATTTCCTGCGTCCGCCCCACGGCGAAGGCGGGGATGACCAGATTGCCGCCCCGATCCAGCGCCCGCTGGATGCAGGCGGCCAGCTCCCCCACCACGTCGCCCCGCTCTTTGGGGTGCAGACGGTCGCCGTAGGTGGACTCGATGACCAGGTATTCCGTCTCCGCCACCGGCTGGGGATTCCGGAGCAAAGGCTGATTGACATTGCCCACGTCGCCGCTGAACACGATCTTCCGGGTCTGCTTTCCCTCCGTCAGCCACATTTCGATGGCGGCGGAACCCAGCAGGTGGCCGATGTCCGTCATGCGGATGATGATGCCCTCCGCGGCCTGGACGGCGGCGTTATACTGGCAGGGGCGCAGAAGGCGGAGGGCTGCCGCCGCGTCGTTGGTGTCGTACACCGGCTCCACGGCCCGTTCCCCGGCACGCTCGGCCTTGCGGGTGCGCCACTGGGCTTCCGACTCCTGAATGTGCGCCGAGTCCATGAGCATGATGCGGCAAAGATTGCAGGTGGCCTCCGTGGCGTAGATCTGCCCCCGGAAACCGTCCTTGCACAGCTTGGGGAGCATACCGGAATGGTCGATATGGGCGTGGGTCAGGAACACCGCTTCAATGGCGTTCGCCGGAACGGGCAGCGGGACGTTCTGGAAAATGTCCTCCCCCTGCTCCATGCCGCAGTCCACCAGATAGTACCG
Source organism: uncultured Eubacteriales bacterium (assembly GCA_900546075.1). Taxonomy (GTDB): domain Bacteria; phylum Bacillota; class Clostridia; order Oscillospirales; family Oscillospiraceae; genus Faecousia. The sequence goes on along the minus strand of URBH01000038.1, from coordinate 8,934 downwards.
GCCGCTTACCTCCAGCAGCGTACAGCTGCCGGTGACTTCATGGGTCGCACCGATGAATTGAACTTTCATGTCTGCACCTCCAAGATTGACGTGACGCCCCGGAAAAACCGGTGGGGTTCTTTGACCATACTATACCACAATTCGCCGCCCAGCGCAAGGTTCTGACATTTTCGGATACACAAACACGCCCGACTCTTTGCAGAATCGGGCGTGTTTTGGGGTTTAATACTCGGTGGGCTTGATGTGCCAGATTTCCTCGGCGTACTGACGGATAGTACGGTCGGAGGAGAATTTCGCGGCGGAGGCCACGTTCATCAGGCACTTGCGGCCGAAGGCAATGCGGTCGGCATAGTCCCGGTTGGCCTGAAGCTTGGTGTCAAAGTAGGAAGCGTAGTCCAGCAGCAGGAAGTAATGGTCGGCCTGATGCCAGTCGGTGCCGTCCAGCAGAGAATGGAACAGCTCCTTCTGGGCGTCGTCCGTGGGGACGGTGCCGTCCACCAACGTATTGATGGCACGGCGCAGGTCGGCGTTGGCGTCGAAAATATCCCTGGCGTGGTAGGTGGGCTTCACGGCATTGATCTCATCCACGGTGTGGCCGAAGATATATTCGTTCTCCCGGCCGGCTTCCTGAGCGATCTCCACATTGGCGCCGTCCAGCGTACCCAGAGTCACGGCGCCGTTGAGCATCAGCTTCATGTTGCCGGTGCCGGAAGCCTCCGTGCCGGCAGGGGAAATCTGCTCGGAAATATCGGCGGCGGGGATGATATGCTCGGCGTAGGAGCAGTTGTAGTTCTGAACGAATACTACCTTCAGCTTATCCGCCACGGCGGGGTCGCTGTTGATCAGCTTCGCGACCCGGTTGATATAGCGGATGATGGCCTTTGCCCGGGCGTAGCCGGGGGCGGACTTGGCGCCGAAGAGGTAAACCGTGGGATGGAAGTCCGGCAGGCGGCCTTCCTTCAGCCGGAAGTAGATGTCCACGATGGACAGAATGTTCATCAGCTGGCGCTTGTACTCGTGCAGACGCTTGACCTGCACGTCGAAGATGAAGTCGGGGTTCAGCGTCACGCCCTCGTGCTTGGCGATGACGGCGCACAGCTGCTCCTTCTTCAGGTGCTTGATATCGTTGAATTCCACGATGGTCTCGTCGTAGATCTGATTTTTCAGCTCGCCGATGAGGTCGAGGTTTTTCAGGAAGTCGCCGCCCACCTTTTCCCGCAGCATGGCGGTCAGCTCGGGGTTGCACAGACCCAGCCAGCGGCGGGGGGTGATGCCGTTGGTCTTATTCTGGAACCGCTCGGGGAAGGCGTAGTACCAGTCCTTGAAGCAGTCGTCCTTCAGAATCTGGGTGTGGATCTCCGCCACGCCGTTGATATAGGAGCCGACGTAAATGGACAGGTTCGCCATGTGGGCGGTGTTGTCCTTCACGATGAACAGACCCGGATGCTCCCACTTGAGCTTCTGGTCAATGCGGCAGATGATGTCCACGATCTCGGGAACCACGCTGCGCATCAGATCCAGCGGCCACTTTTCCAGCGCTTCGCCCATGACGGTGTGGTTGGTGTAGGAGAAGGTCTTCTGGGCGACGTTGAAGGCATCGTCAAAGGGCATGCCCTCCGCCATCAGCAGACGGATCAGCTCGGGGATGGACATGGCGGGATGGGTGTCGTTGAGCTGCACCGCGTAGAACTCGGCAAAGCGGCTCAGATCATCGCCATGGGCAATTTTGAAGGTGCGCAGCATATCCTGCAGGGACGCAGAGGACAGCACATACTGCTGCTTGATGCGCAGGCGCTTGCCCTCCCAGGTGGAGTCGTTGGGGTACAGGACCCGGGTGATGTCCTCGGCCTTGTTCTTGGCTTCCAAAGCCCGCAGGTAGTCCTGATTGTTGAAGGCGTTGAAGTCCAGCTCCTCCTCGGCCTCGCACTGCCACAGGCGCAGCGTGCCCACGTTCTCGGTGCCATAGCCGATGACGGGAACGTCATAGGGAACGGCCAGAACGGTATGATCGGGGAATTTGACCTTCACGGTGTGGTTATAGCGGCGGAAGGACCAGGGATCGCCGAACTTCGTCCAGTCGTCGGCATTCTCCACCTGGCTGCCGTCGGCGTCAAAGCTCTGCTTGAACAGGCCGAACTTGTAGCGCAGGCCGTAGCCGGACAGGGGAATGTCCGTGGAAGCGGCGCTGTCCAGGAAGCAGGCCGCCAGACGGCCAAGGCCGCCGTTGCCCAGCGCGTCGTCCTCGATGTCCTCGAGAATCGCCAGGTCGACCCCGTGCTCGGCAAACAGTTCCTTCATCTCGTCCAGAATGCCCAGGTTGAACAGGTTGGAATACACCAGACGGCCGATCAGGTACTCGGCGGAGATGTAGTAGGCCTTGCGATTGGGCATACGGGTCTTCTTGGAATGGCTCCAATCGTCGGAAATGGCCATCATAACAGCCTGACCCAGCGCTTCGTGCAGCTCCTGAGGGGTGGCCTCCTGCAAAGAAACGTCGTAGGTGTACTTGAGCTGTGCCTCCGTCCATTTCAGGATGTTCAGACAGTTGTTGTTCATGTTAGCTCTCCATTCTTAAAGCGGGCGCGCCGCCATGGCTTATTGATACGGTTCCTTCCAGACAGACTTTTGATAGTATATCATATTCCGATCAGCATGTCCAGTTGAAACCGCCCCGAAAACGGCAAACAGGAAACTTTTTGCCGGTATCCGTCTGAGCGTGGGTTCTCCGGAGGAACTCCGGGGGAAGACGCCCCTGCGGCGGCGGAATAACGGCAGTTTCGAAAATTTGAAACGTTTCCAATTCTTGCAGATTCCCACTTAGAATAATACCATTTTCCCATTTTGTCAAGTAAAACCGGATGAAAACCGGATGAATATTTTTCCTGGGTTCCCCGGGTTCTATGTTTTACTGCGCCGCTATCCCCTGCCCACCCCCGGCAGACGGAAATGCCCCGAACAATGTTAAAGGCGCGTTCACATTTCGTCTATTTACTTTTCCCCGGAAGAATGGTATAATGAAAAGCCGTGATGGGAAGGAGGCGGTTATTTGAGCCGGTTTTTTGATGAATTAAAGGATTTTTGGAAAAAAGGCGACATATTTCTGCTGGTTTTGTGCCTGATCGTATCCGGCTTTGGCTGCGTTTTCATTGCCAGCGCCACTTCCGCCGACAAGTTTGGCGGCAATCTCAAATATATTATCATTCAGCTGGCGGCTACCGGTCTGGGCGTCATGATGTACGCGCTGGTGTCCTCCGTCGATCTGGACTTTCTTTCGGAACACCGGATGGTGATGGTGGCTTTCAACTGCGCGTTGCTTCTCATGCTGATAAGCCCTCTGGGAACCGACCACGACTCCGGCAACCGAAGCTGGATCGACCTGGGCTTCATCAGCGTTCAGCCCGCCGAGATCTGCAAAATCACCTATGTCGTTATTATGGCGTCGGTTATGTCGGCGCACCAGAACCGGATATCCGGTCTGCCGTCCGTCATACACATGTGCCTTCACCTGGGACTGCTGGTAGGACTGAACATGGTGCTGTCCGGCGACGCGGGCGTTTCCCTGATCTTCGTGTTTATCTTCATCGGCATGGCCTTCGGCGGCGGCGTCAGCCTGTGGTGGTTCGTCCTGGCCATCGGCCTGATCGTGGCGGCGTTCCCGATCCTGTGGCAGTTCCTGGGCGAATACCAGCAGAACCGGTTTCTGATCCTGGTTGACGACACCATCGACCCCATGGGCATCAACGAGCGCTATCACTCCATGATGAACCTGCGTTCCCTCACCGGCGGCGGCCTGACGGGGCAGGGGCTGTTCAACGGTAACCGTACCCAGAGCGGCAGCCTGTTCGCCCAGCACACGGACTATATTTTCTCGTCCATGGGCGAGGAGCTGGGCTTCGTGGGGTGCCTTGCGATCATGATTATGGAAATGGCCATCATCGCCCGGTGCATCTATGTGGGTATGCACTGCCAGGACTATATGCGCCGTCTGGTATGCTACGGCGCCGCGTCCGCGCTGATGTTCCAGGTGATGATCAACACCGGCATGTGCATCGGCGTTATGCCCGTTATCGGCCTGACCCTTCCGCTGATCAGCTACGGCGGCTCCTCGGTGGTTTCGATCTACGCCATGCTCGGTCTTGTCTCCGGCGCCCACGCGCGGCCGCAAAGCCTGAGCCATGAACGATACGTGCAGCCATACAGGTAGCTTTTCCGCGCCCCACCTTGGGAAATTCTGAATAAATCGTCTGCGGCTGGACAGCGGATCTTTTTCTCTATCCGTGCGGCTTCAAAAGTGGGAAATACATACAGTATTCCTCCACTTTTGAACCCTTCGTCTAGAGAAAAATCTCTCGCTGCCAGTCCTTGCCGATTTAATCAGAGCTTCCCTTGATTTTGGTGGGGCGCAAAAAGAAATAAGGAAATTCCGAAAAAGTGGTTGACTTTCCGGAAAAACGTGGTATAATAATTCCTGCTTCGGTATGGAGGCATAGCTCAGCTGGTTAGAGCGCATGCTTCACACGCATGAGGTCACAGGTTCGAGTCCTGTTGTCTCCACCAGGTACAATATAGAGGATTTGTGTAACGGTAGCACACCGGACTCTGACTCCGTTTGCGGGGGTTCGAATCCCTCATCCTCTGCCAGGTCCACTGTAGTCGTAAGATTACAGTGGACTTTTTTTGCATCAAGGGCGCTCCGCTTTCATCGGAGCGCCCTTGATGCTTATTTGATTGCCGAGCTGTTGTTCAGCAGCAGCGTGCTGTATAGAAACAGCACATCCTGGCCGTGGAAGTCCAGAAGCTTTCCCAGATAGTCGCTTCGGATGTACCGAAGGTCTACCAGCGTCACCTTGGCGTAGTCGTTTGCCAGCAGCGGAACCATGCTGCTTCCGAAGGAATCCCGGAATACAATCAGCTCCCGGTCAGTGGCCGCGTTGGGGTTTTCGATGGTCAGCAGACTCCGGGCACCGGAGAGATACACGTCGTACAGATCTTTGCTGTCCAGCTTGGTCATGTCGTAGACGGCGGCGGTTCCCCCTGTTTCGTAGTCGTATACCCGGCATTCGTCCAGCAGCTTGCTTTCCATCAGGTACATGGTGTCCGGCTGCATGGGCAGCGCCGCCTGACCGTAATACACGCCGTAGAAGGGCTTGTCCACCGGGGTGACGGTATAGTCCTCCTGCCGGGGAGACGACACCCCCAGTGCCTGACACAGCGCCTGCGCCGCCGGGAGCAGCCGCTCCTGCCGCCAATGGGTATCGGTGCGGTAATAGTCCTGAATGGACAGGCTGTCCGTCAGGCGGATGGGAGTCGCCCAGGGCATTCCACCCTCCACCATGGCAAAGAGCCGGTCATAGTCCAGGGACAGCTGCCCGGCGGACTGTGCCAGATAGAAGCCCTTGTCCGGGACAATGGCAAGGTAAATTTGGGAATCGGTGGAGGAAAGATAGGTTTCGTATACGCTGCTGAACCGTTCCAGCGCGTGGCCGATTGAGGCCTCGCTCAGGGGGTATTCCTGGGCTGCGGCGAAACCCTGGGCGATATAAATGCCGCTTTTGTCGCTTTGCCGCAGAACGAAGCGATGAAACAGAGACTTGGCCTCGCGGAAGGTGTCCCGCAGGGGGAACTGATCCAGGCTGGCATCCTCAAAATCCGTCATGAAGCTGCCGTCCAGCAGCGTCTTTGTCTGAATGGCGGGCTTCTGCGCCAGTTGGCGGCGCTCCGCGACGGAAATGTCCCGGCTGGGCGCCAGCCATGCCCACGCAGCCAGCACCGCCCAGACGGCCGCGACGGTGATTGCGCAAATTCGATTCTTCATACCTTCGCCCCCCTCAAAACCGGAAATACAGGAACGGGCTGAAGGAGCCGTCCACCAGATAGGCCGTGCAGACGATCAGCAGCGCCAGCATTGCCGCGGCCTCCAGCACAGCACCCGCCTTCGTTCCGTCCATGCGCCGCGCCGCGTTTTTCACCACCGGCGTGGAGCCGAGAATGCCCAGCACGAACAGGACGGCGTAGCTTTTCAGATAGTACAGCGTCTCGGCGGAGGTCAGGCTCAGGCCCCCGAAGCCAAAGAGTCCGGCAAAGTCCTGCCCCGCCTGGGCAAGGCTGTCCGCGTTGAACAGCACAAAGCTGAGAACCACCGCCAGCAGCACATACCCATGGCGCAGGACGCCCGGCAGCCTTTGCAGGGCGGGAATCCACTTTTCCGCCAGCAGCAGCCCGGCAAACAGCAGCCCCCACAGCACAAAATTCCACGCCGCGCCGTGCCACAGTCCCGTAAGCATCCACACGGTGAGGATGTTCAGCACCCACCGCCAACGGCTGACCCGGCTGCCGCCCATGGGGATATATACATAGTCCCGAAACCAGCTGCCAAGGCTGATATGCCACCGCCGCCAGAACTCCGTGACGCTTCCCGAGAGGTAGGGGTAGTTGAAATTCTCCACAAAATGGAACCCCAGCACCCGCCCCAGGCCGATGGCCATGTCGGAATAGCCGGAAAAGTCGAAGTAAATGTTCAGGGCAAAGGCCACGGCGTACATCCAGTAAAACAGGACGGACGTTTCCCCGCTCTGACGGAACAGCCGGATCAGCAGGGCAAAATTGTCCGCGAGAATGACCTTCTTCCCCAGCCCCACCAGAAACCGCCGCAGTCCCGCCGCCGCGTTGTCCCAGCTGTGCTCCCGGTGCTCCAGCTCCCGGGCGATGTCCGCATAGCGGACGATGGGTCCCGCAATGAGCTGGGGAAACAGGGCGACATACGCGCCGAAGTTGATAAGGCTTTTCTGCGCCGGGACGCTGCCGCGGTAGACGTCGATGGTGTAGCTCAGGCACTGGAAGGTGTAAAAGCTGATGCCGACGGGCAGCGCCAGATGAAGCAGGGGAATTTTCAGGCCGGTGACGGCGTTCAGACTGCCGATGAAGAAGTCCGCGTATTTGAAAACACCCAGCAGCCCCACGCTGATGACGATGGACGCCAGCAGCCAAAGCTTTTTCCGGTTCCGGGAGCGCTCGATGCCCAGGCCGCAGACATAGCACAGCAGGATGGTGAACACCATCAGGGGCAGCAGCCGCAGCTCCCCCCAGCCGTAAAAAATCAGGCTGGCAAGGAGCAGAACGGCGTTTTTCCCCTTCCGGGGCGTGAGAAAATACACCGCCAGCACCGCCGGGAGGAAATAATATAGAAAGGGAATACTTGAAAAAACCATAGGCGTGTTCGCTCCTGATGTGCAGTTCTCTTAGAAAAATGGCAGCGACCGGAATCGCTGCCACTTTTGTTAAATCACAAATTCGGGTTCGCCGACGACCTTGCCGAAGGCATCCACAAAGGACTGGGCGGTGAGGTCGTAGCTGGTGTCCAGCATAATGAGCATCACCACGTCGCGATATCCGGTGACCAGCATGTCGTCCGCTTCCACACAGACCCACTTGCGGGGGTTGATGCCGGACTTCATGGCTTCGGCGACGGACTTGATATCCTCACCCGGGGCGACCCGCACCATGACCATGGAAAAGGCGATGGAGCCGATCATCGGCTCGAACACCGCGGCCTCCGTCAGCACACCGGCGTTATCCAGACCGGTGCTGCTCTTGATGGCCCACTGACCCTCCTCGCTGGTGTCGGTGAGGTCGATGGTCTCGACGCCGCCGTCGAACTCCACCGGCTGCTCGGCAACGATTTCGTTCAGCAGCTCCTCCACGGTTCCCTCCACCTGATCGGGGGAGGTGGTTTCCGTGGGCTTGGATCCGGCACAGCCGGAAAACAGGGACAGCGCCATGGCTGCCGCCAGAATTGCAGTTAAAACTTTTTTCACGTTTCATTTCCTCCTGAATTTTTTCGGGTAAATCGTCTCTTCCAATAAGCATGCCCCAAAAGCAGCAGGAGCATACCGGCGGCCGCACCGCAGCTGTCAATGCACACGTCCCGGATGCCGGGGCTGCGGCCGGGGACGAAGACCTGGATGGTCTCGTCGATGCAGGCAGCGGCCAGGCTCAGGGCGAACGCCGGAAGCCGCTTTTTCCCCAGCATCCCGAACAGCCACCCAAGCAGCAGTCCCAACGCGCCGAATTCGGCAAAATGGGCGCACTTTCGCAGCAGGCCGTCGCCGCCGGAGGGAACCGCTTCGCCGGGGGTGAACACGCCGTCCAGCAGCGCCTTCAGCGTGCCGCTGATCTGCCCGGAGACTTCCGCCGGGAGCAGGGAATTGCCCCAGATGAAAACCAGATTGCAGATAAGCAGCACCGTACACACCGTCATGCGGCGTTTTGTGCGCTTCATGTCAGAACCCCCAGATGCTCCAGCAGAATTTTCACACCCAGCAGGATCAGAATAACGCCGCCGGCAAGCTCTGCCTTTTTCTCATATCGGCTGCCGAATACGTTGCCGATCTTCACGCCAAGGGCAGACAGCAGGCAGGTGCAGATGCCAATGAAGGCCGCCGCCAGCCAGATGTTGACGCTGCCGACCATGGCAAGGGAAATCCCCACCGCCAGTGCGTCGATGGAAGTCGCCACGGCCATGAGGAACATGGTTTTGACGGACAGATCGGCGTCCTTTTCCGGGTTGTCGCCGGATTCGTCCTTCTTTTCCAAGGCTTCCTTCAGCATATTGATGCCGATGATGGCCAGCAGGGCAAATGCGACCCAATGGTCAAAGGCCTCAATGGCGTCCGCAAACAGCGCGCCCAGGAAAAAGCCGACGGTGGGCATCAGCGCCTGAAAGCCGCCGAACCAGAGGCCGCAGGTCGCCTCCGCCTTCAGCGTTGCCTTTTTCATGGCAAGACCCTTGCATACGGATACCGCGAAGGCGTCCATACTCAGCCCCACCGCCAGCAAGAATAGTTCTCCGATTCCCATAAAAAATCCTCCGTACCGAATACAGGGCAGCACCGCACAATTCGGCAAGAAGTCTCAGACAGGATTTTTGTCCCAATT
>URBH01000037.1 GCA_900546075.1 uncultured Eubacteriales bacterium | reverse complement strand
TGAATTGGGACAAAAATCCTGTCTGAGACTTCTTGCCGAATTGTGCGGTGCTGCCCTAAACCCACGTCCCCCTACATTATAAAATTACAGAAACGAAAGGATGATTGCTATGTTCCCAACCCCCACCCCGCATATTTCCGCAAAGCCCGGTGATTTCGGCAAGACCGTGCTGATGCCCGGCGACCCTCTGCGCAGCAAATTCATCGCCGAGAATTTCCTGGAGAACCCCGTCCTCGTCAACAACGTCCGGGGCGTGCAGGGCTACACCGGCACCTACAAGGGTGTCAAGGTCTCCGTCATGGCCTCCGGCATGGGTATGCCCGCCATCGGCATTTATTCCCACGAGCTGTTCAACGGCTACGGCGTGGAGAATATTATCCGCGTCGGCTCCGCGGGCGCCATTCAGGAGCATATCCATCTGTACGACCTGGTGATCGCCCAGGGCGCCTGCACCGATTCCAACTTTGCCGCCCAGTTCCATATCCCCGGCACCTTCGCCCCCATCGCTTCCTGGGAGCTGCTGAAGCAGGCCGTGAAGGCCGCCGAGGAAAACGGCGCTGTCTACCATGTGGGCAACGTGAATTCCTCCGACGTGTTCTACGGCGACCACGCGCTGGTGCCCGAGGGACTGGACAGCCTGTACGGCCTGAAGAAGATGGGCGTCATGGCGCTGGAAATGGAAGCCGCCGCCCTGTACATGAACGCCGCCCGGTACGGCAAGCGGGCGCTGTGCATCTGCACCATTTCCGACCACATCCTCACCGGCGAGGATACCACCTCCGAGCAGCGTCAGAATTCCTTCACCACCATGATGAAGGTGGCGCTGGACACCGCCGTGGCTATGGAGAACAAGTAAACCTCAGAATCTAATACTATTTCTTCATAAAATGATTTCATCATTTTATTTAAGCCGTTACACGGCAGACCGCCTGGGCGGCGGTAAGAAATGTATTGACTTCGTTTTTTAGCGGCAGTGGCCGCTGGCCGCAATCCTGCGGCCGAACAAAACGCTTTTCAGCGTTTTATTAAAAACTCGTATAAGGTGATAGTATGAAGCGAGTATTTTTGATCGTTCTGGATTCTTTCGGCATCGGCGCGATGCCCGACGCGGAATCCTTCGGGGACGTGGGGGTCAATACCCTGCGTGCCTGCGCCACCTCCCAAAAGCTGGACATTTCCAACATGACCGCCGCGGGACTGGGCAACATCGACGGCGTGACCTGCCTGCCTAAGGCCGCCGCCCCCACCGGCGCCTTCGCCCGGCTGCGGGAAAGCTCCATGGGCAAGGACACCACCATTGGCCATTGGGAAATCGCCGGTGTGATCTCCCCCCAGCCCCTGCCCACCTTCCCCAACGGCTTCCCCCAGGAGGTTCTGGACGCCTTCGAGAAGGAGACCGGCCGGGGCGTGCTGTGCAATCTGCCCTATTCCGGCACCGACGTCATCCGGGACTACGGCGAGGAGCAGCGCAAAACCGGCAAGTGGATCGTCTACACCTCCGCCGATTCCGTGTTCCAGGTGGCGGCGCATGAGGAGTGGATCCACTTGCAGGAGCTGTACGACGCCTGCCGCAAGGCGCGGAAGCTTTTGCAGGGGAAGTACGGCGTCGGCCGGGTGATCGCCCGCCCCTATGTGGGCGACGCGGAGCACGGCTTCAAGCGCACGGCCAACCGCCACGACTTTTCTCTGGAGCCGCCGAAAAAAACCATGCTGGACGCCGTAAAGGCGGCGGGGCTGGACTGCCTGGCCGTGGGCAAGATTCACGACATTTTCGCCGGACGGGGGGACACGGAGTGCGTGTTCAACAAGTCCAACGCTGACGGCATGGCCCATACGGCGGACTATGCCGCCCGGGATTTTCACGGCCTGTGCTTCGTGAATCTGGTGGACTTTGACATGCTCTACGGCCACCGCCGGGACATCGACGGCTACGCTGCCGCCCTGACGGAGTTCGACCGCTGGCTGGGTGCGTTCCTGCCCACCCTGGGGGAGGACGACGTGGTGATGATCACCGCCGACCACGGCTGCGACCCCGCCTACACCGCCACCACCGACCACACCCGGGAGTACGTGCCGCTGCTGGTGCTGGGAAAGGGCGTCAAGCCCGGAAATCTCGGCACCAAGGCCACCTTTGCGGACATCGCCGCCACCGTCACCGACCTGCTGGGCGTTCATTGGGACGGCGCGGGCACGAGTTTCGCGGGAGAAATACTGTAAGTATCAGGAGGCGAACTATGACACCCGAAAAACTGTGTGCGCTTGCCAGAGAGGCCATGACCCATGCCTACGTCCCCTACTCCGGCTATCAGGTGGGCGCGGCGCTGCTGTGCGCCGACGGGACGGTGTATCAGGGCTGCAACATCGAAAACGCGTCCTACAGCCCCACGGTCTGCGCCGAGCGCACCGCCTTCTTCAAGGCGGTCTACGACGGCCACCGGGACTTTGCTGCCATCGCCGTGTGCGGCGGCAAGGACGGCGTCATCACCGGGGCGTTCCCGCCCTGCGGCGTGTGCCGTCAGGTGATGCGGGAATTCTGCGGCGACGATTTTCTCATCTACATGATTACGCCGGAGGGCTGCGAAGCCCACACCCTGGCCGAGATCCTGCCCTTCAGCTTCTCCGCTCAGAAACACATGCACGCCTGACGTGGATGCCCTGGGAAGAACTTCTGAAAAAGCCGGGAGAAACATGGAAAATATGTTGATTTTTTCTTAGGAATGTGCGACAATATTATCGGTGTTCTGTACACTGCAAAAAATAGAATATTATGGAGGAATGCAATCATGAAAAAGATTCTGGCTCTGCTGCTGGTTCTGGCGCTGTCCCTGACTCTGGTCGCCTGCGGCTCCGGCAGCACCACCAAGGCCAAGGCTTCCGACTACAAGGTCGCCATGGTTACCGACTACGGTGATATCACCGACCAGTCCTTCAACCAGACCACCTGGGAAGCCGTCGTTGCCTTCGGTAAGGACAACAATGTGGAAACCAAGTACTATAAGCCCACCAGCAACGATACCGCCGGCCGTGTGGCTTCCGTGGAGCTGGCCATCGCTGAGGGCTACAACGTCATCGTGATGCCCGGCTATGCTTTCGGCGGCACCATCGTGGATGTTGCTCCCAACTATCCCGACGTGAAGTTCGTCGCGCTGGACGTGGCCAAGGGCGACCTGCTGGAGACCGCCGTTGCCAACAAGGGCGAGAGCTATGACTACAACCCCGACAACTGGAAGCTGGAGGACTACGTTGACCTGAGCAACGTCTACTGCGCCATCTACCAGGAAGAGCTGTCCGGCTACATGGCCGGTTACGCCGCTGTCAAGCTGGGCTACACCAAGCTGGGCTTCCTGGGCGGCATGGCCGTTCCCGCCGTTATCCGTTTTGGCTACGGCTACGTGCAGGGCGTTGACGCCGCTGCCAAGGAGCTGGGCATCACCGTCGACATGAAGTACGCTTACGGCAACCAGTTCTACGGCGACGCCGACATCACCGCCGTTATGGACACCTGGTATGCCGACGGCACCCAGATCGTCTTCGCCTGCGGCGGCGGCATCTACACCTCCGCTGCTGAGGCTGCCAAGAAGGCCGGCGGCAAGGTCATCGGTGTTGACGTTGACCAGAAGGCCATCATCGACGGCGACTACGGCGAGGGCATGACCGTGACCTCCGCCACCAAGGGTCTGCGTCCCACCACGATCAATGCTCTGACCGACATCATCGTGGGCGGCAAATGGGCTGACTACGCCGGCAAGATCGTGACTCTGGGTCTGGTATCCGGCGACGATCCCTCCGCCAACTACGTGCAGCTGGCCGAGACCACGCAGTTCGGCGACGGCTTCACCAAGGACGACTACGCCGCTCTGGTGAAGGGTATGTTCGACGGCACCATCACCGTCTCCAACGACACCTCCGCCGAGCCTGCCACCACCAACGTTAACGTGTCCTGGCTGGGCAACCTGAAGTAATTCCCCATTCCATCCGCAAAGAGAACGGGCAAGCTGCCCGTTCTCTTTTTTTACCAAAAAATTTCCCGTTTTCCACGGATTTTATTTGAAATCTGACGATAGGTCGTGTATAATAAAAAAGCAACGCACAAGTTTAGAACCGTCCGGCAGCGGCAGCCCTCCCATGATGGATTGCCGGACGGCGGCGGAAGCAAGGGGGCGAATTGCGCCGCTGCCCCGCCGGGAACGAAAAGGAGGTAATTGGATTGCAGGATGTACCTTACGCAATCGAAATGGTAAACATTACGAAGCGCTTCCCCGGTATCATCGCAAACGACAACGTTACGCTCCAGCTGAAAAAGGGCGAAATTCACGCCCTGCTGGGGGAAAACGGCGCCGGAAAATCCACGCTGATGAGCGTTCTGTTCGGCCTTTACCAGGCCGAGGAGGGCGTGATCAAAAAGGACGGCGTGGAGGTCAGGATCAACAACCCCAACGACGCCAATGCCCTGGGCATCGGCATGGTTCACCAGCACTTCAAGCTGGTGGAGTGCTTCTCCGTGCTGGATAACATCATCCTGGGCGACGAGGATACGAAGCACGGCATTCTTCAGCGCGCCCGCGCCCGGGAAAAGGTCATGGCGCTGTCGGAGAAATACGGCCTGCGGGTCGACCCCGACGCCCTGATCGAGGACATTTCCGTCGGTATGCAGCAGCGGACGGAAATCCTGAAAATGCTCTACCGGGACAACGAAATTCTGATTTTCGACGAACCCACCGCCGTGCTGACCCCCCAGGAGATTCAGGAGCTGCTGCAAATCATGCGCAATCTCGCGGCGGAAGGAAAGTCCATTCTCTTCATCTCCCACAAGCTCAACGAGATCATGGCGGTGGCTGACCGCTGCTCCGTCCTGCGCAAGGGCAAGTACATCGGCACCGTGAACATCGCGGACACCACCAAGGCAGAGCTGTCCCGGATGATGGTGGGCCGGGACGTGGAATTTGCGGTCACCAAGGGCGAGGCGCACCCGGGCGAGGTGGTTCTGGATGTGAAGAACCTCACCGTCCCCTCCAAGGTCCACAAGAACAACGCGGTCAAGGACGTGAGCTTCCAGGTACACGCGGGGGAAATCGTCTGCGTCGCGGGCATTGACGGCAACGGCCAGAGTGAGCTGGTATATGCCATATCCGGTCTGGAACCCGCGTCCGGCGGCACAATCACCATGTGCGGCGTGGACATCACCCACGCCCCCATCCGCCGGCGCAGCACCCTGGGCATGAGCCACATTCCGGAGGATCGCCACAAGCACGGCCTGGTGCTGGACTACACCCTGGAAGACAACATGATCCTGCAGCGGTATTTTGAGCCGGAGTTCACCGACAAATTCGGCTTCCTCCGCCGGAAGAACATCCGCGCCTATGCCGAGCGGCTGATCGGGCAGTACGACGTCCGTTCCGGTCAGGGGCCTGTCACCATTGCCCGCTCCATGTCCGGCGGCAACCAGCAGAAGGCCATCATCGCCCGGGAGATCGACAAGGATCCCCAGCTGCTCATCGCCGTGCAGCCCACCCGGGGTCTGGACGTGGGCGCGATTGAGTACATCCACAAGCAGATCGTCGCCCAGCGGGACGCGGGCAAGGCGGTGCTGCTGGTATCCTTGGAGCTGGACGAGGTCATGACGGTGTCCGACCGCATCCTCGTCATGTACGAGGGCGAGATCGTGGGCGAGCTTGACCCCAAGAAGACCACCGTGGAAGAGCTGGGCCTGTACATGGCCGGTGCAAAGAAGGAGGCGAAGAAGCAGTGAAAAAAGAACGTGAATCCCTCATCCGCAAGGACGGCTTCCAGACGCTGCTTGCCTCCCTGGTGTGCATTCTGGGCGGCCTGATCGTGGGATATGTGGTGCTGCTGATCATCGAACCCAGCGGCGCGTTTGAAGCGATCGTGGCGGTGATGAAGAGCTTCCTGCGCTTCCCCGGCGCACTGAAGCTCAAGTATTTCGGCCAGGCGCTGGTGCGCACGGCGCCGCTGCTGCTGTGCGCCCTGTCCGTCCTGTTCGCCTACAAGGTGGGCATGTTCAATATCGGCGCGGCGGGTCAGTACTGTGCCGGCGCATGCGCCGCGCTGTATGCCGCGCTGGCGTGGAATCTGCCCTGGTACGTCTGCATCCTTCTGGGTATGCTGGCGGGCGCGCTGCTGGGTATGCTGGCGGGCGTGCTGCGGACGCTGTTCAATGTCAACGTGGTCATTTCCGGCATCATGCTCAACTGGATCACCCTGTATCTGACCAACCTGGTGCTGGGTACGGTGAAAAATCCCACCAGTCCCTATACCAAGACCCTCCAGTCCACCAACCCCGGCGCACTCATCCCCAGTCTGGGGCTGGAAAAGCTCTTCAACAACGAGAAGAGCGTCACCATCGCCATTCCTCTCGCGGTGCTGACGGCGGTGCTGGTGTGGGTGGTTCTGAACAAGACCAAATTCGGCTACGAGCTGAAGGCCACCGGCAGCAACTACAACGCCGCCAAATACTGCGGCATGAAGGAAAACCGGAACATCATCCTCACCATGGTCATTGCGGGCGCCCTGGCGGGCTTTGGCGCGGGACTATTGTACCTCACCGGCATCGAGGACTGGGAGACCACCATTTCCTCCGTCCCCGGCATGGGCTTCAACGGCATCGCCGTGGCGTTCCTGGGTGGTCTGAGTCCCCTGGGTTCCATCCTGTCCGCGTTCTTCATCCAGTACATCACCACAGGCGGCGGCAACGTGGATTTGCAGGTCTACTGCTCCCAGATCTCCAGCCTGATCTCCGCGCTGATCATCTATCTGTGCGCCTTTGTGGGCTTCTTCAAGTATTTCATCCAGACCCGGCTGCGGAAGGCCGATGAGCGGAACGCCGCCAAGGCCGCGCAAATTCAGGAAGGGGGCGAGGACAGATGACACTGCTCATTCAATACACCTTGATCTTCGCGTCCGTTCTGATGCTGGTCGCCCTGGGCGGCTGCTTTGCCGAGCGCAGCGGCGTGATCAACATCGGCCTGGAGGGCATCATGGTCATCGGCGCCCTGGGCGGCGCGCTGGTGCTGAAATTCATGCCGGTCTCCGTGGGCGCGCCGGTTATGGTGATTACCACCGTCATCGTCAGCGCCCTGTTCGGCATGGTATTTTCCTTGCTTCTTGCGGTGGCGGCCATCAACTTTAAGGCCGACCAGACCATCACCGGCACCGCCATGAACATGCTGGCCACCGCAGCGGCCACCGTGGCGGTGAAGGCCATGAACACCGCGGCCTCCGGCGGCAACGACGTATCCTCCGACATCTCCTACACCCGCACGAAGGATCTGCTGCTGGTTCATGTGGGCGGGTTCGAGCTGAACTGGTTCATGCTGGTGGCGGTGCTGTGCCTGATCGCCGCCTATGTGGCGCTGTACAAGACCCGCTTCGGTCTGCGGCTGCGCGCCTGCGGCGAGCATCCCCAGGCGGCGGACTCCGTGGGCATCAACGTCTACAAGATGCGCTATGCCGGCGTGCTGCTCTCCGGACTGCTGGGCGGCCTCGGCGGCATCGTGTACATCACCGCGGGCGTCAGCGTGTGGAAGTTTGAAAACGGCGTGGCGGGCTTCGGCTTCCTGGCGCTGGCCGTCATGATCTTCGGCGCATGGCACCCCCTGAAAATCGCTCTGGCGGCGCTGCTGTTCGGCTTCTGCCGGGCGCTGGGCAATGTGTACTCCGGCTTTGACTTCCTGCTGAACATGAACATCCCCAGCGTGGTGTACAATATGCTTCCGTACATCATTTCCCTGGTGGTGCTGGCGTTTACGTCCAAGAAGTCCCGCGCCCCCAAGGCCGAGGGCATCCCCTACGACAAAGGAAGCAGATAACATTTTCCGGGTCTCCTCACAGGGGAGACCCGGTTTTCTGCCCAAATGGCAGAATCCACAAAAACCGCTTTACAAATCGTTCATATTTTGGAGGCAGGATCCGGGATATTTCCTTGCAATATGGGGTAAAAAGAGGTATACTGTCACAGAAGTGTGTGAAGAGGAGGTCTTAGGTCAACCCTGGGGCCTCTTTTTTCATGAAAACACGAAAACCCGCAAAAGACAGAAAGGATGATTTTTATGGCTACTCCCGAAAAGAATACCGACGCGGTTTATGACGCAAGTACTCTGGGTACCCCCAAAATGCTGGTTCTGGGCTTACAGCACCTGTTCGCAATGTTCGGTGCAACGGTTCTGGTTCCCGCAATCACCGGACTGAACGTATCCACCACCCTGCTCTTTGCCGGTCTCGGCACGCTGCTGTTCCACCTGATCACCGGACGGAAGGTTCCCGCATTCCTGGGCTCCTCCTTCGCATTCCTGGGTGCTTACGGCCTGGCCACCGCTTCCGGACAGGACATCCCGCTGACCTACTCCTGCTTCGGCGTCGCCGTGGCGGGTCTTGTATATCTGGTTCTGGCGCTCTTCTTCAAGCTCTTCGGCGCGAAGAAGGTCATGCGCTTCTTCCCGCCCATCGTCACCGGCCCCATCATCATCTGCATCGGCCTGTCTCTGGCCGGTTCCGCTATCAATAACTGCCGCGGCAACTGGTGGGTCGCCCTGGTTGCGATCCTGGTCGTTGTGGTCTGCAACATCTGGGGCAAGGGCATGGTGAAGATCGTTCCCATTCTGCTGGGTGTTCTCGGCTCCTACCTGTTCGCCATGATCGTGGATCCCGCCGCCCGTGCCAACGTTGCCAAGACCGTGGCCGAGGCCGACTGGATCGGCCTGCCCGTGATCTGGGGCAACACCGCCTTCTCCATCTTCGGCAAGGATTTTGACAGCGGTATGCTGCTGACCGCCATTATCACCATCGCCCCCATTTCCCTGGCAACCGTCGTCGAGCACATCGGCGACATCTGCGCCATTTCCTCCACCGTGGAAAAGAATTACGTGGCTGACCCCGGCCTGCACCGCACCCTGGTGGGCGACGGCCTGGCTACCACCGTGGCCGCCCTCTTCGGCGCACCGGCCAACACCACCTACGGCGAGAACACCGGCGTTCTGGCGCTGTCCAAGGTCTATGATCCCAAGGTCGTCCGACTGGCCGCTTTGTTTGCCATCATCCTTTCCTTCTGCCCCAAGTTTGCCGCGCTGATCGTCGCCATGCCCGCCGCTACCATGGGCGGCGTGAGCCTGGTGCTGTACGGCATGATCTCCGCCGTGGGCGTGCGGAACGTGGTTGAGAACAACGTGGACTTCACCAAGAGCCGCAACGTGCTGGTCGCCGCCATGATTATGGGTCTGGCCGTGGGCGTGACCTACAACGGCGCCATTGTAATCCCCGTCGGCGACGTGACCATCAGCCTGTCCGGTCTGGCCGTGGCCGCGCTGGTGGGCATCCTGATGAACGCCGTGCTCCCCGGCAAGGACTACGAGTTCGGCACCAACGAGCAGGGCGATACCTCCGTCAACTTCGGCACGAGAGCTGAATAATATCCGATTTTCCCAGGGGCGGAGCCGCAGGCTCCGCCCCTTTTCTTCGGGAAAACACAAAAATATTCGGAATATCCAACAAAAATATTGCATTTATTTCGTCAATGTGCTATACTCTATAGTCGATATTTTGTGTAATTCGGTTTCGAAAGGGAGACTTTTTATGGTACCTCAGGATAAAATTCGCAACATTGCCATCATCGCCCACGTTGACCATGGCAAGACCACCCTGGTGGACGAAATGCTCAAGCAGGGCGGCATCTATCGGGAAAATCAGGCCACTGTGGAGCGGGTCATGGACTCCGGCGATCTGGAGCGGGAGCGGGGCATCACCATTCTGGCAAAGAACACTTCCGTGCATTATAAGGACTACAAGATCAACATCGTGGACACCCCGGGTCACGCCGACTTCGGCGGCGAGGTAGAGCGCATTCTGAAAATGGTCAACGGCGTCATTCTGCTGGTGGACGCCGCCGAAGGCCCCATGCCCCAGACCCGCTTCGTCTTGCAGAAGGCGCTGGAGCTGGGTCACAAGGTCATTGTGGCCGTGAACAAGATCGACAAGCCCGACGCCCGGGTACACGAGGTCATGGACGAGGTGCTGGAGCTGCTGCTGGATTTGAACGCCACCGATGAGCAGTTCAACAGCCCCACCGTGTTCTGCTCCGGCCGTCAGGGTACGGCTTCCTACAGCCCCGACGAGGTGGGTACCGACCTGACCCCCCTGTTCGAGACCATCGTCAATTATATTCCCGCCCCCGAGGGTGACGACACCGCGCCGCTTCAGCTGCTGGTTTCCTCCATCGACTATAACGACTACGTCGGCCGTATCGCCGTCGGTCGTGTGGAGCGGGGTACCATCAAGGTCAATCAGGAGGTCACCATCTGCGACTTCCACGACGCGGACGTAAAAACCAAGGGCAAGGTCGTGGCGCTGTACGAGTTCGACGGCCTGAGCAAGAACCCCGTCCAGGAGGCTCACGCCGGTGAGATCGTGGCGCTGTCCGGCATGGCGGACATCACCATCGGCCGCACCCTGTGCGCCCCGGAGTGCGTGGAGCCGCTGCCCTTTGTGAAGATTTCCGACCCCACCATCGAAATGACCTTCGCCGTCAACGATTCCCCCTTCGCGGGCAAGGAGGGCAAGTTCGTCACCTCCCGGAACCTTCGCGACCGGCTGGAAAGGGAGCTTCTCAAGGACGTTTCCCTCCACGTCACCGAGCAGGGAACGGATTCCTTCAACGTGGCCGGACGGGGCGAAATGCACCTGTCCATCCTTATGGAGACCATGCGCCGGGAGGGCTACGAGTTCTCCGTGTCCACCCCCCGCGTGCTGACCAAGGAGGTGGACGGCAAGGTCTGCGAGCCTATCGAGCGAATGGTCGCCGACGTTCCGGAGGAGTGCATGGGTTCCGTCATTGAAAAAATGGGCAAGCGGAAGGGTGATCTTCTGGGCATGACCCCCATGGGCAGCCGCTACCGCCTGGAGTTCCTGGTTCCTTCCCGGGGTCTGTTCGGCTACCGCAATGAGTTCCTCACCGATACCCGGGGCGAGGGCATCATGTCCTCGGTGCTGGATTCCTACGCCCCCATGAAGGGCGAGATCGAGCGGCGGCAGGTGGGCTCCCTCATCGCCTTTGAGACCGGCGAGGCCGTGGCTTACGGTCTTGCGGCGGCGCAGGAGCGGGGCGCACTGTTCATCGGCCCCGGCACGCCGGTTTACGCCGGTATGGTCGTGGGCATTTGCAGCCGCAACGAGGATATGACCGTGAACGTCTGCAAGAAAAAGCAGCTGACCAACATGCGCGCTGCCGGTTCCGACGAAGCCCTCCGGCTGACGCCCCCCCGCATCCTCTCTCTGGAGCAGTGCCTGGAATTTCTGGCGGACGACGAGCTGCTGGAATGCACCCCCAAGAGCCTGCGCATCCGCAAGCGGGAGCTGGATCACGCGGCACGTATGCGCAATCTGATGAAGAAGCGCGCTCAGGACAACGCCTGACGTGAAAACCCGATTTTTGCCGGGCTGCATTCTGCTGATCCTTCTGCTGACGGGCTGCGGACATGCCGCCTCCGAGCCCGCCGCGCCCACCTTGCCGGAGACCCAGGCCGTTACGACACAGCCGGCGCAGACTTCCCGGCCGGAGACCCTTCCCACCGAGACGCAGCCCAAGGAGGAACACTTCCTTCTGACCTTCGCGGGGGACTGCACCTTCGGCAGCAATCCGACCAACTATTTCGCGGAATCCGGCTTTATCAAGACCGTGGGCGAGGACTACGCCTATCCCTTCGCCAATGTGATCGACTATTTCGCAAACGACGAGTTCTCCATGGTGAATCTGGAAGGCCCCCTGTGCGATGAGGGCAATCCCGCGCAGAAGAAGCACGTTTTCCACGGCCCCACGGCTTACGTAAACTGCCTGACGGAGAATTCCGTCGAGGCCGTGACCGTTGCCAACAACCATTCCATGGACTACGGGGCAGGCGGCTACGCTTCCACCCTGGCGGTACTGGAACAGGCAGGCGTCCCCTACGTGGAGCGGGACAGCACCGCCGTGGTCACCACGGAAAACGGCCTGACCATCGGGCTGTATGCCGCCGTGTACTACAAGCTGGACGTGGAGGACATGACCGCGAAAATCGCCGCTCTGCGGGAGCAGGGAGTGGATTTGGTCATCTTCGCCCCCCACTGGGGCGTGGAGGGTACCTACCGCCCCACCGAAGAACAGGAGCGGGTGGGTCACGCCGCCATTGACGCCGGGGCAGACATCGTATTCGGCTCCCATCCCCACGTCTTGCAGCCCATTGAGGAATACGGCGGCGGCATCCTTTTCTACTCTCTGGGGAATTTCAGCTTCGGCGGCAACGGCGCCCCCAAGGACTACGACACGGCGCTGGTGCAGCAGGAGGTCATCCGGGACGGGGATGGAACGGTCAGACTGGGACAGCTGACCGTCGTACCCGCCAGCGTCAGCTCCGTTACCGGGCGGAACAATTTCCAGCCGACCCCCTACGAGCCGGGGACGGAAGCGTACAATCGCGTTCTTTCCAAGCTGGATGGAACCTTCTCCGGCGCGAATTTGAAAATAGACTGACAGAAGAATAAAAAAAGATTGACCAAACAATGTTTTTCGGTTATAATGAGCAGGTATGACCGTAGTATCGGTCAAACTTTGTGTTGCTGCGGCCGAAAGGCTGTTGAGCATATTGTATTTTGACAGGAGGTGTATCCTAAATGAAGCGTACCTATCAGCCCAGCCGCCGTCACCGTTCCAAGGTTCACGGTTTCCGCCAGAGAATGGCGACTTCCAACGGCCGCAAGGTTCTGGCCCGCCGTCGTGCGAAGGGCCGCAAGGTTCTGTCCGCCTGATGCGTATGTCCGTGGGTTAACTAGGGTGCATCTGAAAACTGTCAAAACGCCCGGACAGCTGCTCTTTTTGCCCTGTGCCGCGCCATTTTCCCTTGAAATACAGCAGGTATTCCCGCGGAAAAATGGCTTGCGCAGGACAAAAATCCCTCGCTGCCGGTCATTTCGCCAGTTTTCAGATACACCCTAGAGCGGAAAACGCGCTTAAGAGCGAAACGGGAGCTACAGCGGGGTGAATGGAACGTTCGCCCCGCTCCCTTTTTAGCGAGGAAACAGTATGAAGTATTCAACCAGCCTGAAGCTCAATCATATTTTCAGGCGTCTGTATCACACCTCCGGCTTTGCCGACGGTCTGCTGGTGCTTTACGCCAGAAAGAACCGCACGGACGGGAACCGGGTGGGTATCACCGTCAGCAAGAAGCTGGGCAAGGCCCACGTGCGCAACCGCACCCGCCGCCGCATCCGGGAGGTCTACCGCCTGAACGAGGAAAAGTTCCAGCCCGGCTGGGACATCGTGGTGGTGGCAAGGACGAGGGCCGTGGAGGCTCCCTTTGAGAAGCTGACGGCAAGTTACCTGACCCTTGCGAAAAAAGCGGGAATTTTGAAGCCGGTACAGATACAGGACTAAGCTGCGGTTATGAAAAAAATGTTTCTCAAGCTCATTCGCTTTTATCAGCGTTGGATTTCTCCGGCGTTTCCGGCACGGTGCCGGTTTCGCCCCACCTGCTCCGCTTATGCCTACGAAGCCATCAGCAAGTACGGTATCCTCAAGGGCGGCTGGCTTGCCCTGAAGCGGTTTCTGCGATGCAATCCCTTCTACCGCGGGGATATCTACGACCCGGTACCATGACCATTGAATCTCTAAGGAGGAAAGGCAATGTTTCTCGCATTCCAATTATCGGACATCATAACCGTGCCGTTCGGGTGGCTGCTGTCGGTTCTGTATGAAACCACCCACAACTACGGCATCGCCATGATCCTGTTCGCCGTCATCGTGCAGCTGATTCTGATGCCCCTGAACGCGAAGTCCAAGAAGAGCATGATGAAGATGTCCCGTCTGACGCCCCGGATGCAGGCCATCCAGCAGAAGTATGCGGACGACCCCCAGCGCCAGAACCAGGCCATCCAGGAGCTTCAGAAGTCCGAGGGCGTTTCCATGGGCGGCGGCTGCCTGTGGAGTTTCATTCCCATTCTGATTCTGTTTCCCCTGTTCGCCGTTATCCGCCAGCCCATCACCTACATCCTGATGCAGTCCGCCGACACGGCGAAGCAGATCGTGGAGGTCATCAAGACGGCTGCGCCGGATATGTTTACTTCCAACGCCGCTTACGAGCAGGTCGTCGCCGCGCAGCTGATCCCTCAGTACGCAGACGAACTGCGCGCCGCCATCCCCGGCATCAGCGAGACCGTTCTTGCCGGCATCAATTTTGACTTCCTGGGCATCAACCTGGGGGCGGTTCCCCAGTTCAATGTCTTCTCCGCCAGCTGGGCGTGGGATTGGGCGCACATCGGCGCGTTCCTGATCGCCCTGACCTCTGCCGCTTCTCAGCTGCTGCAGATGGTCATCAGCCAGAAGACCAACGACTCCGTCATCACCGACGAGAACGGCGTTCAGGACAAGGAGACCGCCAAAAATTCCCAGCAGAACCAGTCCATGAAGGTCATGATGTGGATGATGCCCCTGATGTCTCTGTGGATCGGCTTCACCGTTTCCGCCGGACTGTCCCTGTACTGGTTCATCGGCGGCGTGGTGAGAATGATTTCCGACCCCATTATGACCAACCACTACCGCAAGATCTACGATGCGGAGGATGCCGTGCGCCTGCAAAAGGCGCTGGAGCAGGAGCGGATTGAAGCCGAGAAGGAGCGCATCCGCGCCGAGCGCCGTGCCGCCAACCCCGACGGCATCACCGCCAACACCAGCAAGAAGAAGCTGGAAAAGCAGCAGCGGGATCAGGAGCAGGCCGCCAAGGCCGCGGCTGCCAAGGAGTACGCCGCCCGGAAGGGCATTGCGGAGGAAGTCGCCCAGGAGGAAAACGCCCCCCTGTCCGGTGTTTCCGAGCGCCCCTTCTGCAAGGGCCGCAACTATGACCCTGACCGCTACGCGCCCAAGTCTATGGAGGAATAAGCCATGGAAAAGTCGATTATCACTTCCGGCAAGACCATTGATCTTGCCATTGAATCCGCGCTGAGCCAGCTGGGGCTGGATCGTGACAGCGTGTCCGTCACGGTGCTGCAGCAGGCCAAGTCCGGCTTCCTGGGCTTCGGCGCCCAGAGCGCCAAGGTGCAGGTGAGCTATGAGGTTCCCGACCCCGTGCCGGAGAAGGAAGAGAAGCCCAAGAGTGCGCTTGGCAGCGCCTCCCGCTCCAAGCCCAAGCCCCCCGCCGCCCCGGTGAAGAAGCCGGAAGCCCCTCAGGCTCCCAAGGCGGAGGCTCCCAAGGCCGAGCCGCCCAAGCCCGCCCAGCCCGCTCCCGCGCCGGCAAAGCGTCCCGAGCCGCCCAAGCAGGACAGGCCCCGTCCTCCCAAGCCCCCCCGTCCGGAGAAGCCCAAGGCGCCTGCCGCCCCCAGGACCTACGCCCCTGCCGAACCCGGTTCCGTAGAGGAGAAGATCGAGGTTTTCATCAGGGGCCTGCTGGAGCATATGGATTCCAACGCCGTTCCCCATTGCTGGAAGGACGAGGGCAATACATACAAGGTTGACCTGGTGGGTGACGATCTGGGCTACCTGATCGGCCGCCGGGGCGACACCCTGGACGCCATCCAGCATCTGACCAACTACACCATCAACCGGGATGTGGAAGGCCATATCCGCGTCAACGTGGATGCAGAGTGCTACCGGGAAAAGCGGGAGGAGAGCCTGCGCCGCTACGCCCGGAAGAAGGCGCAGCAGGTGCTGAAAGCCCGCCGCCGCACCACCCTGGAGCCCATGAACGCCTACGAGCGCCACGTGATCCACGCAGCCCTGCAGGACATGGAGAACATCACCACCCACTCCACCGGCGTAGAACCCAACCGCCGCGTGGTGATTGAGTACGTGAGATAAGCAGAAATCGGCACCTGCCGCAAGCGGGCGCCGATTTTTTGTCGTTCGGCGGTCATCATCGGGAAAACCTACCGGGAACTGAATGCGTAAGAGCTGAAAAGGCGCTGTCTCACCAAGCCGTGAGACAGCGCCTTTTTTAGAGGAAGGGTGTTATCTGAAGTATTTGACCGCCGCTTCAAACATGCGGATGTTGTACTCGCCGGGGACGTTCTTGTACAGGCCGGAGCCGATGCGCTCGCTGTGACCCATTTTGCCGAAGACCCGGCCGTCGGGGGAGGTGATGCCCTCGATGGCGTACAGAGAGCCGTTGGGGTTGAAATGGACGTCGGCGGTGGCGTTGCCCTCCAGGTCGACGTACTGGGTGGCGATCTGACCGTTGGCCGCCAGCCGGCGGATCAGCTCTTCCGAGGCCAGGAACTTGCCCTCGCCGTGAGAAATGGGGACATTGTACACGTCGCCCACGTTGGTCAGCGACAGCCAGGGGGACTTGTTGGAGGCGACCCGGGTGCGGACGATGCGGCTCTGGTGGCGGGAGATGTTGTTGAAGGTCAGGGTGGGACAGGTCTCGTCGGTGTCGATGATTTTGCCGTAGGGAACCAGACCCAGCTTGATCAGCGCCTGAAAACCGTTGCAGATGCCGCACATCAGGCCGTCCCGCTGCTCCAGAAGGGCGGTGACGCCCTCCTTGACGGCGGCGTTGCGGAAGAACGCGGTGATAAACTTGCCGGAGCCGTCCGGCTCGTCGCCGCCGGAGAAGCCGCCGGGGATGAACACCACCTGGGCGGTTTTCAGTTCCTCCGCGAACCGCTCCACGCTGCGGGCAATGCCGTCGGCGCTCAGGTTGTTGATGACGATAATCTCCGGCTCCGCCCCCGCGTCCCGGACGGCCTTGGCGGAGTCGTATTCGCAGTTGGTGCCGGGGAAGGCGGGAATGAGAACCTTGGGCTTGGCAACCTTGACGGCGGGAGCTTTCCGCTGGGTGGCCTCATAGGAGAAGGTCTCCATGCTCTGCGCCACGGTGGGGATGTTGCAGGCGTAGACGGATTCCAGCTTGTCTTCGTAGGCACCGAGAACCTGAGCTTGGGGCAGGGCTTCGCCACGATAGGAGAAGCTGCCGTCGGCGGTGGTGACGCCCAGAACTTTGCCCACGGTGCCGTCAGCCATTTCCAGCACAAAGCTGCCATAGGCGTAGCCGAACAGCTCGTCTAAGGTGAGCGCATCGTCAAAGGCAAAGCCGAAGCCGTTGCCGAAGCCCATTTTCATCACGGCCTCCGCGACGCCGCCCATGCCGGGGGTGTAGGCAGCCACGGCCTTGCCGCTGCGCAGCAGGCTGGTGACGGTGTCGAAGGTTTCCAGCAGAGAAGCGGTCTCGGGCAGGCCGTTTTCGTCGTAGGCGGGGGTCAGCAGGCAGACCTTGTGCCCCGCGGCCTTAAATTCGGGAGAGACAACCTCGCCGGTCTTACCGGTGGTGACGGCGAAGGAGACCAGCGTGGGCGGCACGTCCAGCTTCTCGAAGGAGCCGGACATGGAGTCCTTGCCGCCGATGGCGCCGATGCCCAGCTCCGTCTGCGCCCGGAAGGCGCCCAGCAGCGCGGCCAGGGGCTTGCCCCAGCGCTTGGGATCCTTGCCGAGACGCTCAAAATACTCCTGGAAGGTCAGATAAGTATCCTCGAAGGACGCGCCGGAGGCGATGAGCTTACACACGGACTCCACCACGGCCAGATATGCGCCGTGATAGGGGGACGCGGAGGTGATGAAGGGGTTATAGCCGAAGGCCATGAAGGAGCAGTCGTCGGTGTGCTTCTTCTCCACGGAGATTTTCTGCACCATGGCCTGCACGGGGGTGAGCTGGTATTTTCCGCCGAAGGGCATCAGCACGGTGCCAGCGCCGATGGTGGAGTCGAACCGCTCAGAAAGACCCCGCTTGGAGCAGGTGTTCAGGTCGGAGGCCACGGCGAGGAAGTTTTCCGCAAAATCGCCGGTGACGGTCTTGTCGTAGCTCTGCGCCTTTTCGGCGGCGGCGTCCATGTGCTTGGCCGCGCCGTTGGAGTTCAGGAACTCCCGGCTGATGTCGCAGATTTTCCTGCCGTTCCAGTTCATCACCAGACGGGGGCTTTCTGTGACCACGGCCACGGGGACGGCGTTCAGGTTTTCCGTGGCGGCAAGCTCCAGGAACCGCCCCGCGTCCTTTGCTTCCACCACCACGGCCATCCGCTCCTGGGATTCGGAGATGGCCAGCTCGGTGCCGTCCAGACCGTCGTATTTCTTGGGAACGGCGTTCAGGTCGATCTCCAGACCGTCGGCCAGCTCGCCGATGGCCACGGACACGCCGCCCGCGCCAAAGTCGTTGCACCGCTTGATGAGACGGGAAGCCTCGCCGTTGCGGAACAGGCGCTGGAGCTTCCGCTCCTCGGGGGCGTTGCCTTTCTGCACCTCGGAGCCGCAGGTTTCTACCGACTGCTGGGTGTGGGCTTTGGAGGAACCCGTCGCGCCGCCGATGCCGTCCCGGCCGGTGTTGCCGCCCAGCAGAATGACCACGTCGCCGGGGTCGGGGCGCTCCCGGCGGACATTTTCCGCAGGGGCGGCGGCGATGACCGCGCCGATCTCCATGCGCTTGGCGGCGTAGCCGGGATGGTAAATCTCATCCACAATGCCGGTGGCAAGGCCGATCTGGTTGCCATAGGAGGAATAGCCCGCGGCGGCGGTGGTGACGATCTTCCGCTGGGGCAGCTTGCCGGGGATGGTCTCGGACACGGGGGTCAGAGGGTCAGCCGCGCCGGTGACGCGCATGGCGCCGTAGACGTAGCTCCGCCCGGACAGGGGGTCGCGAATGGCACCGCCGATGCAGGTGGCCGCGCCGCCGAAGGGCTCGATCTCCGTGGGATGGTTGTGGGTCTCGTTCTTGAACAGCAGCAGCCACGGCTCGGTGACGCCGTCCACGGTGACGTCCATCTTCACTGTGCAGGCGTTGATCTCCTCACTCTCGTCCAGCTTAGGGAGCTTGCCCGCGGCCTTCAGATGCTTGACGGCGATGGTCGCGAGATCCATCAGGCAGATGGGCTTCTCGCTGCGGCCAAGGGCATTCCGGGTTGTCAGATAGTCCTCGTAGGTCTTTTGCAGCAGGGCATCCTCAAAGGTCACGTGGTCGAGAATGGTGCCGAAGGTGGTGTGGCGGCAGTGATCGGACCAGTAGGTGTCGATCATGCGAATTTCCGTGATGGTGGGATCCCGGCCTTCTTCCCGGAAATAGGACTGGCAGAAGACGATGTCGTCCAAATCCATGGCAAGGCCGTAGTTCGCGATAAAGTCCGCCAGCTCGTCACGGCTCAGCTTTGTAAAGCCGGTCAGGGTCGCCACCTCCGTGGGGATGTCATAGCGGATAGCGAGGGTCTCCGGCACGTCCAGGGACGCTTCCCGGCACTCCACCGGGTTAATGACGTATTTTTTGAATTCCCGGATATCCCCGTCCGTCAGCGCGCCGTACAGGGCGTAGACCTTGGCGGTGCGGATGAGGGGACGCTCACCCTGGGAGATGATCTGGATGCACTGGGCGGCGGAATCCGCCCGCTGGTCGAACTGGCCGGGCAGCGCCTCCACGGCAAAAACGTAAGCGCCGGGGAGTTGGACGGAGGGGGAAGCGGTATCCAGCTGCGGCTCGGAGAAGACCGTCTTCACGGCGTACCGGAACAGGTCTTCCGTGATGTTTTCCGCGTCGTACCGGTTGAACAGCCGGACGTTTTCCAGCCGCTCCATGCCGAGAAGGTTCCTGGCCTCGTTCAGCAGACCCTTGGCCTCGTTGTCCAGACCTTCCTTTTTTTCTACAAATACCCGATAAACCATGGGGTAATTCCTCCTGATGTGATTTATTCAGAGTTTTAGTTAGGCTTGCAGAGCGCGCTGGCCGATGTCGCTTCTGCGGTAGGCGTTTTCAAACTGCACGCCGCTTGCAAGGCGGTAGGCTTCCCGGATGGCGTCTGCCAGGGAATCGGCCACGGCGGTGGTGCCGGTGACACGGCCGCCGGAGGTCAGAAGCCTTCCGTTCTCCAGCTTCGCCCCCGCCACGTAGGTGTGGGCGGCGGCTTCCGGGGTCATGGTGATCTCGAAGCCCTTCTGGTAGCTGACGGGGTACCCGGCGGAGGCGGTGATGACGCAGCAGGCGTACTGATCGGAGAAGCGAACCTCCGTATCCTCCAGCGTGCCGTTGGTTGTCGCCTGCATGACGGTCAGCAGGTCGCTTTCCAGCAGGGGCAGCACCACCTGGGTCTCCGGGTCGCCGAAGCGGCAGTTGTACTCAATGACCTTGGGACCGTCGGGGGTGAGCATCAGGCCGAAGTAAAGGCAGCCCTGAAAGGTGCGGTCTTCGCTGTTCATGGCGGCGACGGTGGGCAGGAAGATTTCCTCCATGCACCGCTGGGCGATGGCCGGGGTGTAGTAGGGGTTGGGGGCGACGGTGCCCATGCCGCCGGTGTTCAGGCCGGTGTCGCCGTCTCCCGCCCGCTTGTGATCCATGGAGGACACCATGGGCTTGACCACCTTGCCGTCGGTGAAGGCCAGCACGGAGACCTCCGGGCCGGTGAGAAATTCCTCAATGACCACGTGGTCGCCGGATTTGCCGAAAACGTGGTTCTCCATCATGTCCCGGACGGCGGCCTTGGCCTCCTCCCGGGTTTGGGCAATGATGACGCCCTTGCCCAGCGCCAGACCGTCGGCCTTGATGACGGTGGGGATGGGGGCGGTGTCCAGATAGGCAAGGGCGTCGGCCATGTCGCTAAAAACCTCGTACCGGGCGGTGGGGATGCCGTATTTTTTCATGAGGTTTTTGGAAAAGACCTTGCTGCCCTCGATGATGGCAGCCCGGGCGCGGGGGCCGAAGCAGGGAATTTTAGCCGCTTCCAGCGCGTCCACGCAGCCCAGCACCAGGGGATCGTCCGGCGCGACCACGGCGTAATCTATCTTTTTCTCCTGGGCAAAGGCGACGATCTTGTCGATTTCCGTAGCGCCGATGGGGACGCACACCGCGTCCGCCGCGATGCCGCCGTTGCCGGGGAGGGCAAAAATCTCCGTGACCTCGGGATTTTTTTTCAGGCTCTTGATGATGGCGTGTTCCCGTCCGCCGCCGCCTACGACTAACAGTTTCATGGATGCGCCTCCTTTAGTGGTGGAACAGCCGCATACCGGTGAAGGCCATGACCATACCATCTTTATCGCATTCCTCGATGACCAGATCGTCCCGGATGGAGCCGCCGGGCTGGGCGATGTATTTAACGCCGGAGGCCTTGGCGCGCTTGATGTTGTCGGGGAAGGGGAAGAAGGCGTCGGAGCCGAGGGAAACGCCGTCAAACCCGGACAGGAATTCCCGCTTGTCTTCTTCCGTCAGCCGGTCGGGCTGGCGGGTGAAATAGTTCTGCCAGATGCCGTCGGCGCAGACATCCTCCTCGTTGCCGTTGATGTAGCCGTCGATCACGTTGTCCCGGTTGGGGCGGCCGAGGTCGGCGCGGAAGGGCAGGGACAGGGTCTTGGGGTGCTGGCGCAGGAAGAAGGTGTCGGCCTTGGAGCCGGCCAGCCGGGTGCAGTGGATGCGGGACTGCTGACCCGCGCCCACGCCCACGGCCTGCCCGTCATAGGCAAAGCACACGGAGTTGGACTGGGTGTATTTCAGGGTAATCAGCGCCACAATCAGGTCGATTTTGGCGGATTCGGGCAGGTCTTTGTTCTTGGTGACGATGTTTTGAAGCAGATGCCCGTCGATTTTGAAGTTGTTCCGCCCCTGCTGGAAGGTGATGCCGAAGACCTGCTTCGTCTCCTGCTCGGCGGGAACGTAGTCCGGGTCAATGGCCACCACGTTGTAGCCGCCCTTGCGCTTGGTTTTCAGAATGGCCAGGGCTTCGTCGGTGTAGCCGGGGGCGATCACGCCGTCGGAGACCTCCCGGGCGATGAGCTTCGCGGTGGTGGCGTCGCACACGTCGGACAGGGCGACCCAGTCGCCGAAGGAGCACATCCGGTCGGTGCCTCTTGCCCGGGCGTAGGCGCAGGCGAGAGGGCTGTCGTCCAGTTCGGGGACGTCATCCACAAAGCAGACCTTTTTCAGGTTCTCGGGAAGCACCTTTCCCACGGCGGCGGAGGTGGGGGATACGTGCTTGAAGGACGTGACGGCGACCATGCCGGTGGCCTCCTTCAGCTCCTTCACAAGCTGCCAGGAGTTGAGGGCGTCCAGGAAATTGATGTAGCCGGGGCGGCCGTTCAGAATGGTGATGGGCAGCTCGGAGCCGTCGGCCATGTAGATTTTTGCGGGCTTCTGATTGGGGTTGCAGCCGTATTTCAGTTCAAATTCTTTCATGTTCATTCCCTCCACGCGGTGTTACTTTACATGCTTGTTGAGGATTCGCTGCTGATATTTCCGGGTTTCCAAGTTGGTGTAGCGCACAAACAGGGAGATTTTGTTGTCGGGGTTCAGGTTCTCCCACAGCTCCCGGGTGAAATCGTCGATGTCCCCGGGGATGCTGACCCGCTCCGGCTCCCCCTGGAAGGTGGGAATCACGGGATTGCCGTCGCAGACGTAGGTGTGCAGGAAATGACCCAGACCGGGGGCGGCGGGGTACTCGTAGAAGAACCGGGCGCATGCCGCGCCCTCCGGGTCGGCGGATTTCAGGATGGACAGCTTATAGCTGCCGTCCCCTGCCTGCAAGCCGGAAATGCGGGGCGTCCAGTTGGGGCCGTCGTCCTCAAACTGACGGGTGCGCAGGGCGGCTTCCCAGCTTTCGCCCTTGGCAAGATGCTCCCAAACGGTGTCCGTCTGGTCGCCGTTGGTGACGATGAGACCCTGACCGGCTTCCCGCACGGGATGGTAGATGATCAGATGGGGGTCTTTCATGAGACCGGGGTCGAAGGCTTCCGTGCGGATGCCGTCCGGCTCCTGAACGAAGACCCGGTTCCGGGAATTGACGCTGCGTCCCATGATGAAATAGGCGGCCACGGCGGTCTTGCCGTCGGGGGTGACCCCCAGGACAATGCCCCGGCCGGGGTAGGTGTTGCCGCTGAGGCGCTCGGCCATGGACTTTATTTCGTAAACATTCATAGCACTTTTCACTCCTGTTCAATGATAACGGTGCGGCCTTCCACCCGGAGCCTGCCCTCACAGAACAGGCGCACGGCTTCCGGCAGCAGCTTCCATTCGGCTTGCTCCATAATGCGTTTTTGAAGGGTTTCGGGGGTATCTCCGGGGAGAACGGGGACGGCCTTCTGGGCGATGATGGGGCCGCCGTCGCATTCCGCGCTGACAAAATGCACGGTCGCGCCGGAGAGCTTGACGCCGTAGGCCAGCGCCGCTTCATGGACATGCAGTCCATAGAAGCCCTGGCCGCAGAAGGAGGGGATCAGAGCGGGGTGGACGTTCATAATGGCGTTGGGGTAGGCATGCACCAGCTCTTCGGTGAAGATGACCATGCAGCCCGCCAGAACCACTAAATCAATGTCCAGCGCCTTTAATTTTTCCACCAGCGCCAGGGTCATGGCGCGGCTGGAGTCGAAGTTTTTCCGGGGCAGCACGTAGCCGGGGATTCCCGCCTTTCGCGCCCGCTCCAGGGCGTAAGCGCCCTCCTTGGAGGAGATCACGGCAGTGATTTCGCCGCCGCCCAGCTCGCCCCGCTGCCGGGCGTCGATCAGCGCCTGTAAATTGGTGCCGCCGCCGGAGACCAGAACTGCGATTTTGGCCGTCATTCCAGAATCACCTTTTCCTCGTCGTTTTTCACGATGGTGCCGATGACGTAGGCGTCCTCGCCGTTGGCGGTGAGGATGTCCAGGGCGGTCTGCACCTGAGCGGCGGGAACGACGATGCTCATGCCCACGCCCATGTTGTAGGTGTTGAACATGTCCCGTTCGGGGATATCGCCGGTTTTCGCGATCAGGTCAAAGATGGGCAGCACCTTAACGGCGCCCTTGTCGATTTTCGCGCACAGGCCGTCGGGGATGGAGCGGGGAATATTCTCATAGAAGCCGCCGCCGGTGATGTGGCTGATGCCCTTGACGTCCACGGTTTCCAGCAGCGCCAGGACGGATTTGACGTAGATTTTCGTGGGGGTCAGCAGAGTCTCGGCGATGGTCTTTCCGCCAAGCGCGTCGCAGGGTTGGTAGATTTCAGCGGGGTTCTCGTCAATGCGGAAAACCTTGCGGATCAGGCTGAAGCCG
Organism: uncultured Eubacteriales bacterium; assembly: GCA_900546075.1. GTDB lineage: Bacteria > Bacillota > Clostridia > Oscillospirales > Oscillospiraceae > Faecousia. The sequence continues at coordinate 543 of URBH01000037.1, read as the reverse complement.
TTGGAGTGGATGCCGGAGGAGGCCAGGGCAATGACCGCGTCCCCTTCCGCCATTTTCGTCTTGTCTAAGATTTTCTTTTTATCCACAATGCCCACGGCGAAGCCCGCCAGGTCGTAATCCTCCACGGGCATCAGGCCGGGATGCTCGGCGGTTTCCCCGCCGATGAGCGCCGCGCCGGACTGGACGCAGCCCTCCGCCACGCCGCCCACGATCTGGGCGATCTTTTCCGGCACGTTTTTGCCGCAGGCGATGTAATCCAGGAAAAACAGGGGCTTCGCGCCCACGCAGATGATGTCGTTGACGCACATGGCCACGGCGTCAATGCCGATGGTATCGTGCTTGTCCATGAGGATGGCCAGCTTGACCTTGGTGCCGCAGCCGTCGGTGCCGGAGACCAGCACCGGCTCCTCCATCCCGGCGACGTTCAGGCCGAAGCAGCCGCCGAAGCCGCCCACGTCGTCCAGGCAGCCTAAGTTGCGGGTGCGGGCAATGTGGGTCTTCATCAGCTCCACGGCCCTGTATCCCGCGGTGATGTCCACACCG
>URBH01000036.1 GCA_900546075.1 uncultured Eubacteriales bacterium | reverse complement strand
ATTATCGCTTGCTGAACTGCGGAGCGCGACGAGCTGCTTTGAGACCGTACTTCTTTCTTTCCTTCATTCTGGGGTCGCGGGTCATGAAGCCGGCGGCCTTCAGGGAGGCGCGGTACTCGGGGTTCAGGGTGACCAGGGCGCGGGAAATGCCGTGGCGGATGGCGCCGGCCTGACCGGAAACGCCGCCGCCGGCGACGGAGACAACGATGTCAACCTTGCCCAGCAGATCGGTGGTGACCAGGGGCTGACGGACGATCAGCTTCAGGGTGTCCAGACCGAAATACTCGTCAATGTCACGGCCGTTGACGATGATGGAACCGGTGCCGTTCTCGTAAACGCGAACACGGGCAACGGAGGACTTACGACGGCCGGTGCCGTAAAAATACTTCTTCTTGCTCTCGTACATTCTAAGTTACCTCCAAATTAGTCCAGATTCCAAACTTCGGGCTTCTGGGCAGCGTGGGGATGCTCGGCGCCCTTGTACAGGTGCAGGCGGGTCAGAGCGTTCTTGCCCAGGGTGTTCTTGGGCAGCATGCCCTTGACGGCCAGCTCAACGGCGTAGTCGGAGCGGGCAGCCATCATGTCGCGGGCCTTGGTCTCCTTCAGACCGCCGATCCAGCCGGACACACGGTAGTACTTCTTCTGCTCGGCCTTCTTGCCGGTCAGAACAGCCTTGTCGGTGTTGATGATGATGACGTTATCGCCGCAGTCAACGTTGGGAGTGAAGTCGACCTTGTGCTTGCCGCGAAGCAGGTTAGCGGCGGCGACAGCGGTACGGCCCAGGGGCTTACCAGCAGCGTCGATCACATACCACTTGCGCTCCAGGGTCTCCTTTTTCAGCAGAGTAGTGGACATTATGATTTCCTCCAATTGGATTAAAATATTTTGACATTCTCAGGCGCTTGAAGTATAATTGCCTCCAGGACGCCTGAATTTTATACCATATTAAAAATCAAATGTCAACAGCATTTTTGAGAAAATTTATAAAATCCTGAATGATCTTCCAAATGCTCGAAAATACTCGCGAATGCTCTCAATTTCTAACGTCCTATTTTAAGCGGATTTCGGAGGAAAAGCAACTATGCAAAAGCTGATGGGACTGGTTCGGCGGTGCGTGGACGACTATCATATGATCGAGGCGGGGGACCGCATTGCCGTGGGCGTGTCCGGAGGGAAGGATTCTCTCGCCCTGCTGATTTTGCTGGCGGGGCTGCGGGAATACTTTAATAAGCCCTATGAGCTGGAAGCAATCACCATTGATATGGGGCTGGGGATGGACTATTCTCAGGTCGCGGCGCTGTGCGAGCAGTGGAACGTGCCCTATACCGTGGTGAAAACGGAGATCGCGCCCATTATTTTTGACCACCGCAAGGAGAAGAATCCCTGCTCCATGTGCGCCAAAATGCGCCGGGGGGCGCTGAACCAGGCGATTCTGGACAAGGGCTTCAACAAGCTGGCGCTGGGACACCACTATGACGACGCGGTGGAGACATTCCTCATGTCCCTGCTGTTCGAGGGGCGCATCAACTGTTTCCAGCCGGTGACGAACCTTGACAGGACGGGCATTGTGCAGATTCGCCCCATGCTGTACATTCACGAAAAGACGCTGGACAATTTCGCGGCGCGGATGAACCTGCCGGTGCTGCAAAACCGCTGCCCTGTGGACAAGGTCACGAAGAGGGGAGAGGTCAAGCAGCTGATTTTCGAGCTGAGCAAGACCTATCCCGATCTGAAGGAGCGGATTTTCGGCGCCATGCAGCGTTACCCGCTGGCGGCTTGGGAGCCGAAGGGGCGGTATAAGCGGCCGAAGGACGAAGAATAAACCGTGATGGTATAAATCGCCTCCTTGTGGGAAAACTTTTCCATAAGGAGGCGGTAAATTATGGTAAAAGGCATTTCCCGTCAGGTGATCGTGGTGCATTCTCCCGACCCCAAGCTGTTTGAACAGGCGATTTTCATTCTCAAGGACAACGTGGTGGGGGAGGGGGTCACCGACGAGGCGCTTCTGAAAGAAGCCCAGAAGGCCATCCACACTGGCGACCGGACGAAAAAGAGGCGGCACCTGTACCTTTACGGCGCGGTGTGGGCGGCGGGCGGCGCGCTGCTGACCGGGCTTACCTGGCTCATTACGGTATTGTTTTAGGTTGCGAAACGACCCGATCTGTGATACAATCCCCCATATTGCTGCGGGCGGCGAAGTGCCCGCCCAGAGGGAAATTTTCCCTGCGGATGAGGTGAGGGCATTGCGAATCGGAACGATCGAAGTGAATAACCCCGTGTTCCTTGCGCCCATGGCCGGGGTCACGGACTGGGCTTTCCGCACCGTCTGCGCCGAGCTGGGGGCGGGCGTCACCGTGACGGAAATGGTGTCCTCCCGGGCGCTGGTGTACCGGGATTCCAAAAGCGCCAAACTGCTCCGGAAAAATCCGGACAGCGTCTGCGGCGCACAGATTTTCGGCAACGACCCGGACACCATGGCGGAGGGGGCGCGGCTGGCGCTGGAAATTTCCGGCTGCGACTTTCTGGACATCAACATGGGCTGCCCCATGCCCAAGGTGGCGAACAACGGCGACGGCTGCGGCCTGATGCGCACGCCGGAGCTGGCGGGGAAGATCGTGGAGACCGTGGTCAAGGCAGTGGACGTGCCCGTTACGGTCAAATGCCGCCTGGGCTGGGACAAGGGCAGCATCAACGTGCTGGACTTTACCCGGCGTATGGAGGACAGCGGTGCGGCCATGGTGGCGGTACACGGGCGCACCCGGAGTATGCTCTACAGCGGCACCGCCGACTGGGACGCCATCCGCAAGGTCAAGGAGCAGTTGGCCATCCCCGTCATTGCCAACGGGGATATTACCGGCGGCGAGGCGGCGGTACGGTGCCTGAAACGCACCGGCGCGGACGGACTGATGATCGGCCGGAGTGTGTTCGGTGACCCCTGGATTTTTGAGGAGGTCAACGCCGCTCTCGCCGGGGAAAGCTACCCCGGACGCCCCTGTCTCAAAGACCGGGTGGCGGTGGCGGTGCGGCAGTTCCAACTTGCCGAGGAAGACCACGGCGAACACATTGCCTGCCTGGAAGCCCGGAAGCACTTTGCCTGGTACTTAAAGGGCGTCCCTCACAGCGGATACTATAAAAATCAAATCTCGTCTCTGACCACCATGGAGGATATTTACCGGGTGGCGAAGGACGTAGTGCGGGATTTAACGTAACGTCAATTTTTTCCATTGATAAAAAATCGGCCGCTTCATATTCTAACCCAAGAGGTGAGGATATGAAACGGCTTTTGGCGTCCATATTGATTCTGCCCATGCTGGTGCTGCCGGTTCGGGCGGAGAGCATCAAATGGGTGGATTTTAACGTGTCCTGCGAGTCCATGAAATATGCGCTGGATCAGGACATTGCGACCTTCGAGCAGGAAAAGCACATCTCCTGGATCGACATATTGGCGCTGGCGGCCTGCCGCACCGGGGGGAAGTGCGGACTTGCTTCGGTAAAACAGGCGGTTTCCGATTTGAAAAAGGATGAATCCCCGGAACAGCTGCTGGGTGACCTGTACAAATATTATGACTATTATCACCGGGCGTACACGGCTGTTCTGGGCGGGCTTGTGGGCAGCTACGCCATCGAAAAGGACGGGCAGTGGGTGGCGACCTATGGCTTAAAGGCGTTTTCCCCCATTGCGGCGGGGTACGGCTACAGTCACTGTGACGATTTCGGCGTGGCGCGTTCTTTTGGATTCCGGCGGAAGCACCTGGGCAACGACCTGATGGGTGCTCAGGGAACGCCCATTGTGGCGGTGGAGGGCGGCGTGGTGGAGGCCATGGGCTGGAACCGGTACGGCGGCTGGCGTGTGGGCATCCGCAGCTTTGACAGCCGGCGCTACTATTATTACGCCCATTTGCAGAAGGACACGCCCTTTGCCCCGGGGCTTGCCGAGGGGGACACCGTGCAGGCGGGGGACGTCATCGGCTTCATGGGAAGAACCGGCTATTCCGACCGGGAAAATGTCAACAATATCGAGACGGTGCATCTGCACTTCGGTTTGGAACTGGTGTTCGACGAGAGCCAGAAGGAATGCAATTCGGAGATCTGGATCAATGTCTACGATATCGTCCGGCTGCTGTCCGGCCACAGGAGCAGCATTCAGCGGACGGAAAACGACTGGGGCAGGGTATATCCCTACCGCGACCTGGACTGGGAAGAATACCCCAAGGCGCTGCCATAAAAAACGGGATGCAGAAAATTCTGCATCCCGCAAATTCTGATGTTATTCCACCGTCAGATGGTTTTCCTCCAGCGCCTTCTGAAGGGCCACCGCGAGGATGGGGGCGAAGACGAGGGCGACCACGGCGTTGAAGGCAGTGGCGGGGAGTTTGGCGACGACGGTCAGCAGCGCCGCGTCGGGGGTCAGACCCTTGATGAGCAGACCGCTGTAGAAATAGCTCTTGGCGAGGTACAGCGCCGCGTAGGTCAAGGCTCCGGCCAGGGTGGCGAGAAGCGCCTTGACGTAGCCGCATTTCTTTCCGCCCGCCCGGATGATGAGACCCGCAACCAGGCCGTAAGCACCCTTGGTCAGGAAGGTGATCCAGCACTCGGAAATGTACAGCGGGTTCATGATATCATAAATGGCAGAGCCGAGGCCGGAGGCCAGACCGCCCAGCCAGGGACCCAGCAGAATGCCGCTGAGGGCGCACATGATATTGCCCAGATGGAAAGACGTGGTTCCCGCAATGTCCAGGGGCAGAGTGACGCGAAGCGCGGAACCGGCTACGGTCAAGGCCGCCATCAGCGCCGTGAATACGATTTTCCGTGTGGTCAGGGTATTTTTCTTTTCCATTTGAACTACCTCCCGAATTGGTATGAAAGTAGTATAGCAAGTTCTGGCTATAAATATAGTGCCAAAATTATGATATAAAATAAGGCCAGATAAAACAGGGGCAGGAAATACGAATGGATTTACCAAAATAAACTAAAATAATCGAAAGCACTGTACAGAAAATGAAAAGAATGCTATAATACCGTCAGGTCAATTACGAAAGGGGAACTTTACCAATGAGACTGATTCGCGCCAAGGATTATAACGACGTGAGCCGCAAGGCCGCCAATATTATCGCTGCCCAGATTTATCTGAAGCCCGACTGCGTGCTGGGTCTGGCCACCGGCAGCAGCCCCGTGGGTACTTACAAGGAACTGATCGCCAAGTATGAAGCCGGCGATCTGGATTTCTCCAGGGTCAGAACCGTGAACCTGGACGAGTACGTGGGTCTGACCAAGGATCATGACCAGAGCTACGCTTACTTTATGCGCACCAACCTGTTCGATCATGTGAATATCGATCAAAATAACTGCAACATCCCCAATGGCATGAACCCCGACGCCGAGGCGGAGTGCGCCCGGTATGACGCCGTCATCGACGCTTTCGGCGGCGCGGATTTGCAGCTGCTGGGTCTCGGCCCCAACGGCCACATCGGCTTCAACGAGCCTGCGGACGCCTTCGTCAAGGGTACCAACAAGGTTGCGCTGACCGCTTCCACCATCGACGCCAACGCCCGCTTCTTTGCTTCCCGGGACGACGTTCCCACCCATGCCTACACCATGGGCATCGGCTCCATCATGAAGGCAAAGCGGGTTCTGCTGGTGGTCAACGGCGAGAAGAAGGCGCAGGCCGTGAAGGACTGCTTCTTTGGCCCCATCAAGCCCCAGGCACCCGGCTCCATTCTCCAGCTGCACCCCGACTTTACCCTGGTGGCAGACGAGGCGGCTCTGTCTCTGGTGAAGGATCTGCTGTAATACACGATATGCTTTGTCCCGGAACGGCTTGCCGTTCCGGGATGTTTCTTTGCATATTATACCGCAAAACAGGGTATCCTTTCCAGAGAAAGGAGTCTCGAATTATGGACTTTACAAATTCGGAAACCAGGAAAAATCTGGTTCGTTCCTTCGCCGGGGAAGCTCAGGCGCGAACCCGCTACACCGTCTACGCCGGGGTGGCGCGGAAGGAAAACTTCGAGTGGATTGCGAGAATTTTTGAAGAAACGGCGGCGAACGAAACCGTCCACGCGGAGGAATTTCTGAAAATGCTGAAACGCCTGGGCGGCTGCGCCGAAAACGTGGATGTGGGCGCGGGCTATCCCTTCCAGCTGGGAACCACGGCGGAAAATCTCGCCTACGCCGCCAACGGGGAGAAGGACGAGCATGACGACGTTTACCCCGGCTTCGCGGAAATGGCGCGGCGGGAGGGCTACAACGACGCGGCACGGCTGTGGATGCAGATCGCCCGTATCGAGGGCGTCCACTACAACCAATTCCAATCCCTTGAGCGGCAGCTGACCAATGGAGAGCTGACGGAAAAGCAGGAGCCCATCCGCTGGCGCTGCCTGAACTGCGGTTACACCTACGAGGGTATCCGTGCCTGCGACCCCTGCCCGGTCTGCGGCAAAAGCGCCGGATGGCAGGAGGGCGAACTGGACAAGAAGGAGATGCGCACCTAAAGCGCTTTTTCCCCGCGAAAACGGGGATACGTAGGATAATCTCAGAACTTTTGCAACTTCCTGTTTACAGATGCCGGGTTTGTGTGTTATGATATCGCGTAGTATCATAAACAGTAGAGGTTACGCGCGATGGATTATATTGTATTGGACATGGAATGGAACCAGCCCTGGCCGGGGTCGCCTTCCTCCAAAAAGGTGCTGCCCGTGGACATCCGGGGGGAGATCATTCAGATCGGCGCCGTCCGGGTCTCGGAGGCGCAGTTCGTTCAGGATGAATTCCAGATCATGGTAAAGCCCAAGTATTACCGGCACTTAAACCGCCGGGTCAGCAAGCTCACCGGCATCAAGGAAGCCCGTCTGCGGGATGTGGGCGTGCCGTTCCCCGAGGCGATCAGGAAGTTCCGGGAATGGTGCGGCGACGATGTGGTGTTTCTGACCTGGGGCTTTGACGATATCGGCATTCTTCGGGAAAATCTGCGGCTTTTCGGCCTGGACGAAGGGTTCACGGAGAGGTGGTACAACGCCCAGATGATCTTCAACGCCCAGACCGACGGCTCCACCTCCCAGAAGGCGCTGAAAACCGCCATGGAAATGTTCAGCATCGAGGCGACCCGCCCCGCCCACGACGCCCTGGGCGACGCTTACCACACGGCGCTGATCTGCGCCATGCTGGATTTGAAAAAGGGTGCGCGGGAGTATGACGCGGCGCTGAAAAGCCACGAAAACGGCTTCCACGGCGCGGAGCTTCCCGGCTGCATCGCCCGGAAGGTATTTTACGACTATGCCGACAAGCGGGAGGCCCTGGCCGCCATGTCCGGGGAGGAGAATAAGTGTCCCGTCTGCGGCGGGCGGATGCTGGGCTCCCGGTGGTTTTCCCAGCCCGGTCACCGGTATATGGACTTGGCAGCCTGCCCGGAGCATGGAAAATTCCTCATTCGGGTGCGGCTTTCCCAGCAGCCCGACGGCCTGACCCGGGTCAGCCGGCTGACCTATGAGGCTACCTCCGAAGCGGCGGAAGCCTACGCCCGCCGTGCGGAAAAGGCCGACCCGGAGGAAACGCCCCGTCCCCGGCGTCGCCGCAGAAGAAGCAGCGCCGCAAAGCAGGAGAAAAAGGAAGAATAAATAGTACACAGGCGCACCCTTTGCGGGTGCGCCTGAACTCGTCAAAAGAACCATTTTACCGTCCACGACGCCATGAGAAAGCCGATAAAGTCCGCGAACAGTGCCGCAGGCAGTGTATAGCGGGTCTTTTTAATGCCCGCCGCGCCGAAATAGATGCTGATGGTGTAAAAGGTTGTTTCCGTGGAACCCAGCATCACCGCCGCCGTGCGGCCGATCCGGGAATCCACGCCGTACTGCGCCATCAGCTCCGCCCCCACCGCAAGGGCGGCGCTGCCGCTGATGGGGCGGATGAGGACAAGCATGGCCGTCTCCGGCGGAATGCCGAAGAAGGAAAAAACCGGAGCGAAAAAACCGCTGAGAAGCGCCACCGCCCCGGAAGCCCGGAGCATGTGAACGGCGGTGAGCAGCAGAACCAGCGCCGGGAGGATGGTCACAAGGAGCTTCAGCCCATCCGCGCCGCCCTGGAGGAGAAGATCATAGGCGTTTTCCCGCTTCCCCAGCGCCAGCGCCGCCGCCAGAAACAGAAGCACCGGAACGATGTAATCCGTCATTTCCGCCAGACCTTTCCCAGCACCCAGGCCGCCGTGACCCCAAGCCCGGCGGAGCAAAAGCTGGTGACCCATACCGCCGGGAGAATGTCGAAGGGTGTCCCACAGCCCAGAGCGCCGCGGACGGCTGCCACGTTTGCCGGAATCAGCTGGATGGAGGCGGTGTTCAGCACGATCAGGCGGCAGAGCTCATCCGTGGCGGTGCCGCCCCGCTTCATCCGCTGCGCCGCCTGAATGCCCATGGGGGTGGCGGCGTTGCCCAGACCGAGGAAATTGGCGCAGATATTGGCGCTCAGGCTTCCCGCCAGGGCGGCGTCCTCCTTGGTGCTGGGAAATACCCGGTGCAGAAGGGGACGCAGAAGCCGGGAGAGCATCCGGGTGATTCCGGCGTGCTCCATCAGCCGCCCCGCCCCCGTCCACAGGCACAGGCTCCCTCCCATGGACAGGGCAAGCTGTATCCCTGCCTGGGCGCCGCTGACCGTGGCCGCCGCCAGCGCGCCGCCGTTGCCCAGAACCAGCGCACAGAGAATGCTTATGAGCACTATGCCCGTCCATATCCAGCTCATGACCATGGGCATTCCTCCCCTTTCCGTACGTTCGGCTGAGGCAAATTCTCTGGCCGCCAGCCCTCGCCGATTGTATCATACTATTTCTCGATAAAATGGTTAACACCATTTTATCCTGCGAATCCTTCGCAGGCCGCCGGTGGCGGCGAGAAATGTATGGACTTACGTTTTTTGCGGCTACGCCGCTGGCTGCTGAAACAGCAGCCGAATAAAACGGTTTTTAACCGTTTTATTGAAAACTAGTATCAGAGACGCCTTAACGCATGGTATGCGGATAAGAAACGGAAAAGAACAGGAAAAAATCGACAAAATTTTTGGATTATTACAAAAAGTATTTGACTATAGTAGATAAAACAAGTATAATGATAATGCTGATAAGCCGTTGGAGAGGCAAGGAAGGGAGCTGACCGCAATGAAGTCTACGGGCATTATCCGGAAGGTGGACGAGCTGGGAAGAATCGTGCTGCCGATTGAACTGCGCCGCACACTGGACATCGCGGAGCGGGACGAGTTGGAAATCTACATGGAGAGTGACCGCATTATCTTGCAGAAATTCGAGCCGGCGTGCATTTTCTGCGGTTCTTCCCGAGGACTGATCTCCTACCGGAAGAAGAACATCTGCCAGGAATGCGTCAAAAACATGACGGAATATTGAAAAAGACCCCGAATGATGTAACGTCATTCGGGGTCTTTTAACGCAATGTCATAGACGACATTTTTGGGAAGTCCCAGCTCTGCGGCGGTCTGCCTGACCGCGTCCTTGCGGCTGAGACCCTGGGCGATCAGCTGGGCGACCCGGGCGGCGGCGTCATCTTCCGAGGCGGACTCCTTTGCGATTTCCGGCGCGCCGGCGACGATGAGAACGAATTCGCCCTTGGGCGGTGTTTCGGTGTACTTTATGAGGGCTTCCCCCAGGGTGGTGCGGACGACCTCCTCGTGGAGCTTCGTCAGCTCCCGGCACAGACTGACCGGGCGGTCATCGCCGAAGGCTTCCGACATGTCCGCCAGGGTGGACACCAGCTTGTGGGGCGCTTCGTAGAAGATCATGGTTCTGCTCTCGGTGCGCAGGGCGTCCAGATGCTCCCGGCGGCTTTTTTTCGCCGTGGAGAGGAAGCCCTCGAAGCAGAACCGGCCGGTGGACTGCCCGGAAATGCTCAGCGCCGTAATGGCGGCGCAGGGGCCGGGGATGGCGCAGACGGTGATACCGGCCTCGGCGCACTGCTTGACCAAGTCCTCCCCGGGGTCAGAGATGGCGGGGCTGCCTGCGTCTGAAACCAGCGCGCAGGTCTCCCCGGCGAGAATGCGGTCGACGATCCGGTCGCCCTTTGTGGCCTTGTTATGCTCGTAGTAGCTGACAAGGCTTTTTTTGATGCCCAGATGGTTGAGTAGTTTCAGCGTTACCCGGGTGTCCTCGGCGGCGATGAAGTCGGCGTTTTCCAGGGTTTCCCGGCAGCGCAGGGAAATGTCCCCCAGATTGCCGATGGGGGTCGGGACAAGATACAGCATTCCGGCCATGTGGAACCTCCTAGAGATGGTAAATTCGGCGGTATTGCTTCGTGGGAGCGCCGCTTGCGTCGTGGAGGACGATCTCCTCCCATTTCAGGCTCGGCTTTCCGCCCTTGCGCAGCTGCAGCAGGACAAGATTCACCGGGGAATCCGCCCGATGGCGCACAAGGCACAGCCGCTTGGCCTCCAGATTGACCTCCGAACCCCGGATGATCAGCTCGGCCAGCCGTTCCGGACGGTGGACGAGGAAAAAGTCGCCGCCGTATTTCAGCGCCCAGGCGGCCGCCCCGAACAGGTCGGCAGGGGAACAGGCGTCCTCCCGGCGGGCGAGGGCGGCGGTGCGGCTGGCGGGGCCGCCGGAAAAATAGGGGGGATTGGAGACGCAGACGTCAAAGCTCCCCGGGGGAAAGCTGCCGGGAACTTGCCGCACATCGGCGCATATACTTTCCATGCGGGCTGTCAGACCGTTGCGGCGGATGTTGTCCAGGGCGGCAAGGTGAGCATCCCGGGACAGCTCCACGCCGGTGATGCGGCAGCCTTCGTTCACGGCGCACAGCAGCAGTCCCAGCGTGCCGCAGCCGGAGCCGAGATCCAGCACCCGGGCATTCTTAGGGAGCCGGACAAAATGGGACAGCACCATGGAATCGGTGCTTAAGGGGAAAGCGCCTTCCGGCAGGTTCAGGGTAATTCCGTTGGGTAACTGCTCCATGAATGCCTCCGAATGATGTTTGCACCATTATACAACAAAAAATCAGCCTGCGCAAGCATTTGCGCAGGCCAATTCGGGTCTGAGAAAGATTAGCCTTCCTCGATCGCGTCGGCGGGGCACTGATCGGCGCAGGAGCCGCAGGAAACGCAGACATCGGGGTTGATCTCGTACTTGCCGTCACCCTCGGAAATAGCCTCGACAGGGCACTGCTCGGCGCAGGAGCCGCAGGCGACACAGCGGTCAGTAATCGTGTAAGCCATGGTGTTACCTCCAATTTATCTAATATGTATTGCACGCCACAACCAGCGTATCCCCATTGTAGCATGGTTTCCCAAAAAAGCAATTCCTTTTTTATAAAAATTTTTGAATAATTTTTGCCGGGGGTGGTGAAAATTTTCCGGAAAAGGAAAGGCAAAACAATCACGCGGGAGGGATACCGTGCATTACGATATACTGACGTCCGACCTGATCCAGCGCGCCGCCCAATTGGCCAGAACCCTGGGACACAGCTATGTCGGCTCTGCCCATCTGCTGCTGGTGATGGCGCGGGAACCCGGGGCGGCGGGGCAGACCCTTCGGCTTCTGGGTATGGACCCGGATCTGACGGAGGCGATGGCGCGGCTGCTTTACGGAATGGGGACGCCGGAGCTGCCCCTGCCCCAGGGGCTGACCGGGGAGTCCCGGGCGCTTCTCCGGGGGGCGGCGCGGGAGGCAAAGATTTTGGGCAGCCGGGAAATTACGCCGCAGCATCTGCTGCTGGCAATGGCAAGACGGGAAAACAGCGACGCATATGAGCTGCTGAAGCTCAACGGCATCAGCACCGACGAGCTGTTTACCCATGCGGTGGACTATCTGCACTGGGAGCAGGGCGCTCCCGTGAGAGGAAAAAAGGAGGCGGTCACAACGAAACTTTTGGAGCAGTTCAGTGAAGATCTGATTCTCAAGGCATCCGGCATGGATCCGGTGATCGGGAGAGAACGGGAGATCGACATGGTCATCGGCATTCTGTGCCGGAAAAACAAGAATAACCCCGCATTGGTCGGCGAGCCGGGGGTGGGAAAAACCGCCATTGCCGAGGGCTTAGCCCAGCGGATGGCGGTGGGCAACGTGCCGCCCCAGCTGAAGGACAAACGGCTGGTGAGCCTGAACATGGCATCGTTAGTCGCCGGGACAAAGTACCGGGGTGAATTCGAGGAACGTCTGCGGGACGTGCTGGGGGAAATCCGCCGCAGCGGGGATGTGATTCTCTTTGTGGACGAAATGCACACCATCGTCGGCGCGGGGGCGGCTGAGGGCGCCATTGACGCGGCGAACATCTTCAAGCCCGCCCTGGGTCGCGGCGAGCTGCAAATGCTGGGCGCGACGACCCGGGAGGAATACCGGAAATATATTGAAAAGGACGCGGCGCTGGAACGCCGGTTCCGCCCGGTGGTGGTTGAGGAGCCGGGGGAGGAGGCAACGCTTTCGATTCTTCGGGCGCTGAAGCCGGGTCTGGAACGGCATCACCACCTGCGGATCTCCGAGGAAGCGGTGAAGGAGGCGGTGCGCCTGTCCCGGCGGTACCTGCCCGACCTGTATCTGCCGGACAAAGCCATCGACCTGCTGGACGAAGGCGCTGCCCGGGCGCGGATGGAGGAAATGCAGCTGTCCCGGGGCGGCCCTGCCAGAAAAGAGCTGGAACAGGAGCTGAACGAAGCGGTACGGGAGCGGAAATTCGAAAAGGCCGCCGAGCTGCGGGACAAAATGCAGCACCTGTCAAAGCCCGCCGACGGAAAACGCGCCCGGTGCGTCACCGGGGCGGACATCGCCTGGGTGGTCTCCGCCCGGACGGGGATTCCAGTGGGGCGGCTCACCGCCGGGGAACGGGAACGGCTGCTGGGGCTGGAAGGGCTGCTGTCCGCCCAGGTGGTGGGGCAGAGCAAGGCGGTGAGCGCCGTGGCCGAGGCGGTGCGCCGGGGCTACTGCGGCATCCGGGACGGGTCGCGGCCGATCGCGTGCCTGCTGTTCACGGGGCCGACGGGCGTGGGAAAAACGGAGCTGTGCCGGGCGCTTGCCCAGGAGGTCTACGGCAGCCGGGACGCCATGATCCGGCTGGACATGACGGAATATATGGAAAAGCAGTCGGTCTCCCGCCTGATCGGCGCACCTCCCGGATACGTGGGTTACGAGGAGGGCGGCAAGCTGACGGAGGCGGTGCGCCGCCGCCCCTACTGTCTGGTGCTGATGGATGAGCTGGAAAAAGCCCACCCGGACGTGCTGGGCATCCTGCTGCAAATCATGGAGGAAGGAACGCTGACGGATTCCACGGGACGGCATGTCAGCTTCAAGAACGCCATCGTGGTCATGACCTCCAATGTGGGCGGCCAGATTCGGGGCGACGGCCTGGGCTTCTGCGCCGGGGGACGGAGCGCGGAGATCGGCGAGGCGTTACAGCAGACCTTCTCCCCGGAATTTCTGGGACGAATCGACCAGACGGTGTGCTTTGAACCTCTGGGAGCCGGCGCGCTGGAAGCCATTACCTGGAAATATCTGCGGCAGCTTCAGGAGCGGACGGCGGCGCTGGGAACCCAGCTGCTGCTGCCCCCGGAGCTGGCGGCGGAGCTTCTGAAAAAGCGTCCCGGAAAGGACGGCGCCCGGCAAATCCGCCGCCTTGTGCAGACCGAGGTGGAGGGGCCGCTGGCAAGCTACCTGCTGCGCTGTGGGAAAAAGCCTGCCCGGGTGAAGCCCAAATGGGAGGACGGAAAGCTGTTTTTTTGACGGTCTGGGGTGCGGTTAGCTGAAATGAAGCTGAGAAATTGCCTGTTTTATTAGAACAAATATGCGAATATCCCCCGATTTATGGCGGAAATCGAAAAATCCCTGAGAAAAAGATTGATTTTTTCCCTCGCGGGTAGTATACTGTCTCTACATGGAGTAAAAGGGCAGTAAAGTGGAGCGAAAGGGAGGTGAGCGCCGTGATCGGGAAATATCCTGCGAAGCTGGACGAAAAGAGCCGTCTGTTCGTGCCGTCCAAGCTGAGGACGGAGCTGGGGGATACCTTTTTTGTCACCCTGGGCGTCAACTGCGGTCACCGCTGTCTCACCGTTTACACCGCCGAGGAGTGGAAGCGCCTTTCGGATAACTACAATGCCATGAGCATTTCCCAGCGCTCCGGCGCAACCAGCCTGATTTTTATGAACGCCGCCGAATGCAGCCCGGATAAGCAGTACCGGTTCAGCCTGACCCAGTTCCTCTTGAGCTACGCCGGAATCGACCGGGAGGTCATGATCGTCGGCCGGGCAGGACAGGCGGAGATCTGGGACGCGAAGGAATTCGCCGACTTTGAGCGGGAGAACCTGACCCCGGAGAAGCTGCTGGCGTCCCTGGAGGCGATCGGCCTATGAGTGAATTTCATCATGTTTCCGTGCTGTTGGAGGAATGTATTCAGGGGCTTGCCATCAAGCCCGACGGCATTTACGTGGACGGAACCTTAGGCGGCGCGGGGCATTCCAGCCGCATTGCCGCGAAGCTCACCACCGGACGGCTCATCGGCATTGACCGGGACAACGTGGCGCTGGAAGCGGCGGCGGAACGGTTAAGGCCCTTTGAAGACCGGGTCACGCTGGTTCACGCCAATTTCTGCGACATGGATCAGGCGCTGCAAGGACTGGGCATCGATAAGGTGGACGGCGTTCTGCTGGACTTGGGGGTTTCCTCTCCCCAGCTGGACGACGGGCAGCGGGGCTTTTCCTATATGACGGACGCGCCGCTGGATATGCGCATGAACGGCGAGGATACCCGGGACGCCCGTCAGATCGTAAACACCTGGTCTTACGAGGAACTCAAGCGTATTTTGTATGATTACGGCGAGGAGCGCTTTGCGCCCCGGATCGCCGCCGCCATCTGCCGCCGCAGAGAGCAGGCGCCCATCGAGACGACCCTGGAGCTGGTGGACGTGATCAAGAGCGCCATGCCGGCTTCCGCTCTGCGGGAGAAGCAGCACCCGGCCAAGCGAAGCTTTCAGGCCATCCGCATCGCCGTCAACGACGAGCTGGGGGCGGTGGAAACGGTGATGAAAAAGGCCGTTCCGCTGCTGAATCCAGGCGGACGGCTGGCGGTGATCACCTTCCATTCTCTGGAAGACCGCATTGTAAAAAACGCCATGGCAGAGGCGGCGAAGGGCTGCACCTGCCCGCCCAGCTTCCCGGTGTGCGTCTGCGGCAAGAAGCCCCAGGTGCGGATCGTGACCCGCAAGCCCATCGTTTCCGGGGAAGAAGAGCTGGAACGGAATCCCAGAGCGCGCAGCGCGAAGCTGCGGATTTGTGAGAAGTTATAATCGGCAGAAATTTCCGGAAAGGGGATAGAATGATGACGGAAAAGCCCAAAATTCAGTACATTGGTCAGTTCTACGTCCCCGGCAGCGAGGCGCAGGTGCTTGCGCCGAAGAAAAAGAAGAAAAAGGCCAAAACAAAGCTCCCGATCGCAAAGCAGGAGCAGGTAAAGGCAATCTATATCGACCCCGTGGCGCTGATCGGCATCACGGTGGCAGTGGTAATGCTGGCGGTCATGGTGGTGGGGGCATTGCAGCTGCGCAGCGACTGGGCGCAGTATGAGCAGATGTCCAACTACGTCTCCCAACTGAACCGCGACAACGCCGAGCTGGAACGCACCTACCGGGACGGCTATGACCTGGAGGACATCCGGGACAAGGCGCTGGCTCTCGGCATGGTGCCGGTGGAGGAAGTGCCGAGCAGAACCATCACCGTCACGATCTCCCAGCCGAAGCCGGAACGGACGCTCTGGGACGACATCGTCTGGTTCTTTGGCGGCCTGTTCGGGGACGGGGAAGCCGCTTCCTTCGGATGAGCGGAAAAAGCGGTTCCCCTGCATAAAGTCCGCCCTTCCTCATAAAGTAAGATAGCAGCTGCACTGGGCGGCGAGGGGTTCCCTTGCTGCCCAAAGTTGTATCTTGACGGAAAGGCCGGTGGCTTATGGGGAGGAAGAAGCGGGAATTTAACCGCCTGCGGTTGGACAGCGGCCAGCACAGGCGAATCATGCTGGTATCCGCGCTGCTGGGGGCGCTGGCCTTCCTGCCGGTGGGGCTGCGGCTGTACAGCCTGATGGTGACGAATTACGATTACTATTCCTCCCTCGCTCTGCGAAACCAGACCCGCACGACGACGGTGACCGCCGACCGAGGGGACATCTTCGACCGGAACATGAACATTCTGGCGACCTCCGTCAGCGTGGAGAATGTGTACCTCGACCCTCACGAGCTGAAGCAGTCCAAGGCGGATATTCCCGAAATTGCCCGGACGTTGGGAGAAATCCTGGGAAAAGACCCCGCCTGGATCGAGGAGCAGGCGGCGGACATCAAGCGGCGCTACAAGCAGGTCGGCACCCGCATTGACGAGGAAACCGCCGGAATCATCCGGGATTACATCAATGAAAAGGGCATTTCCGGCATTCATCTGGAACCCACCTCCCGGCGGGTCTACCCCTATGAGACGCTGGCTGCCCAGGTCGTCGGCTTCACCAACGCCTCCAACGAGGGCTGCGAGGGGGTGGAAGCCGCCTACAACAGCTTCCTCTCAGGCAGCACGGGCAGAGTCATCACCACCAAGGGCAATAACGAAATGGATATGCCCTTTTCCTATGAAAACTACGTTTCCTCCCGGCAAGGAGACAGCGTGATCCTGACGCTGGACGCCACGGTGCAGGCGTGCCTGGAAAAGCAGCTTTCTGCCGCCATTGCCCGCTACGATGTCCAGAACGGCGCGTTTGGGCTGGTGATGAACTGCAAGACGGGAGAAATCCTCGCCATGGCTACGCTGGGCAGCTATGACCCCAACAACTATCTGGAAATCGCCGACGAGGGAACGGCGGCGCAGCTGGAAGAAATGAAACGGTCGTACCTTTCTGAGCCGGAGGGAAGCGAAGCCTACGAGGCGGGGAAGACGGCCTACGGGGAAGCCCTCTCCGCCGCCCGATTGAAGCAGTGGCGCAACCGGGTGATCTCCGACGGCTATGAGCCGGGTTCCACCTTCAAGGTGCTGACCATGTCGGCGGCGCTGGACTGCGGCGCCATCGACCTGAATACCCCCTTCCATTGCTCCGGCTCCGAGCAGATTCCGGGGCGTGCCCAAAAACTTCACTGCTGGCGCTCCACGGGACACGGGGCGGAAAAGACGCCCCAGGCGCTGCAAAATTCCTGCAACATCGCCTTCGCCCACATTGCCCTGAAGCTGGGCGGGGAGCGGTTTTATGAGTATGTCAAAAGCTTCGGGGTGCTGGAAAAAACCGGCATCGACCTGGCAGGAGAGAGCAAGGGCGTCTTTTTTGACAAAGCCCTGGTCACGGACACGGACAAATGGGGGACGGCGTCCCTGACCTCCGGCTCCTTCGGTCAGACCTTCAAAATCACCCCCTTGCAGCTGGTGCGGGCGATTGCCTCCGTGGTCAACGGCGGGCAGCTGCTGGAGCCGTACATCGTCTCGGAAATTCTGGACGCCGACGGCAACACGGTGATGAAGGCAGAGCCGACGGTGGTGCGCAGAACCATTTCTAAGGAAACCTCTGACACCATGCGCACCCTCATTGCGTCCGTCGTCACGGAGGGAACGGCAAAAAATGCCAGAGTTGCCGGGTTTTCCATCGGCGGAAAGACCGGAACCAGTGAAAAAATTGACGTTTTTGACGAGAATGGCCAGCGCGTCCAGGATAAAATCGTATCTTTTGTGGGGATTGCGCCCATGGACGATCCGGAGTATATTATACTTGCCGCATTGGATACACCGTCCCGGGCAACGGGAATTTACATTTCCGGCGGCGTCATGGCTGCGCCCACCGTGGGCGCGGTGATGGCGGACGTGCTGCCATACTTAGGCGTGAAGCAGTCCTTTTCCGAGGATGATCTGGCAGGAAAGCAGATCGCCATGGAAGACCTGACCGGCATGACGGCGAAGGACGCCCAGGCGCTTCTGAAAAAAGAGGGGCTGACGGCGGCAATTTCCGGCAGCGGCGAAACGGTGACGGGACAGATTCCGTCTCCCGGACAGACCGTCCCCGGGGGAAGCCAGGTGCTTTTATTCTTTGGAGAAACCCCGGAGCCGGAGACGGTGAAGGTTCCCGACTTTTACGGCATGAACCGTCAGCAGGCCAGCGACGCCGCGGGTGCGCTGGGGCTGTACATTCTGGTGACGGGGAACGACGAAATTTCCGCCGGCGTAACCGTGACGGCGCAGAGTGTCCCAAAGGATACCGAGGTTCCCGCGGGAACGACGATCACGCTGGAATTTGCGGATACCACGGCCAGAGACTGACAACGGAGGATGAATATGAAGCTGAAGGAACTTTTGACGGGCATTTCCGTGCTGGAATGCACCGCGGACCCGGAGCTTGAAATCAAAGAGATTTTTTACGATTCCCGGAAGGTGACCCCGGGCAGCCTGTTTGTGGCCGTGTCCGGCTTTGCCGCCGACGGCAACAAGTTTATTCCCATGGCCGCGGAAAAGGGCGCGGCGGCGGTGGTCACGGCGAAAAAACCGGAGGGGGATATCCCCTATGTTCTGGTGGAATCCGACCGGCTGGCGCTGGCGCTGCTGGGGTGCAATTTCTTTGGCCGCCCCGCGGAGCAGATGACCATGATCGGCATTACCGGCACCAACGGAAAAACGTCCTCCACGCTTCTATTAAAGCAGGTGCTGGAAACCTGTCTGGGGGCGAAGGTGGGTTTGATCGGCACCATGGCCAACATGATCGGTCAGGAGATCATTCCCACCGAGCGAACCACTCCGGAAAGCTTTGAATTGCAGGCGCTGTTCGCCAGAATGCGGGACGCCGGATGCACCCACGTGGTGATGGAGGTTTCCAGCCATGCCATTTCTCTGGAGCGAATCGGCGGCATCCGGTTTGACGTTGCCGCCTTTACCAATCTGACGGAAGACCATCTGGACTTCCACAAGACCATGGACGCCTACTGCGAGGCCAAGGCCGAGCTGTTCCGCCGCTGCCGTCTGGCGGTGGTCAATGCGGACGACAGCTATTCGGACAGGATTCTCGCGGCGGCCGCCTGCCCGGTGCTGACCACGGGCGTACACAGCCCCGCCGACCTGCGGGGCGAAAACCTGGAGCTTCTGGCGCAGGGCATTCGCTTCACGGCCGTATCCGGCGGGGAACGGGCGGCGGTGTCCCTTCCCATCCCCGGAAAGTTCACCGTCTACAACGCCCTGACGGTCATGGGCATTGCGAGACAATTGGGCATTTCCCTGACGGACTGCGCCGCCGCTCTGAAAACGGCCTCCGGTGTCAAGGGCAGGGTGGAGGTCGTCCCCACCCCCGGAAAGCCCTACAGCATCCTTATCGACTACGCCCACACCCCCGACGGACTGGAAAACGTGCTTTCCTCCGTGAAGGATTTCTGCAAGGGCCGGGTCATCGCGGTATTTGGCTGCGGCGGCGACCGGGACCCCATGAAGCGGCCCATTATGGGGCATATCGGCGTGAAGCTGTCGGATTTTGCCGTCATCACCTCGGATAACCCCCGCACGGAAGACCCCATGGCCATCATCCGGGACATTCTGGCAGGGGTAAAACAGGAAGACGGGGAATATATTGTGATCGAAGACCGGCGCGCGGCGATCAGATATGCTATGGACATTGGAAAAAAAGATGATATAATTGTCCTGGCAGGAAAGGGGCATGAGACCTATCAGGACATCGGCGGCGTAAAGCGCCACCTGGACGAACGGGAAGAGGTCGCCGCCCACCTACGGGAAAAAGAGGAAACAGCATGGGAAAATTAACGCTCAGACAGGCCGCCGATTGGTGCGGCGGCGTGGTGGAAGAGAAATACGCGGATATTGCATTTTTAGGCGCTGCCAACGACACCCGGGTCATGCAGCCGGGGCAGCTGTTCATCGCGCTCCAGGGCGCCCGGGACGGCCACGACTTCATCCAAAAGGCCATGGACAAGGGGGCTGCGGCGGCTCTGTGCAGCCGCAGGGTGGGGGATTACCCCGCAATTTACGTGGACGACCCCCGCATCGCTCTGGGGCAAATTGCCCGGGAGGAGCTGAAACGCATCGGCGCGAAGGTGGTGGCGGTCACCGGCTCCGTGGGCAAAAGCACCACCAAGGAAATGATCGCCGCCGTGCTGGAGCAGGCCTTCGTCACCAGCAAGACCCCGGCCAATCACAATAACGACATCGGAATGCCCATGGCGGTGCTTGCCATGCCGGAAAATACCGAGGTCGCGGTGCTGGAAATGGGCATGAACCATTTCGGCGAAATTTCCTACCTGTCCCAGATCGCAAGACCGGACGTGGCCGTTATCATCAACATCGGCACCGCCCACATTGAATTCCTGGGTACCCAGGAGGGGATCCGGCAGGCGAAAATGGAGATCGTGGAGGGTATGACCCCTCATGGGATGCTCCTGCTCAACGGCGACGATTTCCTCCTGCGCAATCTGGATAAGGAGCCGCAGCAGCGGGTTACATACTTCGGTTCCTCCGAAGGCTGTGCCGTCCGGGCGTTTGACGTGAATCAGGACGGCGACTATCTGCACTTCCGGGTGGAGGCCGGGCGTTTGTCCTTCCCGGTGAAGATGCTTCTGGAAGGCGAGCACTACGTCAACGACGCGCTGGCGGCGGTGACGGTCGGCCTGAAGCTGGGGGTGCTGCCCGAAAAGATTCAGGCGGGGCTTTCCCAGTTCCGGAACATTTCCGGCCGTCAGGAGATCATCCAGGCCGGCGGCATGACCATCATCAAGGACTGCTACAACGCAGGCCCCGAGTCCATGGCGGCGGCGCTGGCCGTCCTTGGAAAGAAGCAGGGGCGGCGGATCGCGGTGCTGGGTGACATGCTGGAACTGGGGGACTGCACGCAGGCGGAGCACTACCGGGTGGGCAGGATCGCCGCGGAAAAAGCGGACTACGTCTTTGCCTACGGCCCCAATTCCGGGCGGATCATCAGCGGAACGATTACAGGCGGTATGCCGGAGACCCGGGGAAGAGCCTTTACGAACCGGGAGGAGCTGGTGGCGGCGCTGAAACGCACGGCCAAGCCCGGGGATGTGCTGCTGTTCAAGGCCAGCCGCGGCATCCATCTGGAACAGGTTCTGGACGAGTTCTTAGGGGAAGAGAAGTAACGGAGGAAGAAGTCATGACAAGAATCTTGATTACGGCGGCGGCGGGCTGCATCCTGACCGGCGGTATTGGCTACCTGCTGCTGCCTGTACTGCGGGCGCTGAAAGCCGGACAGTCCATTCGGGAGATCGGCCCCACCTGGCACAACACCAAGGCCGGCACCCCCATGATGGGCGGACTGATGTTTATTTTCGGGACAATTCTCTGCCTGGTGGGCAATTTCCCCGCCATGAGCGATAATTCCCCCTTTTACGTGCTGGCGCTTTCCCTGTGCTTCGGCCTGATCGGGTTCCTGGACGATTTTACCAAGGTCAAATTTCACCGGAATCTGGGGCTGACAACGCTGCAAAAGGCCATGCTGCAAATGGCGGTGTCGGCGCTGTTCCTGTACGCCATGTACCGTTCCGGCTTTATGGACACCCATCTGTACATTCCCTTCGTGAATGTGAGCTTCCGGCTGCACCCCATCGTCTATATTTTCTTCGCCATGTTCGTCATGGTGGGGACGGACAACGCAGTGAACCTCACCGACGGCGTGGACGGCCTGTGTGCCAGCGTCACCCTGCCTGTGATGGTGTTCTTTACCGCCGCTGCCGCCGCCATGGGCAAGTACGATCTGGCGCTGCTGCCCGCGGCTCTGACGGGCGGACTGGTCGCGTACCTTTTTTATAACTGGCATCCTGCCAAGGTCTTCATGGGAGACACCGGATCGCTGTTCCTGGGCGGCGTGGTGTGCGCCATGGCCTTTGCCCTGGAAATGCCACTGATTCTGATTCTGATTGGCTTCGTGTATGTCTGTGAAGCCATGTCCGATATTTTGCAGGTCTCCTATTTCAAGGCGACCCACGGCAAGCGCCTGTTCAAGATGGCGCCCATCCACCACCATTTTGAAATGTGCGGCTGGAAAGAAGAAAAAATCGTGCTGGTATTCGCCGGTGTGACGGCAGCCATGTGCGTGCTGGCCTGGTTCGGCATTTCCGGACTTGTTGGTTGATATCCAATCCTGAAAGGAGTATCTTATGGCGTCGGAGCGTGACCTCCATGCCAAAGAGAAACGCCGCCCGGGGCTTTCCCGGACGGGGGAAAGCGTTGATTATCCCTTTTTGCTGCTGGTGCTTCTGCTGCTGACGGTGGGATTGGCTATGCTGTATTCGGCAAGCTACGCCCAGAGCGAGTATGACACCGGCTACGAAATTTCCACAAAATATCTGCAAAAACAGGCGGTTTGTGCCGCGATCGGCCTTGCGGCCATGTTCTTTTTCAGCCGGATTCCCACGGGTGTCTGGTATCGGTTCGCCTGGCCGCTGTACGGCGTGAGCATCGCGCTGCTGCTGAGCGTCCTCGTCATCGGCGAGGAGGTCAACGGCGCCCGACGCTGGATTAACTTGGCGGGCATTCAGTTTCAGCCCTCCGAGATCGCGAAATTTACCATGATTCTGCTGTTCGCCCGCCTGACCCGGCTGTATGGGCAGGACGCGAAAACCTTCCGACATGGCGTTCTGGGCTTCGGCCTGGCGCTGCTGGGGATTCTGGTTCCCCTGGCGCTGGAAAAGCACCTGTCGGCTATCATGCTCATGGGCATGGTGGCGGTGGTGATGATGTTCGTGGCAGGCACCCGAACCAGATGGCTGCTGGCCGGGGCGGGCGCCGCCGCCGTGTTCGTGGTCGTCTACATCAGCTTTATGGGCTACGCCGGCGACCGGGTCACCGCGTGGCTCCACCCGGAGCTTGACCCGGGGGACACCGGATACCAGATTTTGCAGTCGCTGTACGCCATCGGCTCCGGCGGGCTGTTCGGGCTGGGCTACGGCAAGTCCCGGCAGAAATATCTGTATCTGCCTTTTCAATACAACGACTATATCTTTGCGGTGATCTGCGAGGAGCTGGGGCTGGTTGGCGCGATGGCAATCGTTGCGCTGTTTGCCGTCACCATCCTGCGGGGCTACTGGATCGCGCTGAACGCCCGTGACCGGTTTTCCACCGTTCTTGCGGCGGGGCTGGTGACGCTGATTGCGGTACAGACCATTCTGAATCTGTGCGTGGTCACAAACCTGCTTCCCTCCACCGGCATTGCGCTGCCGTTTTTTTCCTATGGCGGCACGGCGCTGGCGGTGAATCTGGGGGAGATGGGTATCGTTCTGGGCATTTCCAGAGGGCGAAACCGGAGAAAAATACAGGAGGCTTGACCTATGAATCTGATTTTTACCTGCGGCGGCACGGCGGGACATATTAACCCTGCCATCGCGGTTGCCAATATGATGCGGGAGCGCCACCCGGACTGCAGCATCCTCTTTATCGGCGCAAAAGGCCATATGGAGGAAAAGCTGGTACCCCAGGCAGGGTATGACCTCAAATGCCTGGAAGGCTCCGGCCTCAGCCGGGGAAAGAATCTGGCCGCAATGAAAAAGAATCTCCACGCGGTGAAATGCGTGCGGGAGGGCGTGAAGGCGTGCAAGAAGATTTTCCGGGAATTCAAGCCCGATGTGGTCATCGGCACCGGCGGCTATGCCAGCTTCCCGGCGCTGTACGCCGCCCAGTCCATGGGCATTCCCACCTGCGTCCACGAGAGCAACGCCGTTCCCGGCGTCACCACCCGTCTGGCGGCAAACAAGGCCAGCCGGGTGCTGGTGGCCTTTGAGGAAAGCGTCCGCCACTACAAGCACCCGGAAAAGGTGGAGGTCGTGGGGATGCCCGTGCGCAGGGAGTTCATCTTCGACACCAAGGAGGATGCGCGGAAGGAGCTGGGCTTGAGCGGCTTTGTGGTCGTCTCCGCCTTTGGCAGTCAGGGCGCGAAGGTCATGAACGAGACCATCGCGGACATGATGCCCTTGGAGCAGGCCGACGGCTTCCCCTTCCACCACATCCACGCCACCGGCAGCTTCGGCAAGGAGTGGATGCCCAAGCGCGTCTTGGACAACGGCGTGGACTGGAGGAACTGTCCGGCGCTGGATATCCGGGAGTATATTTACGACATGCCCACCGTCATGGCGGCGGCGGATATCGTCATCGGCCGGGCGGGCAGCGCCACCTGCAATGAGATCGGCGCTTCCGGCACGCCCTGCATTCTGATTCCCTCGCCCAATGTGACGAATAACCATCAGGAAAAGAACGCCCGGGTACTGGAAGCGGCGGGGGGCGCGGTGGTGGTGCTGGAAAAGGACTGCACGCCGCAGATGCTGTACGGGCTGATTCGTTCGCTGCTGGCGGACGAAGACCGCCGCAGGGAGATGTCCCGGAAGCTGCACACGATGGTTCGGCTGGATTCCGCAGAGCGGATCTGTGATATCGTGGAGCAGCTGACCCCGTGCAAAAAATAACCCGCCTTACCCCAGGAGGAACACTATGGATACAACACAGGATAGCCGGGAAAACGGCGGAAAGCGCCGCCCGCAGACAGACGGGCAGAATCGCGCTTCCCAGCGCCCCGGACAAAGCGCCCCGGAGCAGCGCCCCCGCCGCGCACAGGCACAGCGTGCGCAGCGTGCCGTGATTGTGCTGGCCGCCGCGGCGATTTTGCTCGCCCTCGCGGCCACGCCCGTGAAGCACCACGCGCACAAACAGACCGTCGTACTTGTCATTCACGCGCCAGGCATGGTACA
>URBH01000035.1 GCA_900546075.1 uncultured Eubacteriales bacterium | reverse complement strand
CGAAGAATTCGCAGGATAAAATGGTGTTAACCATTTTATCGAGAAATAGTATGAGTCGGAAGGGAATCAGCCGCAGAGCTCGGCCTGTTCCACCGCGACACTGGCCTCGCAGCTGCGCATGGCGAGGATGGTTTTCTCCATCAGCTCCTCCAGCGTCCAGCCCAGACGGTCGGCGCCGGTCTGGATTACGTCCCGGGAGCAGCCGGCGGCGAATTTCTTGTCCTTGTATTTCTTTTTCAGACTGCTGACCTCCATGTCCATGACGCTCTTGCTGGGACGCATCCGGGCGGCCGCGCCGATCAGGCCGGTCAGCTCGTCGGCAGCAAAGAGAATCTTTTCCATTTCATGGGTCGGCTCCACGTCGCAGCACAGGCCGTAGCCGTGAGAGCAGATGGCGTGAACCATCTCCGGGCTGGCGTTGATCTCGGCCAGCAGGTCCGGCGCTTTGACGCAGTGCTGCTCGGGGTAGCGTTCAAAGTCCACGTCGTGGAGAAGACCGCACAGACCCCAGAAGTCCGCGTCCTCGCCCTCCTGCTGCGCATACCAGCGCATAACGCCCTCAACGGTCAGGGCGTGGAGAATGTGAAACGGCTCCTGATTGTATTTTTGCAGCAGCGCAAGCGCCTGCTCCCGTGTTACTTCCATAAAAATACCTCCTCTGACACTGTTTTCTGATTAAAAGCTTAATTAAAATCAGAAAGGCACCGCCTGACGGCGTTGCCCGTTTTGTGATTTGTAAAGAAAAAATCACAAAAACGTCTCATAGAACTCCATGCCCGAAGGGCATGGAGTTCAGTATAAGAAGTTTGCAATCATTCTACGTCTGCTTGTGGGATTTGTCAATGAGAAAATCCGACCGGCTTTTCTCAATCTTTTAGCCCCGGCTTCGCTTTCGTGAAGCCGGGGCTGTGGTTTTGCTTGAAACGCTTAGCTGGCGCTGATGATCAGGTTTTTGCGGATATACTTGGTATTGCCGTCGGTCATGGGCACGGCTTCCACGGTCGCGTCGTACCATTCCTGGGTGTCGGTGCTGCGCAGCTCGCTCTCGATCTGGTAGTCACGGTAGGTGGTGCTGCTCTTGCCTACGAAGTACATGACGTGGTAGCCATACTCGGACTCGATGATACCGGTGTTGCCGCTCTGACGGCTTGCGTCAAAGCACCAGTCGTTGAAGCTGGACACCATCTGGCCGGGATAGACGTTCTCGTACAGGCCGCCGGTGGTGCCGTCGCCGTCGTCGGATTTCTCATTGGCCAGGGCGGCGAAGGAATCCTCGGTGGCGTCGCCGGACATCCACTCGTCCAGAATCTCCTCTGCCTTCTGCTTGGCGGCGTTCTTCTCCTCGTCGGAGTAGGTGGTGGTGCCGGTGGTGGAATCGGTGGTGCCGCCCTCGAACTTGACCAGAATGTGGCGCACATTCACCAGGGGGAAGGTGTTGTCATTGGAGCCGGTGAAGAACACGGCATAGTAGCCCAGAGTGGTCTTGGTCTCGTTGCCGTCGTCATCGGTAGAAGTGGTGGTGTTGGCGATCACGGTCTTGTCGCCCTCCTTGCGGGCGCTGTCGGTGATCCAATCCCGGACGGTGGTGGAAACGGAGGCATACTGCTGGTCGGTGTAAGCGGTGCTGGAAGCCTCGGTGTCCTTATTGATGTCCAGAGCGGCGATGGCGGCGTCAAAGTCCGCCACGGTGGCGACATCCTCACCAATCAGGGAATTGGCGGCTTCCTCGGCGGCCTTTACGGCCTTGTCACTGTCATCCTCATCCTCCGCCTGGAACTTGCTGGCAGCGAGGTAGTAGGTGTTGTAGGTGAAGGAGGAATACCTGTCGTAATTCTCGCTCTCGGCGGCGCGCAGGTCGGCGTCGGTGTAGGTCAGGGAAGAAGAGTAGCTGTTGTAGTAAGCGTTGGCCAGGGTATTGACGGTGACATACTGCTTGTAGCTTTCCTCGGTGGCGCCGCTGCCGTACTGGGCTTTCAGGAAGTCCTTGGTGCTGGAATAGCCGTACAGGGTGGCGTACATCTTCATGTTGCTGATGCTGGTGTCAATCTCGGCAAGCTCGTCCTCGGACAGGGTGAAGCCTGCGGCCTCGGCGGCGTCCGCCATGGCGTAGACGCTGCGGGCGTTGTCCTTGGCGGTGTTCAGGAAATCATCCGCCCAGGTCAGGCCGGTGTCGTTGTTGATGACCTGCTCGTCCAGGGGCTTGGAGGTGTCCAGACCCATCATGGCGGCATAGTTGCCATAATTGGAGTTAAAGTTGTTGATGGCGCTCATATAGAAATAGCTCAGCTCGGCGTTGCTGATCTCGTGATCGCCTACGGTCAGAGCCACGGTATTCCGTTCCCGGACGCCGCTGTTGGAGATGCTTCTGGTGACGCCGATGGCGATGGCGAATACCACCATGACGGCCAGAACGACGACAAAAATGGTGGTGTAAAGCGTTAGCTTCTTTGCTTCCTTCTGCTCAGCGACCTGTTTTTCCGTCATTTTGGCGGTCTGCTGCTCATTGCGGAGCTTCTTCTTGCTGGATGCGCTCATGTAATCAAATCCTCTCATTTGTCCTTTTGGTCATAACGCGGTTGGTTTTACGCATAGACCAAGGTATTATAATCTATTTTCCCGCCGGTTTCAAGGGGTAATCTGCCGAAGGGGGCGGAATTAGAAAAAATTTTACAGAATATTCGTAGGGGACGTCCCACAAGTGCGTTGTTTGGGACAAACTGACGCGATTGCCAAAGGAAAAGATCTGCGGTCACCGGTCAGATACGCCCTAAGAAAAAACATGGGGAGCCGAAGCTCCCCATGCACCCCGCTTTAGCCGTATCGCGTCCAATTATGACCTGCACGAAAAGGCAGGTGGGATGCCGCTCCCGACCATTACTGCTCCCAGCATCCACCCTCCGTCGAAGCGGGGGCGGGAGGTCTGCAAACAGGCCGGGAAGTCTAACGTCCCAATAAAAAAATGTGGGTCCAAAAGGACACGCTACGCACCAAGCAGGAGACTTGCGCCTTTTATTCTGCGTCCTCCGAATAGAGGGAATCCATAATCAGGTCGTACACGGCCTGCAATTCCGCCTCGTCCTCGATGGCGCACAGGATCGGCTCCCCGTCTTCCTCGACGGACTTGAAAATGCTGACCTCCAAATCCGGAGAATCGGAACCGTCATCCGCAGGAATGACTGCCATATAGGTATTGCCGTTGTACTCCAGCGTGCTGAGAACCTCCAGCTCGTATTCGGTGCCTTCCTCATCCACGATGGTGATGAAATCAGAACCGTATTGATCTGCCAAGGAAATCGCCCCCCGCGTTTGATGCCTATATTCTACCGCAAGGAGGACATAAAATCAAGAGGTGATTTTGTACAGAAACAGAGAAACCCTAGGACAGGAAATCTTCCAGAAGCTGATTCAGCTCGTCCTCCGAGCGGACGGGGATGCCCTTTTCCAGCGCCTCCCGGTCGGCATCGGGGAGGGAGGACACCGGACAGGGGAAAATCTGCTTTGGCTCGGAAGCACCCTTGTCAAACAGCGCCAGATACCCCCGGAAGCACCCCAGGGTGAGATACAGAAGCAAAATAAGGCTCGCCGATTTTTTCAGCATACGCATTCCTCCTTTTGTCAAATATAGTATCTCCCACAATTAAAAGTTTATTTATAAATTGGGGCTTTCGTTTTTCCATCCGGTATGGTATAATGATATGAGTAGTGTTATGCGAATATGACACTGGTTATAATGGATTTACCAGGCAGGCGCGTCCTGCTTCTATTGGAGGTACCCTATGGCAAACGAAAAAAGACCCAGGAGGCGCAAGAAGCTCCGGCAGGAGTGGAATCCCCACTGGTCGCTGAAGCTGCTGTATATGATTTTCTCCGTAGCCGGTTCCGTGCTGAAAATTGCCCTCGGCGCGGCGGCGACGGTTCTTCTGATCGTGCTGATCTGCGGTACGGTCTTCATCGGCACACTGGGAGACTATTTGCAGGAGGACATTCTGACAGAGGCCGCCGACTGGTCTCTGGACGATTATGACCTGGAGCAGACCTCCTTTATCTATTATGTGGACAACCATGGCGATATCCAGCTGTTGCAGCAGATTTATACCACCACCGACCGCCAGTGGGCGTCCATTGACGAAATTCCCGAAGACCTGATTCACGCCGCCGTGGCCATCGAGGATAAGCGGTTCTATGAGCATCAGGGCGTGGACTGGATCACCACCATGAAAGCCTGCCTGAACATGTTCTTCGGCGGCGACGAGCAGTTCGGCGGCTCCACCATCACCCAGCAGTTCATCAAGAACCACACCGGTGAAAAAAGCGTCACCGTTCAGCGAAAGGTTATGGAGATTTTCCGGGCGCAGATTTTCGAGCGGGAATACGACAAAGACCTGATCATGGAGTATTACCTCAACGAGATTTACCTGGGGCGTGGCTGCTACGGCGTCAAGAGCGCCGCGGCGGAGTATTTCGGCAAGGAGCTTCAGAATCTGACCACTGCCGAGTGCGCCAGCCTGATCAGTATTACCAATAACCCCTCCCTGTTCAACCCCTATTCCGAGAGCGTGTATATGTACAAGGGCGAGGAGCGGGACGGCGCTGCCCGAAACCGCTACCGTCAGCTGAATGTTCTGAGCGAAATGATGGATCAGGGCTACCTGACCCAGGAGCAATACGATGCGGCCGTGGCTCAGGAAATGGTGTTCAAAGAGGGCATCGACGACGCCGACCGCTGGACGGTCTGCGACAACTGCGGTTATGAGAACACCCGCAGCCACTTTACCGGCGAGGGAGATACCTGCTACTGCCCCCAGTGCGGCGAGCAGGTGGCGGTCAGCACGGACGCTTCTCAGCATATCTATTCCTGGTTCGTGGACGCCGTGATCGTGGACTTTGCCAGCTACCTTGCGGAGCAGGACGGCAAGGTCTGGGACAACTTAAGCACCAACGACCAGAGCATCTACCTCAACCGCATCCAGAAGGGCGGCTACCATATTTACACCACTCTGGACATGGACGTGCAGCGGCAAGTGGACGCGGTATACACCGACCTGAGCAACATTCCCACCACCCGCAGTGAGCAGCAGCTCCAGTCTGCCATCGTGGTCATCAACAACGAGACGGGGGACGTGGTTGCCCTGTCCGGCGGCGTGGGGGAGAAGACCACCTTCCTGGCCTACAACAAGGCCACCCAGGCAAAGCTCCAGACCGGTTCCTCCCAGAAGCCCATTTCCGTTTACGCCCCGGCCTTTGAATCCGGCAAGGTCACCCCGGCGTCGGTGATGAAGGACCTGCCCATGACCTATATTGACGGCAACAACTGGCCGAAAAACGACAACCGTCAGTACCAGTACGCCAGAACCGTCTATCAGGGCATCGTTTCCTCCGTCAACACCGTTTCCGCCCGGACGCTGGATACCATCGGCGCGGATTACGGCTACAGCTTTGCCAAATACAACTTTGGTCAAAGCTCCCTGACCGACAATTACCCCCTGCCTTCCGGGCAGAGCCTGTCCGACGTGGGTCTGGCGCCTTTGGCGCTGGGCGCGCTGACGGTAGGCTCCACCGTGCGGGAGATGTCCGCCGCCTATGCGACCTTCGCTAACGACGGCGTTTACCGGGAGCCGAGACTGTTCACCAAGGTCTACGACAGCAACGGCAAAGTTGTGGTGGACAATGAGCAGGAGTCCCGGAAAATCCTCAGCCAGAAGACTGTGGATTATATGAACTACTGCCTGTTCAACGCGGCGAACAACGGCACCGGCGGCGCGGCCATTTTCCCGGGACAGAACATCGCGGGCAAGACCGGCACCACGTCCTCCAACCGTGACCGTTGGTTCTGCGGCTATACCACCCACTACACGGCGGCCGTGTGGTGCGGTTACGATATCCCGGAGCAGATTTATCTCACCGGAAGCAGCGCCAACCCGGCGGCGCGGCTGTGGAAGGCGGTCATGCAGCCCATCCACGACGGCCTGCCGAGAGAAGGCCTGTACAATGGCAATGCCTTCCACAGCGTTGGCGTGTGCCTGGATTCCGGCAAGAAGGCCACCGCGGCCTGCAGCGCCGACGTGCGGGGGCTGGAGCGTGTGGTTTACGTGAACGTTTACGACGGCGACGAGCCGGAGGGAACCTGCGACAAGCACGTGCAGGTGGACTACTGCGTCACTGGCGGCGGTGTGGCGACCGACTACTGCCATATGTTCAGCGACGCCCAGATCGAGTCCAGGTCCCTCGTGAAGCTGACCCAGGCTGAGGTGGACGAGATCAAGGCGGCGGACGGCTTCGGACTGAACGACATTTACACCGCCAACTACTATGTCTATCTCATCGATTCTGAGGGCAACCCCGCCTCCTGGCACGGGTTCTACAACAATCTGAACAACGGTGTGGATGCCCCCTATATCGTGTGTCCGCTGCACACCCAGAGTTCCTGGGAGGAGTATCAGCCCGGCGGTACGGAGGAAGACACCACCGGCGGCTGGGACAACAGCTCTGACAGCGGCTGGGGCGGCTGGCATGGCGGCTGGGACGGCTTTGTCGGCTGAGATAAGGTGAAAGAGAAAGAGGGAGGAGACCCAATGCTCTGGATTTCCGATGAATGGAAGGAATATGAGGTTTTGGACGCCAGCGGCGGCGAGCGGCTGGAACGGTGGGGCAAGTTCATTCTGGTGCGCCCCGACCCCCAGGTGATCTGGAACACGCCCAAGACGGCGCCCCAGTGGAAGCGTTATGACGCCCGCTATGTCCGCGCCAATACCGGCGGCGGACACTGGACGGACAACAAGCTCCCGGAACGGTGGCAGATTCATTATAAGGACTACCTGACCTTCAACGTCAAGCCCATGAATTTCAAGCACACAGGCGTTTTCCCGGAGCAGGCGGCAAACTGGGATTTCATCCGGGAAAAGGTGGCGGCGGTTTCCGCCCGCCGTCCTGTCCGGGTGCTGAATCTGTTCGCCTATTCCGGCGGCGCAACCCTGGCGGCGGCTGCCGGGGGAGCGGAGGTGTACCATGTGGACGCCTCCAAGGGCATGGTGGCCTGGGCGAAGGAAAACGCCGTGGCCTCCGGTCTTGCCGACCGACCCATCCACTGGATCGTGGACGACTGCGGTAAGTTCATCCAGCGGGAGATTCGCCGGGGACGGCGCTATGACGGCATTATCATGGATCCGCCCAGCTATGGCCGCGGACCCGGCGGTGAGATCTGGAAGATGGAGACCAGCTTTTATCCCTTCTTACAGGAGACGGTGAAGCTGCTGTCCGACGAGCCGCTGTTCGTCATCATCAATTCGTATACCACCGGGCTCGCGCCCTCCGCCGTGGCATATGCCTCCGACGTGGTGTTTGGGGCGACGCATGGCGGCAAAACGGCCGCCGGTGAGCTGGGACTGCCGGTGAAGCAGTCCGGGCTGGTTCTTCCATGCGGCGCCACCGGCCGGTGGACGCCGTAACAAATAGGAGGATGCCTGATTTGAGCGACATAATTTCTGTAGAGCATCTGGCATACACGTACCCGGGCGTGGAGGACACGCCCGGTGTTCCCGTGTTTGCGGATTTGAATTTGACCATTGAACAAGGCAGCTTTGTGGCCGTTCTCGGCACCAACGGCTGCGGAAAATCCACCCTTGCCAAGCATTTCAACGCCATTCTGCTTCCCTCCGGGGGAAAGGTCTATGTCTGCGGCATCGATACCGCCAATGAAGACCGGCTTATCACCATTCGGCGAAACGTGGGCATGGTGTTTCAGAACCCGGACAACCAGATCGTGGCGAATGTGGTGGAGGAGGACGTTGCCTTCGGCCCCGAAAATCTGGGCATTGCCAGCCCGGAAATTCGCCGCAGAGTGGACAGCGCCCTGAAGCAGGTGGACATGTACGAGTACCGCACCCATGCGCCCCATTTGCTGTCCGGCGGACAGAAGCAGCGCATCGCCATTGCGGGCGTGATCGCCATGGAGCCGAAGTGCATCGTTCTGGACGAACCCACCGCCATGCTTGACCCAAGAGGACGCCGAGAGGTGATCGACACCATCGGACGGCTGAACCGGGAGAAGGGCATCACGGTGGTTCTGATCACCCACCACATGGACGAAGCAGCCAAAGCACAGCGCGTCGTGGTGCTGGACAAGGGCAAGGTCGCGGCGGACGGCACGCCGAAGGAGGTCTTCTCCCAGGTGGAGCTGCTGCACGGCATCGGACTTGCCGCCCCGGAGACGGTGGAGCTTTGCTGGAAGCTGAATCAGGAGGGCTATGACCTTCCGCTGGATAAATTAGACCCGAAAGAATGCGCGCAGGCACTTTATAATTTTGTAATGGCCTGACCCGCTGGGAGGTATTTTCTTGAAACCCATTCTGGAAGTGAAGAATCTCACTTATATTTACAGCGCCGGGACGCCCTTTGAGCATAAGGCGCTGGATGACATATCCTTTTCCGTAGAACGGGGGGAGTTTATCGGCATCATCGGCCACACCGGCTCCGGGAAATCCACCCTGATGCAGCAGCTGAACGGACTGCTGAAGCCCACCTCCGGCACGGTGCTGCTGGACGGGCAGGACATCTGGTCGGACAAGAAGCTCACCCGGCAGGCACGGTTCCGGGTGGGGCTGGTGTTCCAGTGTCCGGAGTATCAGCTGTTTGAGGAAACCGTGTACAAGGACATCGCTTTTGGCCCCAAGAACATGGGACTGTCCCCGGAAGAGGTCGATCGCCGCGTTCGGGAAGCCGCCGGGTTCGTGGGGCTTACGGAGCAGCAGCTGGAGGTCTCACCCTTTGACCTTTCCGGCGGCCAGAAGCGCCGGGTGGCCATTGCGGGTGTGATTGCCATGGAGCCGGAAGTTCTCATTCTGGACGAACCCACCGCCGGCCTTGACCCCGTGGGACGCTCGGAAATTCTGGGCAATATTCAGTCCTACCGCAAGGCGAAGAACGCCACAATCATGATGGTCTCCCACTCCATGGAGGACGTGGCGCGGCTGACGGATCGCCTGCTGGTGATGAACGGCTCCAAGCTTGCCATGGACGCGCCGCCAGCCCAGGTGTTTACCCACGCGGAAGAACTGACCCAAATGGGACTGAACATACCCCAGGTGACCCAGGTCTTCCTGGAGCTGAAAAAGCTGGGGCTGGACGTGAAAAACGTTTACACCATCGACCAGGCCGCGGCGGAGATCAAGCGGCTCAAGGAGGGGAACCGCCATGCTTAAAGACATTACCCTCGGTCAGTATTTCCCGGGCAATTCCGTCATTCACCGCCTCGACCCCAGAACGAAGCTCATCGTGCTGGTCGTTTATATGGTGACGCTTTTCGTTGCCTCCGGGTGGGTATCCTACGGTGTGCTGCTCCTGTTCCTGCTGGCGGTTATTAAAATTTCTTCCATTCCGGGAAAATCCATCGTCCGGGGCATGAAGCCGCTGGTGATGATTCTGGTTTTCACCGGCGTACTGAACCTGTTCTTTACCAAAGAGGGCAGGGTGCTGGTGGATTTCTGGGGCATTACCATTACCACCGGCGGCGCGGAACGTGCGGCCTTTATGCTGGTGCGCATTTTGATGCTGGTCACATCCACCTTCCTGCTGACCTACACCACCTCGCCCATTTCCCTGACGGACGGACTGGAAAGCCTGATGAATCCGCTGAAGGTCATCAAGGTGCCTGTCCATGAGCTGTCCATGATGATGTGCATTGCCCTGCGCTTTATCCCCACCCTGATCGAGGAGACGGACAAGATCATGTCCGCCCAGAAAGCCCGGGGCGCCGACTTTGAAAGCGGCAAGCTGATGGAGCGGGCAAAGGCACTGATCCCCATTCTGGTGCCGCTGTTCATCAGCGCGTTCCGCCGTGCGGACGAGCTGGCCACCGCCATGGAGTGCCGCTGCTATCAGGGCGGCGAGGGGAGAACCAAGATGAAGCAGCTGCACTATCAGCGTAACGACTTTGCCGCATTCGGCGCGGCGGCGCTGCTGACGGCGGCGGTCATTATTCTGAAAAAGTTTGGTATGTGAGGGAAATATGCGCAATATCGCCCTGTTTTTGACTTATCTCGGTACCCATTACCACGGCTGGCAGGTGCAGAAGAATCTGCCCACCGTGGCGGAGACCATGGAAAAGGCCGCCGCCATGGTGGTTGGGCATCCGGTGCATATGACGGGCTGCGGCCGGACGGACGCGGGCGTACACGCACGGGTGTACGTGGCGAATTTCCGCACGTCCTCCACCATCCCGGTGGAGCGGCTGCCCTATGCGCTGAATACCCACCTTCCCTGCGACATCGTGGTGACAAAAGCTTTTGAGGTTCACGAGAATTTCAACGCCATCGGCTCCTGCGCCCGGAAGGAATATACCTATCAGATTTACAATTCCCGCCTTAAGAATCCGTTTTATGTCAACCGCGCCTGGTTTTACCCCCGGCACCTGGACGAAAACGTGATGCAGGCGGCGGCCAGCCAGTTTGTGGGTACCCACGATTTTGCCGCCGTAAGAAGCGTCGGCACGGATGTCAAATCCACCGTCCGCACCGTATACTATTACAATGTGGAGCGGCAGGGGGAGCTTGTCACCCTCAAGGTCTGCGCCAACGGCTTCCTTTACAACATGGCCCGCGCCATGGCGGGAACTGTGGTCTACGCCGCCGAGGGGAAGATACGCCCGGAGGAGATCGGCGAAATTCTGGCCTCCGGCAATCGCACCGCCGCCGGCCCGACGGTCCCGGCGGGAGGGCTGTACATGACCCACCTGTGGTATGACGACGGAATCGAACAATTTGAGGTCGGAAGCGATGGAACAAGATAACCGTTATTCTGCCAAACAGGAGTGTAGTTTATGGAATTTGGTTCGCTGGAAGAGGTAGAGGTTCGCCATCTGTGGAAACATGAGCAATACGATTTTTCCAACTGGTTAGCCAGACCGGAAAGCATAGAACGGCTCAATGATGTTCTTGGGCTTACCCTGACGGATGTGAAAAAGGAAGTCTTTGTAGGCGCTTACCGCTGCGACCTTGTTGCAAAAGATGAAACAACGGGAACAAAGGTCATCATTGAAAATCAGCTGGAAGCGTCCAATCACGATCATCTGGGAAAAATCATTACTTACGCTTCCGGGCTGGACGCCAAGGTGATCGTCTGGATCGTGACGCAGGCGAGAGAGGAACACCGAAGCGCAATCGAATGGCTAAACAACAATACGGGAAATGACATAGGCTTTTTCCTGATCGAGCTTCACGCCTACCGTATTGGGGATTCCCTTCCGGCACCCAAATTTGAAATCATTGAAAAACCGAACGGTTTTATCAAGTATTCCAAAGAAAACAGCGACAACAATGAGATCAACAAATCTCAGTCAGAGCGTCTGACGTTCTGGACACGGTTCAACGAGATGGTCGTGGCGAAGGGCAAGCCCTTCAATATCAGAAATGCGACCACCGATCATTGGTACAATGTTGCGATTGGTACAAGTGAAGCTTGCGTTTCCATAAATCTGGTCAACAAGCTTTCCAGAGTTACGGTTGAGATTTATATTGCCGACAATAAAAATCTGTTTGATTATCTGGCTGAGCGTAAGGACGAAATTGAAAATGCGCTGGGATTCCCTATGGAGTGGGTGCGGCTGGACAATAAGAAGGCGTCTAGAATTAAGTACGCAATACCGGGGCTGAATTTTGATGACCATTCCAACTATGATGCTTTGATGGACAAAATTATCGAAAAGGTTATCGTTCTGAAAAAGGTGTTCCCGGAGTATATCGCACAATTCTGATGCGTTCATAATTTGTTTTACCTTTTTCAGACGCAATATGCTATACTGCACCGAAAAGGAGTGAGCGTTATGCAGCCAAAAATGTGCAGCAAATGTAAGAAAAATATCGCCGTGGTGTTTATTACCAAGGTTGAAAACGGCGTTACCATGAATGAAGGCTACTGCCTGAAATGCGCCCGGAGTCTGGGAATTCCCCAGATCGATCAGGCGGTGAAGCAGATGGGCATTTCCGAGGAAGATCTGGATATGCTCAGCGACGAAATGAGCAGCATGTTCGGCCAGAAGGACGACAGCGACAGCTCTGACGACGATGAGATCGACAGCCAGACCGCCACGTTCCCGCTGCTGAACCAGCTTTTCGGCAATACCCCCGCGCCCCAGCCCCGTCCTTCCAGAAAGGAAGAGGGGGAGCCGAAGGAGAAGAAAAAGTCCAAACGGCATAAATTCCTGGACAGCTATTGTATGAATCTGACCGGCCGCGCCCGGGAGGGCAAGCTGGATAAGGTCATCGGCCGGGATGTGGAGACCGAGCGTGTCGTCCAGATTCTCAACCGCCGTCAGAAGAACAATCCCTGCCTCATCGGCGAACCCGGCGTTGGCAAGACCGCCATTGCCGAGGGACTTGCCCAGCGGATCGCGGCGGGGGATGTCCCCTATAAGCTGCGGGACAAGGAGGTATTCCTGCTTGATCTCACCGCGCTGGTGGCAGGCACCCAGTTCCGCGGGCAGTTTGAAAGCCGCATGAAGAGCCTGATCGGCGAGATCAAGGAGTGCGGCAACATCATTCTGGTCATTGACGAGGTTCACAATCTGGTGGGCGCGGGCGACGCGGAGGGCAGCATGAACGCCGCCAATATCCTGAAGCCCGCCCTGTCCCGGGGCGAAATTCAGGTCATCGGCGCGACGACCTTCGCCGAGTACCGCAAATATATTGAAAAGGACGCGGCTCTTGAGCGCCGTTTCCAGCCCGTCACCGTGGCGGAACCAACCATCGCAGAGGCAAGCCAGATCATGCAGGGCATTGCCAAGTCCTATGCCGAGTTCCACGGGGTGGAGATCTCTCCGGAAATCGCCCACCAGTGCGTCGTGCTTTCCGAGCGCTACATCACCGACCGGTTTCTGCCTGACAAGGCCATCGACCTGCTGGACGAAGCCTGTTCCGACGTGAATTTGCAGTGCAAGGAAATCTCCCAGCTGGCAGAGCTGAAAAAGGAGCGGGACGATTACGAGCTGGAGCTGCGGATGCTCAATGAAAATACGGAGAATCAGGACTATGAGCGCCTGGCGCTGATTCGCAGCAAGCTGATGCAGCTGGCGGCGAAAATTGAGGAGCTGGAAAAGCTGCCCAAACCCGCCGTGACCGTGGAAAATCTGGCGCGGATCATCGAGCTGTGGACGAAGATTCCCGCGTCCAAGATCAAGGCGCAGGAGTATGAGCAAATCAAGGGGCTGAGCGACCGCCTGAAAACCCACATCGTCGGTCAGGACGAGGCGGTGGACGCCGTGTCCCGTGCCATCCGCCGCAGCCGGGTGGGCATTTCCCCCAAGAAGCGGCCGGTGTCCTTTATTTTCGTCGGCCCCACCGGCGTGGGCAAGACGGAGCTGGTCAAGCAGCTGGCAAGCGACCTGTTTGACAATGTGGACAGCCTGATTCGGCTGGACATGTCGGAATATATGGAGAAGCACACCGTCTCCAAGCTCATCGGTTCGCCTCCCGGCTATGTGGGCTATGATGAGGCCGGACAGCTGACGGAGAAGATTCGCCGCCGTCCCTACAGCGTGGTGCTGTT
Organism: uncultured Eubacteriales bacterium; assembly: GCA_900546075.1. GTDB lineage: Bacteria > Bacillota > Clostridia > Oscillospirales > Oscillospiraceae > Faecousia. The sequence goes on along the minus strand of URBH01000035.1, from coordinate 11,304 downwards.
TGACGAAATCGAAAAGGCGCACCCGGATGTGCTGAACGTTCTGCTTCAGGTGCTGGACGACGGGCGGATTACGGACGCCCAGGGCAGGGTGGTGAACTTCGAGAACACCATCATTGTCATGACCTCCAACGCCGGTTCCGAGGGCAGCGTGGGCGGCATGGGCTTTGGCCGCAGCGACGGCGACAAGGTGAAGGAGAAGACTTTGAAAGCGTTGCAGGGCTTCCTGCGGCCGGAATTTCTCAACCGTGTGGACGAGATTATCACCTTCAACCATCTGACGGAGGAAAACTTCCTGGGCATCGCGGACATCATGCTCAAGGAGCTGCAAGAGAGCCTGTCCGGGCGCGGCCTGACCCTTTCCTGGGACGACGATCTGCGCCGCCTGCTGGTGAAGAAGGCCTATTCCGTGACCTACGGCGCGAGAAATCTCCGCCGCACCATCCAGAAGGAGCTGGAAGACCCGATTTCCGAAGCAATCATTGACAGTTTTGAGCATCCCATTTCCGCCATCCGCATCCGGGTGGAGGGAGAGACCGTCAAGCTGGACATTACCTGACATATGGGAGGGGAAAAATCCCCTCCCATTTTTTCACGAATGCTGTAAGATTTTCCCCATTCCCGCGTCTAATGGGTGTAGGAGGTGAGGCCGTGACGGAGTTTGAACAAATATACCGGGCGTATTTTCAGGATGTGGAGCTGTACCTGCGGGCAATCAGTCATAACGAAAGTCTTGCGGAGGAGCTGACGGAACAGGTATTCTTTCAGGCGTTGAACGCTCTGCCGAAATTTCGGGGCGACTGCGACGTCCGCACCTGGTTATGCTCCATGGCGAGAAACGCCTACCTCAGCCATCTGCGCAAGGAGCGCCCGTCCCAGCCCATTGACGAGCTGGAAATCAGCGACCCGAAGCAGGCGGTGGAGGAACAGATCATGGACGCTCAGCAGGCCATGGCTGTTCACCGGGTGCTTCACGACCTGCCGGAACCCTATAAGGAGGTTTTCTCCCTGCGGGTCTTCGGGCAGCTTTCCTTTGGTGACATCGGAAGCCTGTTCGGACGCACGGCAAACTGGGCCTGTGTGACCTACCACCGGGCAAGGCAGAAAATACGGGATGAAATGGGGGAATATGTATGAAACTATCCTGTAATGTGATCCGGGATCTGCTCCCGCTGTATGCGGAAAATCTGACCAGCGAAGAGAGCAACGCCCTCGTGGACGAGCATCTGTGCGGGTGCGACGAATGCGCGAAGCAGCTGGGGATTCTGAAAAAAGCCCAGGCGATTCCGGTGGAAACAGACGCGCCGGGACTGAAAAAGATCAGAAAGGCCATTGTGCGCCGCCGGGTTTTAGCGGTGACCATGGCTGTGATGCTGGTGATCACGCTCGTGCTGGGCGCGGCGTTCCTCTGGGAAGCGCCGGTCTGGCTGGACGCAGATCAGGCGGTGAAGGAAGTCATGAAGATGGAGGACGGCAGCATCCGTATCTACTATACGGACATTATTCAGGGAATCAGCAGTGAGGACGACATGGCCGGAAACAGGGGCACTCTGTGCTGGAGCTCATGGGGCAGGGTATACTTCGGGGAGCAAATGCCCCCTGACCCTTATGTTACGCCGGATGACGCGGGGGGAACCACAGCCTACAGCTGCTACGGTGACCCCACTTTGCCGGAAGAATTGCAGGAACTGGATGCCGCGCGGAACAATTATTGGTATATCAGCCCCAAGAATGGCAGGGCGGAGGTGCTTCTGCTGAAAGGGGAGGGGGACGTGGAAGCACCTGAGGAGCCGCTTCTGAATGTCAGTCACAACGGGGCGATCTCCTGCGTCGTTCTCGCGGTCATGGCAATTATTTTGGCGATTCTGGCGTACCGTTTCAGAAAGCACCGGGGCGCCCCATGGCTGACCCATGGCGCCGCTCTTGCCGGGTGCGGGTGTGTGTCGCTTCTGGTCGTTTCCGGCGGGCAGTTTGTGGAGTTTTACGGCGACTACACGGCGCATGTGAGCAACGCCTGCATTTTGCTGATACCGATGTTCCTTACGGCGGTGTGCGCCATCCGTCTGCAAAAGCTGAAAGCGCAGGATAAGGGTTTATGAGGAAACATCCCGGAAGGACAGCCTTCCGGGATGTTCTGCGTTTGCTTGTCAAAGAACCTCGTTCATTTTGTCCTCGACCTTCCAGGCAAGGTCTTCGGCCTTATTGGCAGCCTTTGCCGCAACGCGCCGCACGGGATTCTGCCTGGGCATCATCAGAACTGCCACCGCGCCCGCAGCAGCGCCAAGACCGGCGGAAAGCATCCATCCTTTTGCGTTCATAAATTCTCCCTCCCTTCACAGGTAGTATACCCAGAACGAAAAAAATCAGGACTGGAAGGTTTTTATCTTTGCAGATGGAAAAAGTTGTGATACAATAAACAAAAAACATGCTGGAGGCGGGAGTATGTCTATTGATATGTTACAGGAAAAGATTCGGAAGCTGAAGAATCCTTCCATGGTGGAGCTGATGCTGCCCCTGACTGCTCTGCCGCCCCGGTATGCTCACGACGCTGTAGGTTACGGAGAATTCTGCCGGGATTTGCTCGGCGGATTGAAGGGAATCGTCCCGGCGGTTCGGCTGAGCTTCGGCGCGTTTGCCCTTTTGGGCGGCGAAGGATTGCAGGAGCTGGCGCAGACGCTGAACGCCGCCCGCAATATGGGCTATTACACGGTGCTGGACGCGCCGGAGCTGCTCAGCCCGACTGCTGCTCAAATAACGGCGGAAGCGCTTTTCGGCGGAGAAAGCGGCTACCCCTGTGACGGATTGGTTGTTTCCGGATACTTGGGCAGCGATATCATCAAGCCCTTCCTGCCCGGCTGCCGGGAGGGAAAGAGGGACTTGTTCGTGGCAGCGCGCACCGGCAACAAATCCGCACCGGAATTGCAGGATTTGCTCTGCGGTTCCCGGCTGGTGCATACGGTGGCGGTGGATTTGATAAACCGGTTCGCACCGGAGGCGGTGGGAAAGCTGGGCTATTCCCGGATCGGCGCTCTGACGGCGGCCAGCTCCGCCGAAAGCCTCCGCAGTCTTCGGGGCAAATATCCCCGGGTGTTTTTCCTGGTGGACGGCTATGATTCCCCCAGCGCCAACGCCAAAAACTGCTCTTACGCCTTTGACAGGCTGGGGCACGGCGCGGTGGTATGCGCAGGGGAGACCATCACCTGTGCCTGGAAGCAGGCGCAATCCGACGGCGGGGATTTTCTGGAGCAGGCCGTTGCCGCCGCAGAACGAATGAAGAAAAAACTGACGAGATATGTAACGATTCTTTAAGGAGGAGGGGCAATGCGCCGAACTGACAGGGAAGTGACCAAACCCGCCGAGATCACGGAGATGATGACCCGCTGTGAGGTGCTGCATCTGGCGCTGAATACGGACACCGTCCCCTATATTCTCCCCGTAAACTTCGGAATGGAGCCGGACGGAATGACCCTTTACATCCATGGCGCGCGGGAGGGGACAAAGTATGCCCTGATAGAGAAGGACAACCGCGCCAGTTTCGAGCTGGACTGTACCCACGGTCTGGTTCTGGAAAACGGGACGTGTTCCATCAACTACGAAAGCGTCATCGGCTGGGGATATCTGGAGGACGTGACCGAGCCGGAGGAAAAGCGCTGGGCGCTGGATTTGATCATGAAGCAGTACCGGGGCGAGGACTTTCCCTACAGCACCGCCGCGATCCCCAAAACCCGTGTGCTTCGTCTGCGGGTGCAGGCACGAACAGCGAAGCGGCGGCACATGGGATGATATGTACCGGGGCGAACCGCCCCGGGGGATTATCGGACACCAGCCGTACCCTGACGGGCGGCGTTTTCCGTTGCGTCGGTCATTTCGTCCAGAGGGCCGTTGCCGTTGTCGATGGTAGCGTTGGTGGAAGGCTCCACGCGGGGCATCGTGGTGGGCGCGGTGGTGGCACGGGTCGTTTCGGTGGTCGCGGCGGTCGGCGTTGTGGTGGGAACGGTGGTGTTTCTGCTGGGCTCCTGGTTGGTGCAGCCGCAGCCGGTGAACAGAACCGCGGTAAGGACAAGAACCAGTACGAAAGTGGCATATTTTTTCATGTTTTAACCTCCAAATGAATCTTGCTTCAAGCCTATTATTTCCCGTACGCCGGGGTTTACGCTGGTAATAATACCCAATTTCCTGCAACTTTATAAGCAAAACGGCTTTTCTATCGTTACTTGCAAAACGGAAAGATTTGCTACTTTTTGATTTGAGTTAGCATATGATAACTCGAGAAATCGGATTTTCTGAAAGTTTTTGTTGCTTTTTCTTGCGTAGACATGTATAATGAAAGACAATCAAAAAACGAAGGAGAATTCTGTGCTATGAAGAAGCTCGTTGCTAAGAAAGATGTGGAGTGCATGGCATGTCTGCAATGCGTCGCTGCCTGCTCCGAGGCTTTTTATAAGGAATTTGACGAGGATAAGAGCTGTGTCCGCATCGTTGCCAAGGGTACCGGCGCAAAGCCCAATACCTGCATTCAGTGCGGCAAGTGTATGCGCACCTGTGAGCACGAGGCCATCACCCAGAACCCCAAGACCGGCGTGTACATGATCAACAAGAAAAAGTGCGTCAGCTGCGGCAAGTGCGCCGAGGTCTGCCCCATGCACGTGATCGTGTTCCAGGAAGGCAGCCCCGCCTCCAAGTGCATCGCCTGCGGCATCTGCGTCAAGGCCTGCCCCATGGAAGTGCTGGAGATCGTGGAGAAATAATCGGATAGATTGGATGGGCAGCCTTTGGCTGCCCATCGTTCTGTTTTTAAGAAAAGGCTAAAAATGAAAAATAGACTTGTAATCCCGTCGGCATCATGGTATAATACAAATCAGTATGTTTAGAAACATTCATCCCTAGGAGGAACGACATGAGCGGACGCTATGAAAGAAAAAAGCCGCAAAAGGCAGGCGGCTGGAAGAAGCCGGTGCTGATTGCGGTTCTGATTGTTGTGATTTTGATCGCCGCGCTGGTAGTTGCGGCTGTGGTATATTACAACTCCATGCTCAACAAGCTGAACAGAGTGCAGGTGCCGACCATCGACTATTCCAATTTGGAAACGGAGCCGGAGGAGACGACGGAAGCCGCCACGGAAACGACGGTTGCCACAGAGGAAACCACGGTTGCCACGACGGAGCCGCATGTTGCGTCCAGCGCGGACTATATCAACATCCTTCTGGTCGGTCAGGCTTCCCGGGAAGGCGAGGCTGAGCGGTTTGCGGACACCATGATCCTGTGTACGGTGAATACATACGAAAAGACCTTAACCCTGACCTCGCTGCTTCGGGACACGCTGGTGCAGTATCCCAACTATACGGACACCAACGGAAAGAGCCACAGCGGCGGCAAGATCAAGCTCACCAGCATTTACCACAATGGCTACATCTGCACCAACAGCACGGCGGACGCCATGGGTCTGATGAACCTGACGCTGTATAAGAACTTCGGCATCGAAGTGGATTACGACGTGGAGATTGATTTCGATGCATTTATCAAGGCAATTAACCTGATCAACGGTCTCGATGTGGAGCTGACCGCAGCGGAGGCCAAGTATCTGAACGACTTCCATGACCGTTATTACTACGAAATGAAGGAAGGCAAAAACTGGCTGGACGGCTCCACTGCCCTTGCCTATGTCCGTATGCGGAAGGCGGAGGGCGACGGCGAAAGCGACATCAAGCGTACTTCGCGCCAGCGGATATTTATGGAGGCGCTGCTGGACAAGGTCAAAAAGCTGAGCATTTCCGATTTGCAGAATCTTGCTAACGAGGTTCTGCCGCTGGTCACCGTGAGTATGACCAATTCCGAGATTACAGATCTGCTCATGAAAATGCTGCCCATGCTGTCCGGTCTGGAGATCAAGACCAGTGGTACCTGCCCGGTGCGTGCCAAGGGCTACTCCTGGGGAGACATGGTGGACATTTACGGAGACGGTATGATCCACAGTGTCATGCGGTTCGACCAGGATAAGAATGTGGCCTACATGCGGGCGATCACCGAGGGTGAGGGCGAGATTCCCGAGACGGTGCCGATTCAGGAATGATGTAAAAAGATTGCGGGGAAGCAGTGCTTTCCCGCAATTTCTTTCTGCATGAGCTTTTGTTACATAAATTTCATGTTTGTCATAATTGCAAACCGCCGGGGAATATGATATACTGTACCATAGTTTACACCCGGAGGCGTTTATGACTGAGTTGACTGAATTCCAGCGGAAACTCTCCGCTTTACTGCCTGATGTGGAGCTTCGGTTTGAGGAAGCTCTGGCGAAGCATACCTCCTTTCGAATCGGCGGAAATGCCGAGGTGATGGCGTTTCCCAAAACCAAAGAGGAATTGGCGGATATCCTGAAAATCTGCGCTGAGCTGAACCACAAGTGCGCTATCCTGGGCGCAGGAACCAACGTGCTGGCGCCGGACAAGGGCGTCCGGGGGCTGGTGGTCTGCCTGAAGGACTGCTTTGGCGGTATGGAGCGGCTGGACGAGACCCGTATCCGGGTGATGGCAGGCATGACCATGGCGCGGGCGGCGGCAAATGCCGCAAACCTGGGTCTCGCCGGCATGGAGTTCGCCCACGGCATTCCGGGAACCGTAGGCGGCGGCGTGTATATGAACGCCGGGGCTTACGGCGGCGAGATCTGCCAGATTTGCGAGAGCGTCGAGGTTATGGATTTTGACGGCAAGCTTTTTCGCCTGTCCAATACGGAGATGGCCTTTTCCTATCGACACAGCGTGCTGGAAAACCGGCCGGGAATCGTGGTCGGTGCGGATTTTGCCCTGAAAAAGGGGAACCCGGAAGAAATCTGGGCGAAAATGAAGGACCTAATTGCCCGCCGTACCGCTTCCCAGCCGTTGGACGTTCCTTCGGCCGGTTCTGCATTCAAACGCCCGACGGGCGGTTATGCGGCGGCGCTGATCGAAGAAGCGGGGCTGAAGGGCTATCAGGTGGGCGGCGCGGCAATCTCCGCAAAGCACGCCGGATTTGCCGTCAATCTGGGCGGCGCGACGGCGGCGGACGTGAAGGCTCTGCTGTCTCAGGTATCCGATCAGGTCTATCGGAAAAGCGGCATCCGCTTAGAGCCGGAGGTTCGCGTCTGGTAAGGGCAAGAAAGAATCATTAGAAGGGTGGTCTCCCCATGGCAAGCTCTTTTTCCTCTGCCGCCAAAGCGGAGGTCTGTCGGATTTTGCCCCAGAAGTATTGCTGCGCGTTGGCGGAGTGCTTCGGCGTTTTGCTGTTTGCCAATCATTTTTCCGCAGACGGTATTAAAATCATTACAGAGAGCCGGGAGTTTGCCTATATTCTCCCGAAGCTGTTCAAAAAAGCTTTCGATTTACCCTTCGACAGCTACCCCAGTCTTGCGTCGCCAGGGAAGCTGGTGTTCCAGATATGGGACGGCGATAAAATCGGGACGATCATGGAAGCCTTCGGCTTCGACGCCCAGGATACCCTGGCGCTCCACGTGAATCTGCCGGTGGTGGAGGAGGACTGCTGTAAAGCGTCGTTCCTCCGGGGGGCGTTCCTCGCCGGGGGAAGCGTTACCGACCCCGGGAAGGGCTATCATATGGAGCTGGCGACCACCCACCGGAGCGTTGCCCGGGAGACGGATTCCCTGATGCGGGAGGTCATGGGCTTTTCCCCAAAAATGGCCGGCCGAAGCGGCGGGCAGGTGCTGTATCTGAAGCACAGTGAACTGATCTCGGATTTTCTCACATTCCTCGGCGCACCGGTGGCCGCCATGGGCATCATGGAAGCCCGGCTGGAAAAGGAACTGAACAACAAGGTCAACCGCCGCTGCAACTGCGACGACGCCAACACCTCCAAGGTGGTGGAGGCCGCGCAGGAGCAGCTTGCGGCAATTCGCATTATAAGAGAGACGGGCGCAATGGATAAACTGCCCGAAAAGCTCCGGCGGGCAGCCGTTGCCAGAGAGGAAAACCCCTCCGCATCATTGTCCGAGCTGGCGGGGATGATGGAGCCGCCCATTACGAAGCCCGCCATGGGCAGCCGGATGCGGCGGCTGTTGGAACTGGTGGAAGAGGTGAAGGCATGAGCTTTGTACATTTGCATGTCCATACGGAATACAGCCTGCTTGACGGTGCGTGCCGCGTTGACGGCATCATGGATCGGGTCAAGGAGCTGGGGCAGACCGCCATTGCCATCACCGATCACGGCGTGATGTACGGCTGTATTGATTTTTATAAGGCTGCCAAGGCGGCGGGAATCAAGCCCATTATCGGCTGCGAGGTCTACGTCGCCCGCCGGGGCATGACTGACCGGGTTCACGGGATCGACAACGACCCCTACCATCTGGTGCTGCTGTGCGAAAACCGCAAGGGATACGAAAACCTTTGCTATCTGGTATCAGAAGCCTTTATTCACGGCTTTTACGGGAAGCCCAGAATTGATCTTCAACTGCTCCGGCAGCACCACGAGGGGCTGATCGCCCTGTCCGCGTGCCTTGCCGGTGCCATCCCCCAGTATCTGATGGAAGAAGATTACGATTCCGCGAAGGAATACGCAAAAAAAATGTCTGGCATTTTCGGGGAGGGGAACTTCTTCCTGGAAATGCAGGATCACGGTATTCCGGAGCAGCGGCCGGTGAATCAGGGCGTCCAGCGCCTTGCCCGGGAGCTGGGACTGCCGTTGGTAGTGACCAACGACGCCCACTATCTGCGCAAAGAGGACGCGGAAATGCAGGACGTCCTGCTGTGCATCCAGACCGGCAAGACCGTGGACGACACCAACCGGATGAAATTCCAGACCCAGGAATTTTACCTCAAAAGCGAGGACGAGCTGAAAGGACTGTTCCCCGGCTGCGAGGAAGCCTTTGAGAACACCGTCCGCATTGCCGAGCGGTGCAATCTGGAATTTACCTTCCACGAATACCATCTGCCCTCCTACCCGGTGCCGGAGGGGTATACGGACGAGGAATACTTCCGCAAGCTGTGCGCTGAGGGTTTTGCCGAGCGGTATCCTGACGCGCCGGAAGCTTACCGGGAACGGCTGGAGTATGAGATCGGCGTCATCAGTCGGATGGGTTATGTAAACTACTATCTCATCGTCTGGGACTTCATCCACTATGCCAAGGTCAACGGCATTCCCGTGGGGCCGGGGCGCGGCTCCGGCGCGGCTTCCATTGTGGCATATTGTATGCACATCACGGAAATCGACCCCATGAAATATAACCTCATTTTCGAGCGGTTCCTCAACCCGGAACGGGTGAGTATGCCGGATTTCGATACGGATTTCAGCCCGGAACGCCGGGGCGAGGTCATGGAATACGTCATGGAGAAATACGGTGCGGATCATGTTGCCCAGATCGTCACCTTCGGTACCATGGCCGCCCGGGGCGCCATCCGGGACGTAGGCCGGGCGCTGAACTTCTCCTACGCGGAGACGGATGTGGTGGCCAAGCTGGTACCCACCATGCCGCTGCACCTGACGCTGGCGGAGGCTATGAAGATTTCTCCCAAGCTCAAGGAGATGTACGACGGCGACCAGCGGGTGAAAACGCTGATTGACACGGCCATGCGCCTGGAGGGAATGCCCCGGAACACGTCTACCCACGCCGCGGGCGTGGTGATTACGGCGCAGCCGGTCAATACCTACGTCCCCCTGTCCCGGAACGACGATACCGTGGTCACCCAGTACACCATGACCACCATTGAAGAGCTGGGGCTGCTGAAAATGGACTTTTTGGGTCTGCGGAACCTGTCGGTGATTCAGGATACGGAAGCGCTGGCGCAGCAGGAAGACCCTGACTTTCAGATTGCAAAAGCACCGGATAACGACCCGGAGACCTTCGCCATGCTGGCTGAGGGCAAGACTCAGGGCGTTTTTCAGATGGAATCCACCGGCATGACCGGGGTGTGCGTCAGCATGAAGCCCACCTCCATCGAAGATTTGACGGCCATTGTGGCGCTGTACCGCCCCGGCCCTATGGAATCCATTCCCAAGTTCGTTGAAAATAAGTTCAACCCCGGAAAAGTGACCTACAAAACGCCCCTTTTGGAGCCGATTCTGAAGGTGACCTACGGCTGCATCGTCTATCAGGAGCAGGTCATCGAGATTTTTAGGACTCTGGGCGGCTACTCCATGGGGCAGGCGGACAACATCCGTCGGGCAATTTCCAAGAAAAAGCAGAAGATCATCGACGCCGAGCGGAAGACCTTCGTTTACGGCGACCGGGAGCAGAAAATTGACGGCTGTATCGCCCGGGGCGTACCCGAGGCGGTGGCGCAGTCGATTTACGACGAGATCGTGGATTTCGCCAACTACGCCTTCAATAAGGCGCACGCGGTGTGCTATGCCGTGGTCGCCTACCAGACGGCCTACCTCAAGTGCCATTATCCCAGTGAGTTCATGGCGGCTTTACTGACCAGTGTGCTGGATAACACGGATAAGGTCATTGAATATTCCGGCGAGTGTGCCCGCCTTGGCATCAAGGTGCTGCCGCCGGATGTGAATGTTTCCAACGGCGGCTTTACGGCGGATGGAAGCGGTCAGATCCGCTTTGGCCTGAATGCGGTCAAAAATGTGGGCCGCAACCTGATCGAGAATGTGGTGAAGGGGCGGCAGAAGAAGCCTTACACCAGCCTGTACGATTTCTGCAAGCGGATGCATGGCAATGAACTGAACCGCCGGGCAGTGGAGTGCCTCATCAAGGCCGGCGCATTCGATCATCTGGGCAACAACCGCCACAGCCATGTGGAGGCCGTAGAGGGCATTCTGAAGAGCATTGAGACCGACTCTCGGCGCAATCTGGATGGACAGCTGGATCTGTTCTCGGTGATGAGCGGGGAAGCACAGAGCGGTGCTTCCGAGGATAACTATGAAATAAAGCAGCTGCCGGAATACAGCCATAAGGAACTGCTCCAGCAGGAAAAGGAAGTCAGCGGCCTGTATCTGTCCGGTCATCCGCTGGATGCTTACCGGGAACAATCGGCACGCATTGCATCCCACACCATCAAGGATCTTACAGGGGAAGATGCCCATGTGAAGGATGGAGAAAAAGTGCGCATTGTGTGCGCGGTGGTAAAAAGCCGCATGATGACCACAAAGTCCAACAGCATGATGGCTTTTACCAGCGTAGAAGACCTGACCGGCACCATGGAAGTGATCGTATTCCCAAAGGTGCTGGATGCTTTCCGGGATTCACTGCACGAAAATGCAGTCGTCGTGATCGATGGCAGACTGTCGGTACGGGAGGATGAAGCTTCCAAGCTGCTGGCAGAGAGCATCGTCCCGATCGAAAATTACGATCCGGCCCGACTGGATAACGGC
>URBH01000034.1 GCA_900546075.1 uncultured Eubacteriales bacterium | reverse complement strand
ATCCTGCGGCCGAATAAAACGCTTTTCAGCGTTTTATTAAAAACTCGTATAAGGCGGCTGTAAAATTCTGATAAAAATCTCAGGAATGTGGCCGACAGATATTGACATTTCCGCCGCGAAGTGGTATTCTTATTTCGATACTTAAGTACCGAATAGAATATGTGCAGTGAGCCATTACAACGGCAGCTGCATAAATCCTGTATGGGCCGATCCACAGAAAACGGTAGGCACCAACAAATTACAAGGAGTGTATTAACAATGGGATTCAAATCTGACATCGAAATCGCACAGGAGACCCCGATGCTGCACATTCGCGAGATCGCAAAGACCGCGGGCGTGGATGAGAAGTATCTGGAGCAGTATGGCAACTACAAGGCCAAGGTTGACTACAACATCCTGAAGGACATGGCGGACAAGCCCAACGGCAAGCTGGTTCTGGTCACCGCCATCAACCCCACCCCCGCCGGTGAGGGTAAGACCACCACCACCGTCGGCCTGGCCGACGCCATGCGCCGCATCGGCAAGAACGTCATGGTCGCTCTGCGTGAGCCTTCCCTGGGCCCCGTGTTCGGCGTCAAGGGCGGCGCGGCCGGCGGCGGCTACGCACAGGTCGTCCCCATGGAGGACATCAACCTGCACTTCACCGGTGACTTCCACGCCATCGGCGCTGCCAACAACCTGCTGGCTGCGATGCTCGATAACCATATCTACCAGGGCAACGCTCTGGGCATCGACCCCCGTCAGATCACCTGGCGCCGCTGCGTCGATATGAACGACCGTCAGCTGCGGTTCGTCGTTGACGGCCTGGGCGGCAAGGTCAACGGCACCCCCCGTGAGGACGGCTACGACATCACCGTGGCTTCCGAGATCATGGCGGTTCTGTGCCTGGCCTCCGATATCAACGACCTGAAGAAGAGACTGTCCCGTCTGGTGGTCGGCTATACTTACGCCGGCAAGCCCGTCACCGCCGGTGACCTGCACGCCCAGGGCGCTATGGCCGCTCTGCTGAAGGACGCTCTGAAGCCCAACCTGGTTCAGACGCTGGAGCATACCCCCGCGTTCGTCCACGGCGGCCCCTTCGCCAACATCGCCCACGGCTGCAACTCCGTGACCGCTACCAAGATCGCTCTGAAGCTGGGCGATTACGCCATCACCGAGGCCGGCTTCGGCGCCGATCTGGGTGCTGAGAAGTTCCTGGACATCAAGTGCCGCATGGCGGGTCTGAAGCCCTCCTGCGTGGTTCTGGTCGCCACTGCCCGCGCCCTCAAGTACAACGGCGGCGTGCCCAAGGCCGAGACCGGCAAGGAGAACCTGGAGGCTCTGGAAAAGGGTCTGCCCAACCTGCTGCAGCACGTTTCCAACATCACCACCGTCTACAAGCTGCCCTGCGTGGTCGCCATCAACCGCTTCCCCACCGACACCGAGGCGGAGCTGAAGCTCATCGAGACCAAGTGCAGGGAGCTGGGCGTCAACGTTGCTCTGTCCGAGGTTTGGGGCAAGGGCGGCGAAGGCGGCGTAGAGCTGGCCAAGGAAGTCATCCGTCTGTGCGAGCAGCCCAATGATTTCACCTTCTCCTACGAGCTGAACTGCTCCATCAAGGAGAAGATCGAGGCCATTGCCAAGAAGATCTACCACGCCGACGGCGTGAACTTCACCGCCAATGCCGAGAAGCAGATCAAGACCCTGACCGAGCTGGGCTACGATCATATGCCCATCTGCATGGCCAAGACCCAGTATTCCTTCACCGACGATCAGACCAAGCTGGGCGCACCCAGAGATTTCACCATCACCGTGCGCAACGTGAAGGTTTCCGCCGGCGCCGGCTTCCTGGTCGCTCTGACCGGCGAGATCATGACCATGCCCGGCCTGCCCAAGGTACCTGCCGCTGAGCGTATCGATGTGGACGAGACCGGCAAGATCTCCGGCCTGTTCTGATTCATAGTACCGTAAAAAGCGCAGGCGGCCCCCCGCCTGTGCTTTTACGGTTTTGGACTTGTTTCATTGGGAGACTTTATGGCGGGTATTCACTATTTGTCGTTCATCCCCGCGGAGAACCCGGCCCACCGGAGTCAGGGTGTGAATCTGCTGCTGATGGTGGACAATCAGGGGGAGGACGCCGCCGTTACGGTGCGTTTTTACGGCTCCGACGGCTCTGACTGGCGGGAAATTTTCGCCGAGGAGCGGAGTTTTCAGGGGCATAGCCATATCCACGCCTATTTTCATCTTCCCCCCGCCTGCTTCGCACCGGAAAACTGGGGCGGAGAGACGCTGGAGGAACTGGCGGTATGGGTGGGAGAAGCGCCCCCCGCGCCAACGGAGCAGGGACAGCTCCTGTTTCTGGAACCATGATTATTTTGGAATCCCTGAATCAATCGTCTTCGGCTGAGCAGCGGGTCTTTTTCTCCAGCTGTGCGGTTTCAAAAGCGGGAAATATAGCGCAGCCGTTGCCGGCATAAGCCGGCTTACGGATGCGGCATACCCCTTGCGGGTACATACAGTATTTCTCCGCTTCTGAAATCTTCATCTGGTGAAAAATCTCTCGCTGTCAGCTCTCGCCGATTGGTTCAGAGCTTTCCTATTTGAAAGGAAATTTGACCTATGGACATGACATTGGAATCCTGCCGCAGATTTGTGGAGGTTCTGGCTTCTGACGCCCCGGCCCCCGGCGGCGGCGGCGCGGCTGCTCTGGTGGGCGCCATCGGCACCGCACTGGGCAACATGGTCGGCTCTCTCACCGTCGGCAAGAAAAAATATGCCGACGTGCAGGATGAGATCATCGCTCTGAAAGCAAAGTGCGACGACCTGCAAAAGCAGCTGCTGGATCAGGTGGAGGCCGACGACAAGGGCTTCGTTCCTCTGGCCAAGGCTTACGGCATTCCCAAGGACGACCCTGACCGGGACAAGATTCTGGAGGAAGCCACCATCACCGCCTGCGCGGTACCCATGCACATTATGGAGCTGTGCTGCGAGGCGCTGGACTGCGTTGCCGTGTTTGCCGCGAAGGGCTCCCGGCTGGCAGTCTCCGACGCCGGATGCGCCGCCGTGTGCTGCAAGGCAGCCCTGCAGGCCGCGTCTCTGAACGTGTTCATCAACACCAAGAGCCTGAAGAACCGGGAAGTGGCGGAGGACATGAACCGCCATGCCAACGTGATGCTGAACAAGTATTGCAGCGTTGCGGACGAGATCTTCAACGACGTCAAGGCGGGCTTCGGTCAGTAAGCCCCACAACGAACATATTGGAGGAAACATATTATGGCTAAGTTACTGTTGGGCAAGGAAGTTACCGATGCCCTGAACGCGAATCTGCAGACACGCACCGCCGCGCTGCGGGAGAAGGGCGTCACCCCGACCCTGGGCATCATCCGCGTAGGCGCCGACCCCTCCGACCTCAGCTACGAAAAGGGCGCGACCAAGCGCGCCGAGCTGGTGGGTGTGGATGTCAAGAAGTTTGAACTGCCTGCGGATGCTTCCAAGGAAGACGTTCTCGCGGTCATCGATCAGGTCAACGCCGACGATTCCATCCACGGCGTGCTGATGTTCCGCCCCCTGCCTAAGCACCTGAAGGCTGACCAGAACGAGATCTGCAACCGCCTCGACCCCAAGAAGGACGTGGACTGCATGACCCATCTGTCCAACGCCGGTGTGTTTGAGGGACTGAACGGTCTGGGCTTCGCCCCCTGCACCCCCGCCGCCTGCATGGAGATTCTGGACTACTACGGCATCGACTGCAAGGGCAAAAACGCCGTGGTCATCGGCCGCAGCCTGGTGGTCGGCAAGCCCGCCGCCATGATGCTCATGGGCAAGAACGCCACCGTTACCGTCTGCCATACCAAGACGGTGAACACCGCTGAAATCTGCCGGAACGCGGACATCATTGTTTCCGCCGCCGGTGTGCTGAACAGCCTGACCAAGGACTATGTCCGCCCCGGACAGGTGGTCGTGGACGTGTCCATCAACTGGGACGAGAACAAGATCAACGCCAAGGGCGGCAAGGGCGGCATCGCCGGCGACGCCAAGTTTGACGAGGTCGAGCCGATCGTTGAGGCCATCACGCCCGTTCCCGGCGGCGTCGGCTCCGTGACCACCTCCGTGCTGATGAAGCACGTGGTGGAGGCTGCCGAAAGAGTATAAACGCCATATTGGCTTCTGCGTAACTGACGGATTCGCGGGTTTACACCGCATGGGAGCGCAGAGAAAAGCCTGCCGACCGTCTGGGCGATTCAGTTTCCACGCTGGGTCGCCCTTTTTGTCTATGGACATTCAAATTCAATATTGAGAGCAAGGTGCTTTTATGAAAAAATTAAAAAATCTGGAGGAAGGTTCGTTCCTGAAGCTGTTTTTCGGCTTCTTTTCCGCTGCGTTTCTCATTGCGGCGGTGTATATGCCGGACAGGAATACCATGTTTTCCGGACTGTGGCAGATTCTCAGCCAGCCGGCAAAAATCTCTACCAACTATTTTGCCGTGGGCGGCTATGCCGCGACGTTCCTGAACATGGGACTGGTGGGACTGTGCTGTCTGGGGCTGTATGCCCTGTGCGGCGCGACGCCCAATAATGTTTCCACTCTGGCCTTTGTGCTGACCCTTGGCTTCTGCTCCTGGGGCATCAACATTCTGAACATCTGGCCGACGGTGCTGGGCGTTGTCATCTACTGCTTGGTGAAGAAGGAAAAGTTTGGCGCAAACGTCAACGCCATGCTGTTCTCCACCGGCATTGCGCCGCTGATCAGCGACCTGCTGGTGCGCCATCCCTATCCCGATGTGGTGGGCTTCAACCTGTACGGGTTTGTGGTGGCAATGATTGTGGGCATTGCCATCGGCTTCTTCCTCCCGGCGGGGCTGACCCATTCCCCGAAGGTGCATAAGGGCTTCGATCTGTATTCTGCCGCCGTGCCGGTGTGTCTGTTTGCGTTTTTCCTCAACGCCACGCTGTTCAAGACCGTGGGCATTGAACTGCCCGCCGCGCCCGGCGCGGAGACCCTGCTGGTAGCGTCCCGGCTGACGGTGAATCTGTTCTGCGGCATCCTGTTCGGGCTGTGCATTGTGTTCGCCCTGGCCATGGGCTGCAAGCCGAAGCAGTATTGGGCGCTGCTGACCGCCCCGGAGCATGTGGGCTCCGTTTCCTCCCAGCTGGGTACGGAGGTATTCCTGATGAACGTGGGCGTATTCGGCCTGTTCATTCTGGCTTACTACAACCTCATCGGCGCTTCCTTCAACGGCGTGACGCTGGGCATTATTTTCTGCATGCTGTGTACCTGCAATTCCGGCTCCCATCCCGGCAACGTCTGGCCGATCATGCTGGGGTACGTGCTGGCGTCCTTCCTGGCGGGGGGGCTGTCCAGAGTGGCGGGGGGCAATTTCACCTTCGTAATCAACGCCCAGGCCATCGCTGTGGGACTGTGCTTCGCCAACGGCCTGAGTCCCATTACCAGCAAGTACGGCTGGTTCTGGGGCATGGTTGCGGCCGTGATGCACTATTTCCTGGTTACCTCCGTCCCCAATCTCCACGGCGGGTTCTGCCTGTATAACGGCGGCTTTACGGCAGCGGTGATCTGCATTATTCTGGTGCCGGAGCTGGAGTGCTTCTGCAAAACCAAGGCCGAGCGTAAGGCACTGAAGGCCGCGAAATAAAAAATCACCGGGCAGGAAACAATTCCTGCCCGGAAACGAAAAAAGAAGGGAATCGCTTATACGGGACTCCAATTAAAATCTTTTCTAAAGATTTTAATTGGAGTCCTTATGAGACTTGTTTTGTGATTTCTTTCCTTATAAATCACGAAACGGGCAGCGCCGTCAGGCGGTGCCTTTCTGATTAAAATCTTGATTTTAATCAGAAAATAGTACCCCAAACGCTTCTTTTTTCGTTTCCGGAGTGATATAGTACATGCGAAGGACGGGGGGAACGCCATGAAAAAAACAAAAACGTCGCTTAGGACGGGCTTCCTGATGACCATACTGATCTGCTGGCTGGTGCCCATTTTTATTGTGGTGGCGCTGGCAGGTGTGCTGCTGAATGAGAACTACCGGCAGTCCGTGCAGCAGGAGATCGACAGCAGCGCTGCGAATGCTCTGCGGCTGGTGCAGATGCGCTTCGAGGACGCCATCGACGATTCCAAGGCAGTATCCTACGACGGCACCGTGCGGGACGCTTACCGCACCTGGCTGCAAAACGGCGACAGCGCCGGACTGTACGGCACCGTCACCGACTACTTGAGCCAGAGCTTTACCAGAGGCGAAATTTATCAGGCGGTGTTCATCCACTTCTGGAACGTGGATGCCAGCGCCTATGTCCTCAGCGACGGTACCACCAGCTTTGGCCTTCTGCGTCAGTGCCGCGAATGTGCCCCGCAGATCATGGCGGAAATGGAAGACGCGGACACGGACATCCGCCTGCTGCTGATCGACGGGCAGATGTACATGGCGCGAAACCTGCTGGACAGCACCTTCACCCCCTATGCCAGCGTGGTGATGCTGCTGCAGCCGGGAAACCTGTTCCTTCCGCTGGACTCGGTGAACCGGGTCGGGAATCTGCAATACAGTCTGGACGGCTACCGCTTCACCATCGCCGCAGACGGCAGTCTGGTGGAGGCGGCGGAGGAGACCGGGAACGTACATTGTCAGGCCAAGACCGAGGGACATATCATCGGCTTCTCTGCGGACAGGGAAGAATACGACATTTTCGGGGAAAACCCATGGATGCGCTGGGCCATCGGCAGCGTGGTGCTGCTGATATTGCCTCTGTCTCTCGTGACCATTGCCCTGTTTTACCGCCATGTCACCCGTCCCATGGAAGTGCTGGGACAGGCGTATCAGCTGGTGAAAAGCGGCGAGCGAGGCTATGAGATCGGGCAGAAAGCCCCCAACCGGGAATTTGAAAAGCTGTTTGACCAGTTCAACGCCATGTCGGCGGAGCTTCAGCGGCAGTTTGAGCGGGCGTATCTGGAGCAGCAGGCCACCCAGCAGGCGAACATCAAGGCGCTGCAATCCCAGATCAACCCCCATTTTTTGAATAATACGCTGGAAATCATCAACTGGGAAGCCAGAATGGCAGACAACGAACGGGTCAGCGCCATGATCGAGTCCCTGTCCACCATGCTGAAGGCCGCGCTGGATCGGAACGGCCGGACGAAAATCCCCCTTTCCGAGGAACTGGGGTACGTGGACGCGTACCTGTACATCATCCGGGAACGGCTGGGCGAAGGCTTCCGGGTGCATAAGGACATCGATGAATCCATTCTCGCGCTGCCTGTACCCCGGCTGGTTCTGCAGCCGCTGGTGGAAAACGCGGTGGAGCATGACATCACCGCCAACCGGGGCGGCGACCTGTGGGTCAGAGCCTACCGGCAGGCGGACAAGGTGGTGCTGGAGGTGGAGCATGACGGCACCCTGACCCAGGAGGACAAGCAGAAAATTCAGTCCCTGCTGGCGAAGATCTCCCAAGGAGCGGCTGCCGGCGGGCAGGTGGGGCTGCGCAACGTCAGCCAGCGCCTGAACCTGATTTACGGCGACGAGGGAACGCTGACCCTGGATCAGACCAGAGCCGGAACGGTTCTCGCCCGGGTCGCCATCCCCGTCGGACAGTGAAAAGCGCAAGCAAAGACAAAAATGACAACGATTGCCAAAAAAAGCCAAGCAGAGACAAGAAAGGGACTTGTACAAAATCACCGAAAAGCGGTATAATTTAAGGAAATAGTATGGGTAAGTTGCCATGAAAGAGAAACGGGAGGGTGCCGATCTATGAAAAGAAGACTGGCCATTTTGCTGGCATTGGCCTTGGGATTGAGCGGCTGCGCATTTTCATCCGCATCCCCGACATCGGAGCAGACTGCGGCTGTCCAGGCAAAGCAGCCGGTCACGCTGGAAGTCGTCACCTCCTACGGCGGCGACGACGGCAGCCGGCGCGTTTTTGAAGCGGCGGTCGCCGCCTATGAAGCGGCCACCGGAAACAAGGTAAAGGACGGCTCGGCCGTTTCCAACGAGGGCTGGAAGGCCAAGGTTCTGGCGGATTTTGAGACCGGCTCCGAGCCGGATGTGCTGTTTTTCTTCACCAATGCCGACGCCGACCCCATTATCAACGCCGGACGGGTGGTGTCCATCGAGGACATCCGGGAGGTTTACCCCGACTACGCTTCCAATATGAAGCAATCCATGCTTGCCCAGGCCGCGGACGGAAAGCATTACGCTGTCCCCGCCGCCGGGTATTGGGAAAATCTCTTTGTCAACAAATCGGTGCTGGAAGCCTGCGGCATTCCGGTGCCGGGGGCGGATTACACCTGGGAGCAGTTCCTTGCCGACTGCGAGACCATCAAAGGCAGGGGCTATATCCCCATTGCCTGTTCCCTGGTGGAGGTGCCGCATTATCTGTTCGAGTTTGCCGTCATGAACAACGGGACGGTGGAAAACCATCTGGAGGTTCCCACGCTGGACGAAAACGGGAACCTGCGGGACGACGAGGTGTCCCGGAAATGGGTCGCGGCGCTGAACGACATCAAGGCGCTGTACGATCTGGGCTATTTCCCGCCCAACACCCTGACGGCCACCGACGAGGAGACCGTCTCCCTCTTCGGCAACGGGAAGGCGGCGTTTCTGGTGGACGGCTCCTGGCAGGTGGGTCACCTGGGGGAGCGGTTCGGCGATAAGATCGAGAACATGGCGGTGCGTTTTGTGCCGGGCAAGGGCGAACGGAAGGCCACCGAGGGCATCGGCGGCATCTCCATGGGTTATTTCATCACCCGCAAGGCCTGGAAGAACCCGGAAAAGCGGGACGCAGCGGTGCGGTTTGTGGAAATGCTGACGTCCAACGAGATTTTAAGCACCTTTATCAGAACCGAGGTTACGGCGCTGATCGACGGCGCCAGCCCCGTCGGTCTGAACAGTCTGGAGCAGTCCGCGGCGGAAACCAACGCCCAGCTGACCCGGGTCAGCCTCGCGGTGCAGGACGCCATCAGCGCGGAGGCCAAGAGTACCCTGTTTACCAGCATCCAGAAGGTAGTCACCGGCCAGATGACCGCCGAAAATGCGGTGGCGACTGCCATCCAGAGAAACGAATAAGCGGTTTTTCCATGGAAAAACCCCCGGAACTGCGGGAGCAGTTCCTGGGTGATGGGCTTCCGTCCGGGCATTCTGCGGACTCGATGCGCTTTAGGAAGCCTCTGAATAAATCGTCTGCGGCTATGAGCGGATCTTTTTCGCCCACTCTTCGGTATCGAAAACGGGAAATACATACAGTATTCCCCCGTTTCCGATGCCTCGATTGGCCGAAAAATCTCTCGCTCACAGTCCTTGCCGATTTATTCAGAGGCTTCCCCGGAAAAAAGAAAAAGGAGCGGATACGATGTATCGGGTAGTTCTCATTGACGATGAAAATATCATTGTGGAAGGTCTGCGGCGGGTCATCAAGTGGGCGGACTACGGCTGTGAGGTCGTGGGAACGGCCAGCGGCGCCGAGGAAGGCGCGGCGCTGATCCGGAAATTGCAGCCCCATATCCTGTTCACCGACATCCGGATGCCCGGAGCCGACGGCCTGACCATGCTGGCGGCGCTTCGCAGCGAGTTCCCGGACATGCAGGTGACGGTGCTGACCGGCTATCAGGACTTTTCCTATGCCCAGGAGGCGATCCGTTTGGGCGTCACCCGGTTTTTGCTGAAGCCCTCCAAAATGGACGAGATCAGGGAAGCCCTGGAAACCATGACCGTCCGCTTAAACGCCCGGTCTCAGATGCGGCATCCGGAGGAAGAACCGGAGGAGGAGCAGCACGGCGCGGGAAGCTTCATCGTCAACCAGGCAATGGCCTACATCGAGGAGCATTACGCGGAAAAGCTGACCCTTCAGGGAGTGGCGGATTGCTGCTATGTTTCCCAGTGGCACCTGTCGAAGCTGCTGAACCGGCACACGGGCAAGAGCTTTTACGACATTCTCAACACCGTGCGCATCCGGAAGGCCAAGGAGCTGCTGCTTGACCCCAGGCTGAAGATCGGCGAGATCGGCGAGCGGGTGGGCTACGCGGATACGGCGCATTTTGCCAGAACCTTCAAAAAACAGGAGGGTATGAGCGCCAACGAGTACCGCAACACCCTGAAATAGGGGGAACTCCGTGCAATTGTGCGTTACCGGGCTTAATAAAATAGAAATGGGTCATTGTGACCAATAGACGGCGATCACATTTGTGCAAAATGGCGAACGCCGTTTTCTCTGTTTGCACCGAATTGTGGAAACCCACAAGCAAAAACAAAAAACAACAAGGCCGTCTCATGACAATTCCGGGCTATGCCTGTAAAATATAGATAAATGAAACGTAAATAAAACGACTGTCGGAACGGCAAGAATAGGAAGGACGGGTGAAGAGTGAATGGCTGCAAAAACCTCCGAACGTCTGGAGCCAAGAGTCAAGTCCCCGAGCTGGTTTGAGAAGAACAAGAAAACCCTGGTGCTTCTGACCATGGTTGCTCCCGTGGCGATCTGGCTGCTGCTGCTGCGCTACCTGCCTATGGGCGGTATCGTGCTGGCGTTCAAAAATTACAAGGTCAATCCCCGCAATCCCTCCTTTATCAGCAACCTGCTGAGCAGTAAGTGGGTGGGATTCAAGAACTTCGAGTTCCTGTTCAAGACCGACTCCGCCTGGGTCATGATCCGCAACACGCTGGCCTACAACATCGTGTTCATCGTTCTGGGCGTCATCATCCCGGTGGCCTTCGCCATCATGATGAACGAGATCACCAGAAAGTTCTTCAAGAAAGCTTACCAGACCATGATGTTCTTCCCTTACTTCCTGAGCTGGGTCGTGGTCAGCTACTTCCTCAATGCCTTCCTGGATGCCCAGTACGGCATGATCCCTGCCATGCAGGAAGCCGCGGGACACGCCCGCACCTCCTGGTATACGACCCCCGGCCCATGGCCGTTCATCCTGACGTTTGCAAACCTCTGGAAGAATGTGGGCTACTCCACGGTTCTGTACCTTGCGGCCATCACCGGCATCGACACCAACCAGTATGAAGCCGCCGCCATGGACGGCGCGACCAAATGGCAGCAGGTGCTCCACGTGACCATTCCCCACCTGCGCACCATGATCGCCATTCTGTTTATCATGAACGTCGGTAAGATCTTCGCTTCTGACTTTGGCCTCTTTTACAATGTTCCCATGCAGAACGGCGCGCTGTTCTCCGTGACCCAGACCATTGATACCTACGTCTACCGTGCCTACATGGCCACCGGTGACCCGGGGCAGTCTTCCGCGGCCGGATTGCTGCAAAATGTCCTTGGCTTCGTCTGCATCCTGACGGCCAACGGAATCGTCAAGAAAATCGATTCCGAAAGCAGTCTGTTCTAAGGGGGGATTCCAAATGGCTGAAAAGAAGAACCTCCGCCTGAATTGCGTCAGCGTGGGAACCGAAGCGGTCTTTCATGGGATCATCGGTCTGTTCTCCGTCTGCTGCATCATTCCCTTCGCCTTCGTTATCATCATTTCCTTCTCGTCCAAGGAATCCATCACCACCATCGGCTACTCCTTCATGCCCATCGGCTGGAGCGTGGACGCCTACCGGTACGCATTCAATAAGCTGCCCCAGATCTGGCGCTCCTACTTTAACTCCATCTACATCACGGGCATCGGCACGGTGCTGAGCACCACCATGTGCGCCATGTACGCCTACGTTCTGTACCGTCCTGACTTCAAATTCCGCGGCTTCTTCAATTTCCTCAGCTTCTTCACCATGATCTTTGGCGGCGGTCTGGTGCCGACCTACATCGTCAGCAAGCAGCTGCTGGGTCTGAGCGAGAACTATGCGGCGCTGATCGTGCCTCTGCTGGTCAGCCCCTTCAACATCATCGTGATGCGCTCCTTCTTTAAGAGCAGCGTCCCCCTGGAGCTGATCGAAGCGGCCACCATTGACGGAAGCGGCGAATATTCCACATTGTTCCGGGTGGTCGTCCCCATCGCCAAGCCCGGCATCGCCACCATCGCGCTGCTGAACGCTCTGGCCTACTGGAACGACTGGTTCAACTCCCTGCTGTACATCCAGCAGAAGAAGGTGTTGCAGCCCTTGCAGGCGCTGCTGATGGAGCTGCAAAACAACACGGAATACTTAAACCGTATGGCAGGTATGCTTGGCCCGGACGCCATCGCCGAAGCGGCGAAAATGCCGTCCCAGGCTCTGCGAATGGTTCTGGTGGTGTTCATCGTCGTTCCCATCGCCTGCGCCTACCCCTTCTTCCAGCGCTACATCGTTTCCGGCCTGACGGTCGGCTCCGTGAAGGGCTGACGGTGCAAAAACATGGCTAACGCAGCCACGTTTGGCTGTTTAGTAAATAACAAACTATTTGGAGGAAGACACATGAAAAAGTTACTGGCCCTGTTGCTGGCTCTGGTAATGGTGCTCGGTCTGGCCGCTTGCGGCTCCGGCAATACCACGCCCACCGCCGCCCCCGACAATGCTCCCGCTGCTGACAATGCTGAGACCGCTGCTCCTACCGCGGCTGAGCTGGAGCCTGTCACGCTGAAGATCTGGTTCCATGGCAGCACCGTCACTCCCGACGCTTCCGCGAAGGTCATGGAGTCCGTCAACGCTTATCTGAAGGATAAGATCAACGCTACCATCGAACCCATCTGGGGCACCTGGGGCGACTTCGATCAGGCCACCGTTACCGCCCTGGCCGGCGGCGACAAGGTCGACATGTACTTCACCTGCAACTGGTCTGCCGACGAGTACAACAAGTACGCCAAGGACGGCTACTGGGTCAAGCTGGACGACATGCTGGACACCTACGCGCCCGAGCTGAAGGCCACCATTCCCCAGGACATCTGGGACTGCGCCAAGACCAACGGCTACGACGGCCTGGGCATCTATGCCGTTCCCGGCCTGAAGGACACCGCTACTCAGAACTGCTGGGATGTCAACGGCACCCTGTTGGCGGAACTGGGCTACAATGTTGACGACGTCTGCAACGCCGGTCTGGACTACTACTCCGAC
Source organism: uncultured Eubacteriales bacterium (assembly GCA_900546075.1). Lineage (GTDB taxonomy): Bacteria > Bacillota > Clostridia > Oscillospirales > Oscillospiraceae > Faecousia. The sequence continues at coordinate 11,956 of URBH01000034.1, read as the reverse complement.
GAGTTCGCCGAAATGCTGCAGAAGGCTAAGGATCTGAAGGGTAAGGATTTTTACCCCCTGCTGATCGAGCCTGTCGTTCTTGAGAGAATGGTCACTCATTCCTCCATCATCACCGGCGACCTGCCCACCGGCGCTGTTCTGTCCTACTACTACGACGCCGAGCATCCCTCCAAGGACATCGGCAGCACCATCGTGAACAAGTTCTCCACCGATGCGTTTGCCAAGTTCGCCGCGAAGACCTACGAGTATGCCCAGAAGGGCTACATCTCCCCCAGCTGCCAGTCCACCGCTACCGCCAACGACTACCGTACCGCTACCCAGTCCACCGGCGAGTACCTGTTCGGCACCCAGTCCTATGCCTTCGGCTGCGAACTGGACTTCTCCACCGCCCGTAACATCGATGTCCGCATGGTTCCCGAGACTGCTGCCTACATGGACTGCACCTCCGGCCAGGGCGCTATGATCGCAATCTCCGCTACCTCCGCGAACCCCGAGCGCGCTCTAATGTTCCTGAACCTGCTGAACACCGACTCCGAGCTGATGACCATGATGAACTACGGTACCGAGGGCTTCACCTACAACAAGAACAGCGACGGCACCATCACCTTTATCCCTGAGAACCGTGCCAACTACTCCCCCTGGACCAACGGTATGGGCAACGTCCGTATCCTGCCCCCCACCGACGCGCAGGGTGCTGACTTCTGGAATCGCTTCTCCGCTTACTACGACGCGGCCGAGGCTCTGCCCATGGGCGGCTTCATCTTCGATTCCTCCGAGCTGAGCACCGAAGCTGCTGCCCTGTCCAACGTCTACGCCGAGTACGCCTTCAACCTGATGTCCGGTGCCGTGAGCCCCGATAATGTCCTGCCCACTTTCCTGTCCAAGCTGGAAGACGCCGGCATCAACGACTTTGTCGGCGCTGCTCAGGAGCAGCTGGCGGCTTACATGGGCTAATCCCCTATATAGGCTGACAAAACCACACCCCCCTTACCCCGCGCCTTTTTAGGCGCGGGGCTTTTCCTCTTTGCGGCAAAATTTCCCATCCTACCTTAATGAATCTTTAATGGCAACATAGTTGATTTCCGCAGGTAATTTCGCTATAATATGGATTACAAAATGAAACATTTACGTGTGGAGGACAGAATTATGAAAGTTCGAGCATGGCTGGCTTTGGCGCTGAGCCTGTGCCTGACCGTTTCTCTGGCGGGCTGCGGAAGCAACGATACGGCAGTGTATGTGCAGTCGGTTTCCGATTTGACGGGAATGGGCGGCATCGCGGCCGGCGACCGGTTCCCCGGCATGGTCGTTTCCGAAAACGTGACGGAGATTAAGAAGGATTCGGAAAAGACCGTCAAGGAAGTGCTGGTCAAGGAGGGCGACGACGTCAACAAGGGCGACAAACTGTTTGAGTACGACACCGAGGAGTTACAGCTGAGTCTGGAAAAGAAACAGCTGGAGCTGGAGCAGCTGAACGCATCCATCGAAAGCTACCAGCAGCAGATCAAGGAACTGGAAAAGGAGCGGGGCTGGGCGTCCGGCTCGGATAAGCTCCAGTACACCATCCAGATCCAGACCACCCAGGTGGACATGAAGGAAGCGGAGCTGAATGCCAAGGCGAAGCAGACCGAGGTCACCCAGGCGGAGAATCTGCTGAAAAACGCCACCGTGGTGTCGCCCATCAAGGGCCGCATTCAGTCCATCAACGAAAGCGGCACCGACAGAAACGGCAACCCCGCACCGTACATCACCATTCAGGAGGTCGGCTCCTACCGCGTCAAGGGTACCATTGGGGAGCTGCAGCGGGGCAGCATTATTGAAGGCACCCGCATCAAAATCACCTCCCGGACGGATCCCTCCGCTGCCTGGACGGGCACGGTCAAGCTGGTGGATTACGAAAACCCCTCTCAGGGGAGCAACACCGACCGGTATTACGGTACGTCGACCGATTCCATGTCCGCGTCCAGCAAGTACCCGTTCTACGTGGAGCTGGACAGCACCGACGGCCTGATTCTGGGGCAGCATGTTTACCTGGAAATGCTGACGGAAGGGGACGGCACGTCCTCCGGTCTGCCCCTCAGCAGCGCCTTCATCTGCTTTGAAGACGACGGCTCTGCCTACGTGTGGGCGGAGAAGAAGGGCAAGCTGGAAAAACGCAGCATCACGCTGGGCGAGCACGATGAGGCGACGGACACCTACGACGTGCTGGACGGCCTGACGCTGGAGGATTACATTGCCTTCCCCGACGAGCAGCTGTGCCACAACGGCGCGCCGACCACCCATGAAATGACGGCATCGGAGAATGTGGACATGCCCATGGACAACACGGGCGAGGGCGGCATGGATATGCCCATGGAAGACATGCCCATGGAGGACATGCCTGCTGAGGGCATGGATATGATGCCTGAGGAAAGCATCTCCGGGGAAACCGGGGAGATGCCCGGTGAGGATGCGGCGGCGACCGAGACCGCGTCCACAGAAGGCGGGGTGGGCTAAGTGGCCATCCTGAAACTGACGGACATCTGCAAGGATTATGTGCAGGGCAAGGAGCCTGTCCGGGTGCTGAAAAATGTCAACCTGACCATGGAGCGGGGCGATTACCTTGCCATCATGGGGCCTTCCGGCTCCGGCAAGACCACCCTGATGAACATCATCGGCTGTCTGGACGTTCCCACCTCCGGTACCTATGAGCTGGACGGGCAGAACCTGAAGGACATGGACGACGATGAACTGGCGGATATCCGGAACAAGCACCTGGGCTTCGTGTTCCAGAGCTTTTACCTGATGCCCAAGCTCACCGCGCTGGACAATGTGGCGCTGCCCCTGCTGTACGCCGGGGTGAGCCTGAAGGAGCGGCGGGAACGGGCGGCGGAGGCGCTGAAGGCCGTGGGACTGGAAGAGCGGATGGACTTTTTCCCCAACCAGCTGTCCGGCGGCCAGTGCCAGCGTGTCGCCATTGCCCGGGCGATGGTGGGAAAGCCGGATCTGCTGCTGGCGGACGAGCCGACCGGCGCGTTGGACACCAAGGCAGGCAACCAGATCATGGATATTTTCCGGCGGCTCAGTGACGAGGGAATGACCATCCTCATGATCACCCACGAGCTTGCCATTGCCCAGTGCGCAGACAAGATTTACCACATTCTGGACGGGCAGCTCCGTACTTACGACGAGCAGCAGGAGGGAGGTGCCGGAAATGAAGAAGCAGAATAAGAAGAAAACCATCATTACGGTGACCGCAGTGGTTCTGGTGGTGGTCATCGGCCTTGGCGTGTGGTTCGGCGTGAGCCGGGGCAGGTCGGAGCCGGTGAAGGTGTTTGCCTTCAACTACGTCGGCATGACGGAATATTGGGGCGATTCTCAGGAGAGCTACGGCCCCGTTTCCACGGATAAAATCCAGACCGTGTTTCTTTCCTCCACCCAGACGGTGACGGAAATGAAGGTCGCCCAGGGAGACATGGTGAAAAAGGGCGACGTGCTGATGACCTTTGACACCAGCTTGTCCGACCTCCAGCTGGAGCGCAAGCGGCTGGAGGTGGAAAAGCTGAAGCTGGATCAGGAAACTGCCCGGAAAAGGCTGAGAGAGATCCAGAATATGACGCCCATGTCCGCCGTAGATGTTGACGATTCCGGCGATTACGGGGACGAGGGGGATCCGAATGCCGGCGACAAGCTGACGGGCAGCTATCAGCTCTCCACCAACTCCGACTACGACGGCAGCATGGCGGAAAAGGCGCTGATCTGCTGGCTCAACACCGCAGCCGCCGTGGACAATGGCATTCTGGAAGCGGCGCGGCAGAAGGCGGAGGAGTACCAGAATAAAAATTACGTACCCGACCCCACGGAGGAACCTACCGTGGAAACAACGGAAGAAACGACGGAGACTACGACAGAAACTACGGAAAGTCCGTCAGAGAAGCCGTCGGAAACTCCGAATCCGCCGGAGAATCCCGGGGAAGGTTCTTCCGGCGGGAATCCCGGGGGCGAGGACGGCGAAAATTCCAGCGCCTCGGCGGCGGAAAACCCCGATGAAAAGCCTACGATTACCGTGAGCGATTACTACATGGTCTTCAAGGTCACCGAGGGCAATATGTCCCTGGGCAACCGGCTGACCTGGCAGGGGCTGCATATCTACCGGCAGGGCGGCGGCTTCGTGTTCAAGTTCTTTGACGCTTCGGTGGTTCCCGACCATTCCATCATAACGGACGACCCGGACAGCACCGATCCCACCGACCCGGATATGCCTGACCCCGGCAGCGGCTATACCGCCGCGCAGCTGGCGCAGATGCGCTCCGAGCAGGAAAAGAAGATCAAGGAGCTGGGCTTCAAGATCAAGGTGGCCGAAGCGGATTACAAGATCAAGCAGGCCGAAATGAGCGACGGCAATATCTACGCCGACTTTGACGGCAAGGTGGTCTCCGTCCTGACGGAGGACGAAGCCAGAACCAAGAGCCAGCCCATCATTAAGGTCTCCGGCGGCGGCGGATTCTACATCCAGGGCAGCGTCAGCGAGCTGGACAAGGATAAGCTGCAAATCGGGCAGGAGGTCACGGTCAACGACTGGAACACCGGCATGACCTATCCCGGCAAGATCGTGTCCATGGGGGATTTCCCCAGCGACAACGACAGCTATTACGGCTCGGGCAACCCCAACGTGTCCTACTATCCCTTCACGGTCTTCGTGGACGAAACTGCGGATTTGCAGGCGGGAATGTACGCCAATATCCAGTATTCCTCGGCTACAGGCGAAAGTGGCATCTACCTGGAGAACCCCTTTGTTCGCAGTGAGAAAGGACAGTCCTTCGTTTACGTCCGGGGCGCCGACGGCAAGCTGGAGAAGCGGTTTGTGACCACGGGCAAGGCGCTGTGGGGCAGCTACACCGAGATTCTCAGCGGCCTGACCGCAGACGACCTCATTGCATTCCCCTACGGCAAGAACCTGAAAGAGGGCGCGCCCACGGTGGAAAGCGACCCGAGCGATCTGTACAGTTATTAAGGAGGGCAAATTTTATGATAGAAAATATCCGGCTTGCCTTCCAGGGAATCTGGGGACACAAGATGCGAAGCGTGCTGACCATGCTGGGCATTATCATCGGCATTGCGGCCATTATCACCATTGTTTCCACCATCCGGGGGACCAATGAGCAGATCAAGGAGAACCTCATCGGCGCGGGCAACAACGTGGTTACCGTCCGGCTGAATCAGGCGGGGTATTCCTATGACATGGGCTGGAATGCCATCCCCGAGGGCGTGCGGGTCATCACCGAGGAGACCCGGCAGGAGCTGGAAGAACTTTCCGGCGTGGAGGAAGTATCGCTGTATAACTCCCGGAACAATTCCAATTTCGTGTACTACCAGAACACGAGCTTCAACGGCGAGACCTACGGCATTGATATGCACTATCTGCCGGTGTACGGCTATCAGATCAAGTCCGGCAGAGGCTTCACCCAGGCGGATTACGACAATTTCCGCAAGGTGGCGCTGGTGGATGCCAACACGGTTTCCACCCTGTTCGGCGGAGAAAATCCCGTTGGAAAGTCGTTGGAGGTCAAGGGCGACGTGTTCACCGTGGTGGGGGTGGTTGCCCTATCCAAGGAGTTTACGCCGACCATTGAGACATTGCAGGACTACTTCCTCTATGCGGACACCTCCTCCGGCTGCCTGTACATCCCCAGCACGGTCTGGCCGACGGCATTTCAGTTTGACGAGCCTCAGAACGTGGCCATCAAGGTAAAAAACACCGACACCATGGCCACGGCGGGTAAGGAAGCGGCTGACCTTCTGACCCAGAAGCAGATCGTGGATTCGGAAAATACCGACTTCGATTACCGCAGTCAGGATATGCTGGAACAGGCGCAGCAGCTGCAAAAAATGTCCCAGTCCACCAACACCCAGCTGATCTGGATTGCCAGCATCTCCCTGCTGGTGGGCGGCATCGGCGTCATGAACATCATGCTGGTGTCCGTGACGGAGCGGACTGCCGAGATCGGTCTGAAAAAGGCCATCGGTGCGAGAAAGAAGCGGATTCTGCTCCAGTTCCTGACGGAATCGGCGGTGCTGACCAGTCTGGGCGGCATCATCGGCGTCATCAGCGGCGTGATTCTCGCGGAGCTGATCTCCAACATGATGCAGATTCCCGTGTCCATCAGTGCGCCGGCCATCATCGTGGCGGTGGTGTTCTCCACCTTCATCGGCGTGGTGTTCGGTATGCTCCCGGCCTACAAGGCGGCAAACCTGAACCCCATCGAGGCACTGCGTAGAGATTAAAAGCAAACGCCGCCGGTTTCCGATACGGAAACCGGCGGCGTAATTATATTTTTGCTGAGGGAAACAGTATTACACCGCGCCCAGGTATTCCTCCAGGCACAGCCCGGAGCCCTTCATGTCCATGGAGATTTCCCTGCCCACGTACCGGAAGTGCCACGGCTCGTTGGTGATGCCGGTGATCTCCGCTTTTTCCTCGGTGTAGCGGAGAATGAAGCCGTATTCCCAGCAATGCTCCCCCAGCCAGGCGTTGGCCTCCTCTCCCACTATGTCCACGGCCAGACCCATCTGATGCTCGCTGGTGCCGGGGACTGCCACGGTTTCCAGCGCCATTTTTCTGGCTTCGTCAAAATCCAGGTCAAATTCCTTCATGTGTTCCTGGGTCCGCTTTTCCAGAATGTCCGTCTGCTCCTGAAGGGTGCGGTAGCCGCAATTGAAGATGTACTCGATCCCCGCGTCTGTGCAATCGGAGAGCATCTGCATCAGCGGCTCGTAGCACCGCCGATCCACCCGGTGCCAGTCCTCAACAATCACGGGGTCGGCGGTATAATAGTCCGGAATCGGATGGGCGGCGTTGACGAGGATGACCTCCATGCCCTTGGGGGTGAAATAGTGGGTCACGCCGTCAATCTCCGTGGGCCCCACGGCGGCGGAGCCGTCGGGCAGGAAGTAGTAGCTGTATTCGCCCTCCTGATACCAGCCGGTGGCGGCAACGCCGTTTTCGCCGAAATAATACCGCTTTCCGCCGATCTCCTGCCAGTCCGTCGCCATGGTGCCGTCGGCCTGATAGTAGCGCATCCCGTCCTCGGAGGTGAGCCAGCCGGTGTGCATGACGCCTTCCTCGGAAAAGTGATAGCGGTTGTCGCCGATCGATGTATCCCCGGTCAGGGGCTGACCGGCTTCGTCAAAGCAGTAAATGTCGCCGTCCACGTTTGTAAAGCCGGTTCGCATTTTGCCGTCGTCGCCGAAATAGTACCGCTTTCCGTCAATCTCCTGCCAGCCCGTGGCGAGAATGCCGTCGGGGAGATAGCAGGGGATGCCGTCCAGCTGCTGCCAGCCGGTGAGCATAGCGCCGTTTTCGTCAAAGCAGTAGGTTTTTCCGCCGATGGTCTGCCAGCCGGTCAGCATGACGCCGTCGCTTCCAAAGTACCGGGTAACGCCGTCCTGTTCCAGCCAGCCGGTGGCGGGAATGCCGCCCTCCAGGAAAAAGTACCGCTGCCCGTCTATGTCCAGCCAGCCGGTGACAGGCTTGGCGTGAAAATCCCGGTAATACCGCACGCCGCCTTTTTCTGCCCAGCCGCTGCGGTCGACCTTGGCGTCGTACACGAGCCACGCGGCGCAGGCCGAAAAGGCGAGCAGCTGAAAAATCAGCGCCACTGTCAGAATGCGGCCGGTTTTTGTTTTCATATTGCTTCCTCCGCGAAAAGTAACCCAGGGGAACGCGCGCCTTTTCGGCGTAATTCCCCCGTGCACCTCAGTATATCATCGGACAGGACAAAATGCAACCCGCTTAATAGAACCTTCATAATCTTCCAGCCACATTTCGGCCTGTAAGTGTTGCTTTTTTGGGCGAAATATGGTATTATAAATTGCAATTTGAAGACAGGGGGCCGCTTTGGTCGCAGACCCCGAACAGGAGGTAAGAAGCTTGGCAAAAAAAGTACTGTGGATTCTGTTTGCCGTGGTTTTGGTTCTGGCACTGGCGGTGGCCGGTGTCACGGGGTATTTCTGGTATCAGAACAACCACATTTTCGTCGAGGACGCGGTCTACCCCATCAACGCGAAGACCCTGGATCTGCGGGGGCAGGACATTTCCTTTGAGCATTATGACGCCGTCCATTCCCAGCTGCCGAACTGCGAGATTTACTGGGACGTACCCTTCCAGGTCGGCAAATATCCCAATGATACCACGAAGCTGACGGTTGCGGATTTGACCGAGAAGGATATCCGGATTCTTGTGAACTATTTCCCCAAGCTGAAAACCCTGGACGCCACCGCTTGCAGCGATTACGCGGTTCTGGAATCCGCCAAGCAGCAGCTGCCCGGGTGCGAGATTCTTTACGAAGTCAGTCTGGGAGGCAAGTCCTTCGCGCCGGAGGTCACCGAGCTGACGCTGGAGGTGGGGGACTATGACTACGATACGCTGATGGAGAATCTCCAATATCTGCCCGACGTGCAGCAAATCACGCTGAAAAAGCCGGAGCTGTCCCTGGAACAGATCGACGAGCTGAAAACGACCTTTGGGAACATCACCATCGACTGCACGGTGGACATCGGCGGCACGGAGTACACCATGGACACCACCGAGCTGAACCTGTCCGGAATCAGTTCCGGGGATGTGGCGGGCGTGAGCGAAAAGCTGGGTATGCTTTCCGGGCTGACCAGCGTGGAGCTGATGAAATCCGACGGCACCAGCAGCCTGACAAAAGAGGACGTCAAGACCCTGGAAGAGGCTGCCCCGGGGGCGTCCTTCCACTACGTCTTCGACTTCTACGGCGAGACCCTTTCCACCACCGAGACCACGGAGGTTCACATCAAGAACGTGAACATCGGTGACGAGGGACTGCCGGAAGCCCGCCTGGCGCTGGATTTGCTGGAAAATTGCAGCCGCTTCGTGCTGGAAAACTGCAAAATCTCCAACGAGAGCATGGCGCAGCTCCGGGAGGACTACCGGGACAAGACCAAGGTGGTTTGGCGTGTGCCCTACGGCGGCGGAAGCTGCATGACCGATTCCGAGGTCATCCGCTGCACCTACGAGCTGACGGACAAGAACGCCCAGAATCTGGTCTACTGCGAGGATGTGCGGTTCATGGACGTGGGACATAACGACGTGACCTTCCTTAAGGATTTCTCCTTCCTGAAGGGAATGCCCAAGCTGGAAGCCATTATCATTTCCAGCGCCTATGTCTCCGATCTGACCCCCTTCGCCAACTGCAAGGAGCTGAAATTCTTCGAGGCGGCCTTCTGCGGCAATATCGAGGATCTCACTCCGCTGGCACAGTGCGAGAAGCTGGAAATGGTGAATATCAGCTTTACCAAGGTCAAGGACCTGTCTCCCCTGGACAATGTTCCCATCAAGACCCTGTTCGCCCAGAACTACAGCGCCAAGCGGATTTCGGCGGAGGAGCAGAAGCGGTTTGCCGAGGTTCACCCCGACTGCCTGACCAAGTACACCGGCGATCAGCCCTACGGCCGGGGCTGGCGGTACGACGAGCACGACAAATACCTGCCCTACTACGGGATGCTCCGGAAGGTTTTCCGTCTGGACGACAACATCATCCCCAACAGTGTCGGCTGGTATTTGAGAGAGGGCGACACCGACCTGCCCACGGCGGAGTCCTGAATCTGAATAAGCAAAGCTCTCCCGGATTCTGGGAGAGCTTTTGCTGTACGGTTGGCGGAATGCGCGGCAAAAGAAACGGCAATACTTCTTTGCAAAATCCGAATCTTATGGTATAATCGATACAAAAGGAGGGATTCCCATGAATCTGGAAGAATTAAAAAGAAAGATGGACAAGGAGCACTATATCTATGACGATACGCTCTCGACGGTGCTGTACGTGGCCTTGCAGCTGGGCAGGCCGCTTTTGATCGAGGGCGCCGCCGGTGTGGGCAAGACCGAGGTGGCCAAGGTCATGGCCGCCGCGCTTGACCGGGAGCTGGTGCGGCTGCAATGCTACGAGGGGCTGGACGAAAGCAAGGCGCTCTACGAGTGGAACTATCAGAAGCAGCTATTGTCCATTCAGGTGAACATGAACGCCCAGGACAGGGAAGCGCTGACCCGTTCCCTGTTCAGCGACGAATATCTGCTGGAACGGCCGCTGCTCAGGTCCATCCGTTCGGAGAAGCCCGTGGTGCTGCTGATCGACGAGATCGACAAGGCCGACGAGGAATTTGAGGCGTTTCTCCTGGAGCTGCTGTCGGAAATGCAGGTGACGATTCCGGAGGTGGGGACGATCAAGGCCAATTCCGTCCCCTTCGTGGTGCTGACCTCCAACCGGGCAAGGCCCCTGTCCGAAGCCCTGCGGCGGCGGTGCGCCTATCTGTATATCGAGTACCCGGACATGGAAAAGGAGCTGGCCATCCTGCGGGCGAAGCTGCCCCATGTGGACGACCGTCTCTGTGCCCAGGTGGCGCTGGCGGTGCAGAAGCTCCGCTCCAACGAGGCCATTCTGAAAAAGCCCTCCATCGCCGAGACGCTGGACTGGGCGGCGGCGCTGGACGCTCTGGGCATCCGGGAGCTGACCCCCGACGCCCTGCGGAAAACCGCCGGATTCGTGCTGAAAAACAACGAGGATATGGCGGCGCTGGAGGAAGAAGAAGCGAACGGCTGCCGCTGCGGCGGCTGCGAGGGGCATCACCATGACTGAGCCGGACGTCTACCTGGAAAAGCTGTCCGCTTTTTCCCGGATGCTCCATCTGGAAAACCTAAGCGTCAGCCCTAAGGAGACGGAGGACGCCGCCCGGCTGCTGATCGCCCTGGGCATGGACGACCGGGAGCGGGTGAAAACCGCCCTGCGCACCGTCTACGCCAAATCCCGGGAGGAGCAGATCACCTTCGACCGGGTGTTCGACGGCTTTTTCCTGTCGGAGGAGCAAATTCGCCGCCAGGCCAAGGAGCAGATGGAGCGGGAGCAGGAGCTGGAGCAGCACCGCAAAGAAGCGGAGGAGGAGCTTCAGCTGAACGGCCAGCCCATGGATTTGAGCGAAAAGCAGCGGGAGACCTACGCAACCATGCCGGAGGAGGCCCGGCAGCGGCTGCGGGGGTTCATGGAAAAGTACCGCGGCACCGCCGAACGCAACCCCAAGCTCTACGGGGATTTCATCCACTCCGTATTTACCCGGGCGATCATGGAGCAGCAGATGCTCATGGAAAACGCCGGGGTGGGCGGGCAGGAGATGGACCCGGAGATCGGCATTCTCTACCGGGACATTTCCCAGTTCAAGGACACGGAGATTCCCAAAGCCATCGAGCTGATTCAGGCCGTAGCCAGAGAGATCAACGGGGAGCTGGCGGCCAGGGGGAAATCCGGCGGCCACATGGGGAAGCTGGATTTCCGCCGCACCATCCGCAAGGGACTGGAAACCGGGGGCAGCTTTTACCGCCTGCGCTACCGGAAGAAGCGTGCCAAGCGGAAGCGTCTGGTGCTGCTGTGCGACGTGTCCGGCTCCATGGTGCAGTTTTCGGAGTTTGCTCTGCGGTTTATTCAGAGCCTGAATCAGGTCTCGGAAAGATCCCGGGTGTTCCTGTTCTCCGAGACGGTGGTGGAGGCGGACGCATTCCGGCTGCAAAACATGGATTTGTTCCGCAGCTATGTGAAGGATTCCGGCATCTACGGCCGGGGGACGGATCTGGGCGCGGCGCTGGAGACCCTGTGTACCATGCGCCCAGGCGTGCTGGGTGCCTCCGCGACGCTGCTGATTCTATCCGACACCAAAACCATCGACCAGCCCCGGGCGTTGGCGGCGGTGCGGGAGGCAAAGCGTCAGGCGGGGAGAGTGATTTTCCTGAATCCCATCCCGGAAGGGAAGTGGAAGTATATCAGGAGCGTTCAGACCATGGCGTCCGTCTGCCCCATGGTATCGTGCAGCACCCTGCGGGAGCTGGCATCGGCCTGCCGGAAATTGACAAAGGGAATATAGGGCAACACCGCACAATTGTGCCTGCGAGTCTCAGCCGTCTTTTTGCCCCACTTCT
>URBH01000033.1 GCA_900546075.1 uncultured Eubacteriales bacterium | reverse complement strand
CCCCTCTCCGTCCTCGCTTCGCTCGGCCACCTCTCCCATAGGGAGAGGCAAGGGGTGCTGCGCTTCTTATTATTTCAGCTCCCAGGCCTTGACCTGGCTCGCCTTTTCGTACAGCTTCAGGTAGCTTTCGTACCGGGTTTTTTCGATCTTCCCTTCCCCGCAGGCTTCCCGGACGGCACAGCCCGGCTCCCTGCGGTGGGTGCAGTCGTCAAAGCGGCACTTTCCCAGGTATTCCCCGAAATCCGCAAAAGCGTATTGCAGGTTCTCCTTAAGGATCACGTCCATTTCGTCGGTGTCGAAGGAGGAAAAGCCGGGGGTGTCCATGACGAAGGTGTCGTCCCCCAGACTGTACAGCTCCACATGCCGGGTGGTATGCCGCCCCCGGCCAAGCTTTTCGGAGACCTCGCCGGTGGAGAGGTTCAGCTCCGGCGCCAGACAGTTGAGAATGCTGCTTTTGCCCACGCCGGAATTTCCGGTGAAGGCCACCAGCTTGCCCTTAATCAGCGTCCGAAGTTCCTCCACACCGCCGCCGGTCTCGGCGCTGGTGCAGATGACGGGGAAACCGGCGTTCCGGTAAATCCGCACCAAGTCCGCCGCCGGGTCAAGGTCGCACTTGTTGACGCACAGGTAGACCGGCACCTCCTGATCCCCCGCAATGGCCGCCACCCGGTCGATGAGAAACGGCTCCGTCACCGGGTTGACGTTGGCGGCGAACACCACCAGGGCGTCAATGTTGGCGACGGCGGGGCGGACGAAGCAGTTGCGCCGGGGCAGCACCTTTTCCACCATCCCCTTCCCCCGCTCCACGGTGATGTTCACCATGTCGCCGGTGAGGGGCGTGCAGTTTTCCTTTCGCAGAATGCCCCGGGCGCGGCAGGTGATTACCCCGTCTCCCGTCTGCACGTCATAAAATCCGCTGATGGAACGGACGATCCGACCGGTACGCTGTTTTTCCATACTCAATTAAACGGCACTTCCTTGGACTGGTAGTATTCTCCGTCGATGTAAATGTCATAGGTCTGGGTTCCGGTGCCTGACAGGTCGCAGACAAAGCTGGAGGTTCCCGGCACGATCTCCCGGGATTCGATAACCTCCTTGCCGTTCAGGAAAATGCTCAGGATGTACGGTTCGTCCCGTTCCGGAAGGGAGAACTGCACCCCGATGGTCACCAGATCGTTGGGATTTTTGGGGGCGGTCGTCTGGGTCGGGCCGGTGGTTTCCTCCGGCCCCTTGGAGATTTGCAGAACGATTTCCGTGTTGACGTCGATCTCCTCGTTCTTCGCCGCGGACTGGTGAATGACCTCGCCCTTGGGCTTGAGGCTCTCCACTTCCTCGGTTCTGACGTTGGTAAAGCCGGCCTGCCCCAGCAGCTCCTTGGCCTTATCCACATCCAGCCCCATCACGTTGAGCATCTTCGCCGTGATCACATCCGGGCCGGTGCTGACATAGACGTACACCGTCTGTCCCGCCGTCATTTCCGTGCCGACGGACGGCTCCGTGCGGATGACCTGCCCCACCTCGTATACGTAGCTGATCTCGTTGCGGGTAATGGGCTCAAAGCCCTGCCCCAGCAGGATGGACTTGGCTTCCTCCGCGCTGGAGCCTACGAAATTATCCATGGTCTTGGCTTCCGGCCGCTGCCCCAGGCTGACGGTGAGCCAAAGCTCCGAGCCTTTGACCACCTTGCTGCCGCCGGAGGGCTCCGTGTGAAGGATTTCTCCCTTCGGCCGGGTGTCGTCGTACTGCTGCTGGAGCTTGATGGTAAAATCCGGATACTGGGACGCCAGGCTTTCGTCGTAAACGCTTCCCTCCAGATAGGGGACGTCCACCAGCGCCTTCTCCTTGCTCAGCAGGGCGCCGTTGAACAGGGCGATCAGGAAAATGAAAATCGCAATCACCGCCACGGCGCTGCACACCACAATGGCCGTGGTGGCGACCCGGCTGCGCTCCTCCTTGCGTTCCTCCTTGCGCTGCTGCTGCTGCGCCTGACGGCGCTGCTGAGCGCGGCGGATGGACTCGTTGTCCCGCCCCGCCTGGGCGTTCTGGTGCAGGTGGATGCTGTCCGAGGATGTCCGGGCGGGAGCCGCCCCGGTCTTGGCCTGCACCTTTTTCTCCGCCGTGGTCATGCCGCGGGAAAGATTGGGCAGCACCCGGGTGGCGTCGTCCACAATGCTGTGGTAATCGAAGATCATGTCCGGGTTCTGCCGGAATTCCTCCATATCGTGGAGCATTTCCGTGGCGGAGACGTAACGGTCGTTTACCTCCAGCGCCATGCCCTTCATGATGATCTGCTCCAGGCCCCGGGGAATGTTGGGGTTCAGGGTGGAGGGCAGCGGCGCGCCGCCGTTGATATGCTGGATGGCCACCGCCACGGGAGATTCCCCGTCATAGGGCGGCCGGCCGGTCATCATTTCATACATGACCACAGCCAGAGAATAAATGTCGGAACGGTTGTCGGTATGTCCGCCTTTGGCCTGTTCCGGGGAAATGTAGTGGACGCTTCCCAGGGCTTCCTTTGTCAAGGTGTTGCTCTTGCTCATGACCCGGGCAATGCCGAAGTCCATCACCTTGACGGAGCCGTTTTTCAGCACCATGACGTTATGGGGCTTGATGTCCCGGTGGATAATCCCCCGGCTGTGAGCGTGCTCCAATCCTTTGGCGATCTGCATGGCAAAATGCAGCGTCTCCTTCCAGTTGAGCACCCCTTTTTTCTCCATGTACTGCTTGAGAGAAATGCCGTCGATCAGCTCCATGACGATGTAATTGGCGCTGTCGGAGGCGGAAACGTCGTAGACCTGCACGATGTTGGGATGGCTCAGCATGGCCACGGCCTCGCCCTCGGCACGGAACCGGCGGCGGAATTCCTCATCCCGGGCAAATTCATCCTTGAGTATTTTGACGGCCACCAGCCGGTTCAGCCGGTGATCCCGCGCCTTATAGACGACAGCCATGCCGCCGGTACCGATGATCTCCAGAATTTCGTACCGGTCGTCCAAGAGCCGTCCAATATATTGATCCATATTCAGATATTGCTCCTTTCCCGGTACTCAAACGGCGATCAGCACGCTGGTGACATTGTCCGGCGCGCCCCGGTTTTTGGCGATGTTCAGAAGGCGCTTGCAGCAGTTCTGCTTATACACGCCGTGGACGACCTCGAAAAGAATTTCCTGATCGTCCAAGAGATTGCTCAATCCGTCGCTGCACAGCAGCAGATAGTCGCCCTTGCCCACATCCAGATGGAAGATGTCGCACAGAACGGTGGTCTCCGTGCCGATGGCGCGGGTGATGAAGTTCTTGCCGGGGTAGCTTTTTGCCACCTCCGGGGTCAGATCTCCCCTGTCCACCATCATCTGCACCAGGGAGTGATCCTTGGTCACCTGCCGGATGCCGCCTTTGCCCACGTGATAGGCGCGGCTGTCGCCAACGTTAACGATAGTCGCCTTCCGTCCCCGCACCATCACCGCCACCAGCGTAGTGCCCATGCCGTCAAATTCCTCAAACTGCCGGGACTGGTCGTACACGGTGAAGTTCGCCAGCTTCACGGCGCTGCGGAGCATCTGGTCCACCTTCTCCTGTTCCATGACAGGCTTCCAGCAGCGGCGGACTTCCTCCACGAACACATCCACCGCCAGAGAACTGGCAATGTTTCCGGATTTGGCGCCGCCCATGCCGTCGCAGACGATGCACAGCAGATTGCCCCGGTCAAGCTGTTCAATTCTGTAGGAATCCTGATTCTGTTTCCGGACACAGCCGGGATCGGTCAATCCCCAGCTCTGCATAGGCTTGCGCCTCCTTTATCTATGGATTTTCTTTACTTTGATTGTATTTCCGCCGCAGCTGCCCGCAGGAGGCGTCGATATCGCCCCCCAGGGTTCTGCGGACGGTGGCGGTGACGCCGCCCTCTTCCAGGGTCTTCTGAAACGCCGCCACGGCTGCCCGGGTGCTGGGCTTCAAAGGACTTTCCTCCACACGGTTTAATGGGATCAGATTGAAGTGGGCCGGCAGCCCCTTCAAGCGCCGGAGCAGCTCCTTGGCGTCCTCCGGGCGGTCGTTGACCCCGTCGATCATGGCGTACTCAAAGGAAATCCGCCGGGAGGTCGCCTGATAGTACCGGCGGCAGGCCGCCAACAGCTCCTCGCTGGGATAGGCCTTGTTCACCGGCATAATCCGATTTCGCACCTCGTCGTTGGGCGCGTGGAGGGAAACCGACAGCGTCAGCTGCAATTTCCGCTTCGCCAGCTCGTCGATTTTCGGCACCAGACCGCAGGTGCTGAGGCTGATGTGCCGCATGGAAATATTCATCCCCTCCGGACTGTTCACCAGCTCCAGAAAGCGCATCACATTGTCAAAATTGTCCAGCGGCTCGCCGATGCCCATCAGCACGATGTGGGAAACGGGCAGGCCGGAGTCCACCTGTGTAAACAGCACCTCGTCCAGCATTTCATAGGGTTCCAGCCGCCGCACCAGTCCGCCGATGGTGGAGGCGCAGAAGGCGCAGCCCATCCGGCAGCCCACCTCCGTGGAAATGCACACGGTGTTCCCGTAGTGATAGCGCATCAGCACCGTCTCCACGCAGTTGCCGTCGGACAATTCCCAGAGGTATTTGATCGTGCCGTCCCGGGCGGATTCCTGCCTGCGCACCACCTTCGGGGCGCAGATGGGATACTCCCGCGCCAGGGTGTCCCGGAGGGACTTGGGCAGGTTCGTCATTTCGTCATAGGCGCGGACGCCCTTGTGCAGCCAGGTATAGACCTGCCTGGCGCGGAACTGGGGCTGCCCCAGCTCTTTCAGAACCGCCGTCAGCTCCGGCAGGGTCATGGATTTCAGATTCATGCTTTTCTCCGCAGACGGCAGATAAAGAAGCCGTCGGTGTCATACTCGCCGGGAATCAGGGTGAGCATCCCGGTTTCGTTTTTTGGAAATACATCCGGCAGCGGCAGCGGCTCGGTGATAAACGCGCCGTGACCTGCAAGGAAGGCGGAAACCACGTCCTCGTTTTCCCTCTTCAGCACGGTGCAGGTGGAATACAGCAGCGTGCCGCCGGGTTTTACGTAGGATGCCTGGGTTTCCAGAATTTTTAGCTGCAAGGCCGGAAGATTTTCCAGCTCTTTCAGGTTTTTATATCGGATATCCGGCTTTTTCCGGATAATGCCCAGGCCGGAGCAAGGCACGTCGGCAATCACGGTGTCCATGGCACCGACCCACTCCGGCACAACCTGGGAAGCGTCCTGCTGGCGCGCCGTAATGTTCGTCAGCCCCAGACGCGCCGCGCCGTTTTCGATCAGGGCGGTCTTGTGGGGGTATATGTCGCAGGAGATGATCTTTCCCCGGCCGCCCATGGCAATGGCCGCGGCAAAGCTCTTGCCTCCCGGCGCGGCGCAGCAGTCCAGCACGTTCCCGCCGGATTCCGGCAGCCCCGCGCACAGAACGCTGAGCTTCGCCGCCGGATCCTGCACATAAAACAGCCCCTCCCGGAATGCCGGCAGCTGCTCTAAGCTTCCCGTGCCGGACAGCACCAGACAGTCCGCCATCCAGTCGTGGGGTCTTGCGCAGACATGCTCCTCCGTCAGCCGCTCGGTCAGCTCCTCCGCAGAAATCCGGAGGGTGTTCACCTGCACCACCGTCTGGGGTGCGGCGTTGTCGGCAATGAGTATGGGTTCCAGCTTGCCCTTTGGCAGGTTTGCTTTCAGCAGGGAGATCAGCTCGTCCGGATGGCTGTAGCGGTCGGCATAGGACGTCGGCTCCTGCAAGGTTCCCTTCGTCGCCGCCGCCTTGCGCAGAACGGCGTTCACCAGCGCCCCGGCCTTCGGATTTTTGCAGTATTTCTTCGCCAGCGTCACCGATTCATTCACGGCGGCGCTTTCGGGAACTTTGTCCAGCTCATAAATCTGGTACAATCCCAAATGGAGGATGTCCCGCACCACGGGATGGAGGTCCTTCAGCCGCCCCGTGAGAAGCTGCCGGAGGAAAAAATCCAGCTTGTTCCGGTTTTGCAAAACGCCGTAGCACAGCCGCGTGGCCAGCGCCGCGTCCCTGGGAGGCAGGCGATCCCGGGCGATATATTCTTTCAGCACCGTATTTGACCAGGCGCCGCTTTTGCGGCAGGCGATCAGCGCGTTCAGCGCCGTTTCTCTCGCGCCCATCAGTGCTCTAATGGGTGACCCCGGAAATAATCGGGCGCCGCCATCCGCTTGCCGCCCTCGGCTTGCAGGGAAATGATTTCCACCGCGCCCTCGCCGCAAGCAATGCGCAGTCCGGTCTTGGTCAGACCCAGAATTTCGCCGGGCTTGCCGCTGCCCTCCACCACCCGGGTAGCGTGGACTTTGAAGGCTTTGCCCTGCAATTCCATGGTCGCCACCGGCCAGGGATGCAGTCCCCGGACGTGGTTATGCACCTGCTGCGCCGTCTTCGTCCAGTCGATGGGGCACATGGACTTGTCCAGCATGGGGGCGTAGCTGACCCCCGATTCGTCCTGGGGCGTGGCAGGCACCTTTCCCCTTTCAAACCGGGTCAGGGTCTTGCTCAGCAGCTCCGCACCCAGCACCGCCAGATGATCCAGCAGCTCCCCCGCCGTCTCGTTTTCGCCGATGGGGGTCTTGGAAACGTCAATGATGTCTCCGGCGTCCATCTCCCGGGTCAGATACATGGCGGTGACGCCGGTCTCCGTCAGGCCGTCCAGCACCGCCCACTGGTAGGGGGCGGATCCCCGGTATTTGGGCAGCAGACTGGCATGGATGTTGATGCAGCCGTATTTCGGCACGTCCAGCACCTTCTGGGGCAGAATGCGCCCATAGGCCACCACGGCGCAGATATCCGGCTGCAAGGCGCGAAGCGCCTCCACCGAAGCATCCTCCCGGAAATTTTCCGGCTGAAACACGGGAATTCCGGCGGCCACGGCCACCTCCTTCACCGGGGACGCAACCAGCTTCATGCCCCGCCCCTTGGGACGGTCAGGCTGGGTGTAGACGCCCACCACATCGAAGCCGTCGGCCAGTATTTTTTTCAGGCAGGTCGCCGCGATGTCCGGCGTACCCATAAACACAACGCGCAAGGATATCCCTCCGTTATTCGTCTCGTTCCAGTTCTTCTTCCGTCAGGAACCGCTCCATGACCTCGGTGTAGACAATGCCGTCCAGATGATCCAGCTCGTGGCAGAAGCATCGGGCGATCAGCGCTTCCCCCTCGGTCTCAAACCACTCGCCGTTCCGATTCTGGGCGCGAACCTTGGCATAGTTGGGGCGCTTCACCAGACCGTACTTGCCCGGAACGCTGAGGCACCCCTCCGCGCCGCACTGCTCGCCGCTGGTCTCCACCAGCTCCGGATTCACCAGCTCCAGAATTTCCTCGCCGGTGTCCACGATCACCGCCCGGCGCAGAATCCCCACCTGGGGGGCGGCCAGTCCCACGCCGTCGGCCTGGAGGAGGGTTTCGGTCATATCGTTCAGCAGCTTGTGCAGCCGCCAGTCGAATTTCTCCACCGGACGGCATACCTTATGCAGCGCCGGATCTTTGTACGTCAGAATTTTGCGCAGTCCCATAATTTAACCTCGTTTCTCTTATGGTAAACGGCTTGCCGGTCAGTCGAATCCGTTTACGTCGATATAGGCGCTGACGCCCCGGTTTGCCTTGTCCTTCCCAAATTCCCGGAGAAGATAGGAAAGCAGCTGGCGCATCGCCCGGGTCAGGCGGCAGCGCAGGGTCAGCTGGTAGCGGAAATGGTAGTTGACCTTCGGCACGGCGCAGGGCGCAGGCCCCAGCACCGCGCAGCGCTCCTCCCGGTAGGCTTCCTGACGCAGACACGCAACCAGGCTGTCCCGGAATTTTGCCGCACCCCGAAGCACCGCCGTTTCCTCCCGTCCCGTCACCACCACGGCGGCAAGATCGCCGAAGGGCGGCGCGTTCTGTACCCGGCGAAGCTGGATTTCCAGATCGTAAAATCCGTCGTAATCCTGCTCCGCCGCGTAGCGGATGACCTGGTGGTCGGGCACCATCGTCTGAATGATGGCCTTTCCGGGGCTGTCCCCCCGGCCGGCTCTGCCCACCACCTGGGTGAGCATATTGAAGGTGGTCTCCCCTGCCAGATACCCGCCGGTGTACAGGCTCAGATCGGCATCCAGCACGCCCACCAGCGTGACGTTGGGGAGGTTCAGTCCCTTGGCCACCATCTGGGTGCCAAGGAGCACGGGAACGTTTTCCTTCTGGAAGTGTTCCAGAATTTTTTCATGTGTATTCACGGCGCTTACCGTGTCGGCGTCCATCCGGTCGGTCTCCATGTCGGGAAAGAGGAATTCCAGCTCCTCCTGCACCTTCTGGGTGCCGGTGCCGATGGTTTTCAGCGGTCCGCCGCATTCCGGGCAGCGCTCCGGCACCGGCTGGGAAAAGCCGCAGTAGTGGCACATCAGCCGGTTGTTGGCGCTGTGATAGGTCAGGCGGACGCTGCACCGGGGACATTCCGGCGCCTTCCGGCAGTCCACGCACACCAGCGCCCGACTGTTGCCCCGGCGGTTGAGAAGTAAAATCGTCTGCTTCCCCGCGTCCCGGTTGTCGGACAGCGCTTCCCGCAGAGGAATGCTCAGGGAAAGGTCGTTTCCCAGCTTCAGCTCCTCCCGCATATCCACGATGTCCACGGCGGGCAGCTTCCGTCCGCCGTAACGCTGAAGCATGGTGTACAGGCGGTAAGCGCCGGTTTTCGCCCGGTACATGCTCTCCACGGAGGGCGTGGCGGAGCCAAGCAACACCAGCGCGCCTTCCTTCGCGCCCCGCCAGATGGCGACCTCTTTGGCACTGTAGCGGGGGGAATTTTCGGATTTATAGGAATGCTCCTGTTCCTCGTCCAGAATGATCAGGCCGGGGGTGCAGGGAGCAAACACCGCCGAGCGGGTTCCCACGACCACCTTGGCGTCGCCGCCTCGGACGCGCTTCCACTGATCGTACCGCTCCCCCGTCCCAAGGCTGCTGTGCAGCACCGCCACCTGAGCGCCAAAATAGGCCGTCATCAGCCCCAGCAGCTGGGGCGTCAGGGCGATTTCCGGCACCAGAAGCAGGGCACTTCTGCCCGTTTCCAGACAGGTTTGAATGAGTTTAATATAGACGGAGGTCTTGCCGGAGCCGGTCACACCCTCAAGGAGCGCAACCCCCGGATTGCCTTGCGCCATTTGCTCCGCAAGCCCGTCAAAGCAGCGCTGCTGGTCGGGGCTGAGCACCAGCGGCCCATTTAAGCTTGCCGGCTGAATTTCCCGGCAGCGAAGCACCGGCCGCTCGGTCAGCGTCAGGTACCCCAGCTTTTCCAGCCGGTTCACCGTCGCGGTCGAAGCGCCGGTAAAATAGCACAGCTCCTTCACGGACACGCTGCCCACGCCGCACATCAGCTCCAGCACACTTCTCTGCATGACGGCGGATTTGGGGCGGCGGGAGACGTACTCCATGGCTTCCTCGGCGGAAACCGCCAAGGAAGCGATCTTCTCCGTTCTGTCATTGGCGCGGCGCAGATATTCCGTCTCGGCGGAGATCCACTTCTTCCGCGCGAGATAGGCAATCACGCCGGAAAGCGCTTCCTCGTCGGGAATCAGGGCGCGCAGAGCGGATTCCTCCGCCTGACCGCCCAGGTTTTCCAGCAGCGTAAGCACCTCCGCCGCGCCGTCCTTGCGGATGGTTTTTTCCTTCCAGGAACGGTCGGCGGTGAGGGAGATCCGTTCCCGCGCCTGAAACCACAGTCCCGCCGGGAGCATGACCCGGAGGCACTCATAGAAGGTGCAGAAATACCGCTCCCGCAAAAATGCCGCCAGCCGCAGCTGATGCTCCGACAGAATCGGCGATTCATCCAGGCACCGCTCCACGGCTTTCAGCTTTTCCTCGCTGCCCGTCTCCACGGTGAGAACCACACCCTCGGTGCGCTTGTTGGCGCGGCCGAAGGGCAGCTGCACCCGCTGACCGGGCTGCAAGGTCATTCCCTCGGGGATTTTGTAGGAATAGGGCTTGTCAATGGCATAGGTCGCGGCGGAAACCGCGATTTTCGCAATCATCCTTCACCCCATCCTTTCCGTCTGTTTTTCCGAAGGGCAGTACCCGTCCCCCGGAAAAAACATCATTTCATATACTCTTCCTTCACGGTGGCGGAAAGCTCGCCGTCCGCCACTTCCTCAATGGCCATGGTCACGGGCTTTTCCGGCAGGTCTTCCTGAAAGGCTTCGGCCTCGGCGGCGATCTGACGGGCGCGGTGCGCCACCAGGTTCACCAGCAGATAACGGCTGTCCACCTTCTTCAGCAGTTCAGCAACAGGGGGGTATAGCATAATTTCGTTCCTCCAATAAAGTAGCAATATATTCAGTCAGCCAGATTGGCAATGATTGTCAGAATTTCTTCGGCGCAGCGCTTGGCGTCGTCGTTGACCACGGTGTAGTCGTACCAGCTTCGCTGCTCCATTTCCCAGGACGCCCGTTCCAGGCGCATTTTGATCTGTTCCTCCGAGGTATCCCCCCGGCTGCGCAGACGGCGCTCCAGCTCCTCCCGGGACGGCGGCATGATGAAGATCAGCACCGCGTCAGGGGCGGACTGCTTCACCTGCTTCGCGCCCATGGGTTCGATGTCCAGAAGCAGCAGTCCATGCTCCATTTTTTCCTCCGCCTGGGCGCGGGGGGTGCCGTAGTAATTGCCCGCGTGGGCGTCGTATTCCAGAAACGCATTTTCCCGGATCATCTCCTCGAATCGCGCCTTGGTCACGAAGTAGTAGTGTACCCCGTCCACCTCCCCGGGCCGGGGCGGGCGGGTGGTGGCGGAGACGGAGAATTTCAGATCGTCCCGGCCGGCCATCACCTGTTTCAGGACGGTGCTTTTCCCCACGCCGGAGGCACCGGAGATCACAAACATTCTTCCTTTGCTCACGGCTTAATCCTCCTTTATTTCTTCTTCCGGTCTGTCCATCCACCGGGCATACAGTGTCTCGGTGGGGATGCCGGAGAGGATTACGTGATCGGTATCCATCAAAAGCACGGCCTTTGTCTTGCGTCCGTAGGATGCGTCAATGAGCATCCCCCGGTCTCTCGCCTCCTGGATCACCCGCTTGATGGGCGCGGAGTCCGGCGCAACAATGGCAAGCACCCGCCCCGCGGCGACCATGCTGCCAAAACCGATGTTCACAAGCTTCATAGCCGCTCCTTACTCGATGTTCTGGGTCTGCTCCCGGATTTTTTCCAGCTCGGCCTTGATCTCCACCACAATTCGCGCCAGACGCACGTCGGTGCATTTGGAGCCGATGGTGTTGGCCTCCCGGTTCATTTCCTGAAGCAGGAAGTCCAGCTTCCGTCCGATAGCCCCGCCGGTGGTGAGCATGTTGTTCATCTGCTCTAAGTGGCTTCTTAAACGGACGGTTTCCTCGTCCACCGCCACCTTGTCGGCGAAAATGGCGGCCTCCGTCAGGATGCGGCTTTCGTCGATAGCGGTGCTCGCCAGAACCTCTTTGAGCTTATTTTCCAGACGGGTGCGATAGTCCACCACGGTCTGGGCGTTGCCCGCTTCCACCTGGCTGACGAGAGACAGAATCGTCTGCCCCCGGCTGCGCAGATCGTTTTCCAGCGCCTTGCCCTCTGTAGTGCGCATGGCGTCGAAGCCCGTCAAAGCCTTATTCACGACGCTCAGCAGATCGTCCAGCAGCTGCTGCTCGTCCACCTCCGGCTTCTCCACGGTAAACACATCCGGCATCCGGGACAGAAGCGACACGCTGATGTCCTCTTTCACGCCGAAATCTTCCGCCATCTGCTTCATGGCGGCCAGATACCCCGCCACCATGGACGCATTCAGGGTGACCTTTGCGTCGGCGGCACCCTCGGAGCGGACGGACAGGAACACGTCCACCTTTCCCCGGGAAATAACGTTCTTCACGGCCTGCTTCACCGCGTCCTCCCCAAAGGACAGGCTGCGGGGCAGCTTCACGGTGCAGTCCAGATAGCGGTTGTTGACGGAGCGCAGCTCCACCGTAAATTCTCTTCCGTTCACGGTCTCCACGGCGCGGCCGTAGCCGGTCATACTTTTAACCAAACTCATTATCCCCTTTTTTCATGGCTTTTCTCATATTTTCTTTGCGAAAGCTGTGATCGTATAGTCAATATTGGCTTTCCTTGCCACTTTGCGGTCGTATACCAGCACCAGAAGGATGCCCAGCGCAAACCCAAGCCCCCCGACCGGTGCGCCGAAGCCCCCCAGCCGGAAGCCGATATAGTATCCCAGGAAGAACAGCACCAGCGGCGCAACGTACAATACCACCGCCGCCTTCAGCACCGGGGCAGTCTGGGATTCCACCTTTACCAGCTCCCCCCGGCGGGCGCCGATGGGGTTCTTCGCCGTAAACGTCACCGTTTCCTTGGCCGCGCCGCAGCCGGAGCATTTGTGGCAGTCGCCGGAACAGGCGCTTTCCCGGATGCGGAATACCAGCGCCGTGCCGTCGTCATAGACTTCCTTCACCCGGACGAGCTGTTCCATGCCATCACCCCTTTACCGTTGCCGATACGGAGTAGGGCCCCGATATCGCGCCCACCGCCGTGAATTCCTCGCCGAAGGTGATGGACGCCTTATAGGTGGCAGTCCCCGCCACGGCATTGGAGAAGTCCACCACCACCGTGATGTCGTCTCCCGTCAGCTGGCTGATCTGGCCGGACGCACCTCGCACCCGCACCGTCAGGTTGGCGTTGATAATCTCCACCTCCATACCCTCCGGCACGTTGATGGCCTGGATATTGGCAACGGTATATTCCCGGATGCTCAGGCCGGAAAACTGGATGCTCACCGTGGCCTCGTTCACGCCGGTCTGGTTGGTGATGCCGTCGGGCAGGTTGATGGTGTAGAGCATATTCTGGGATTTTTCCACCGACCGCAGGTCGATTTCGGCCAGGGTATAGCTGTCGCCCAGCTCTGCCAGCGCGGCGTCGCTGCCCGTGACCCGGATGGAGGCGGGATTGATCGTTACGGTGGTATTTTCCTCCGTGGCGCCGCCGCCGTAGGTGACCTGCGCCACCAACCGCAGCTCTTTAATGCGCTGAATCTTCATGTCCAGATGGATCTCTTCCACATCGGTGGTGATCTCCGCCGCGTCCACGGGGTTGCCCTCCTCATCGCAAAGGGTATAGCGGTAGCTCTCGCTGATGGACTCCGACTGATCCGTCAAGTCCACCTCGATCACCGCCTGCCGGATTTTATCGGCGACGGAGGCAGGACCGATGATATTCACCGTGGAATAGTCCAGCTGGACGTTTTCCGTGTCGTACAGATAATCCTCCGACCGGGTGCCGTCATACTGCACCACCACCGGCACATCCTTCACCCGGCGGTATTCCACGTCTACGTAAAAATCGCTCTGGGACAGCGTCTCGAGGGCATTCTGCGCCACGTTGCCGGGGTAGGAAATGGTATAGCGCAGATTGATCTTCTGTCCCGGCTCGGTGATGGCGGACAGATTGGCCTTCACGGTAATGTTGCTCTGATTGACCTTGATCAGATCGCTTCTGGCGCCTGCCAGCTGCAGCGACACCGTGGAGGAGGACGTGGAGGTACACATCAGCCCCCGCTCGTTCAGGACGCTCTCGCCCTCCAGCACCACCGGGATATTATAGTAGGTCTCCTCGGAATTGGGGCTGACGTAAGTGATGACATACAGCCAAAGCCCGAAGGCGATGGCGACGGACAGCAAAATGGCGCCGAATTTATTTTTCATTGTCGTCCGTCTCCTTTCTGCGGAAATACAGCTTCTGCTTCAGCCGCAGACCCAAGTCCTGCTTCTCGTCGCCGTCGTCGGCAGGACACAGCTCGTTGTGCAGCAGCTTGTCCAGCGTCTGGGGCGCAAGATGCCGCTTAAGCATTCCGCCCACCGCCACGGAAATGGTGCCGGTTTCCTCAGAGACGATCACCACCACCGCGTCGGAAGCCTCGCTCATACCCACGCCAGCACGGTGCCGGGTACCTAAGTCCGCGCTGAGATGGTTGCTGTCGGACAGGGGCAGCACACACCCTGCGGCGGCGATCCGGCCGTCCCGGATGATCATCGCGCCGTCGTGGAGGGGGGAATTTTTGAAGAAAATGTTCCGGATCAGCTGATCGGAAACCTGGCCGTCGATCTGGGTGCCGGTTTTGAAGTATTCCTCCAGCCGCTGCTCCCGGGCGAAGGCGATCAACGCGCCCACCTTCTCCCGGCCCATGGCCTCGCAGGCGCGCACGGTCTGGGTAATGACCGCGTCCATCTCCTGCTGCACGGGCTTGCTGACGCCGAAAATACTGGTCAGCTTCACGCTGCCCAGGTGATCCAGCATCCGCCGCAGCTCCGGCTGGAACAGAATGACCAGCGCCAGCAGTCCGACGGACAGGAACTGCTTCATGATGAAGGCCACCGTATACAGATGCCACAGATCGGTCAGCCACGCAATGACCAGAACCACGACCACGGCCTTGGCAATTCGGGTGGTGCTGGGTGTCTTGATCAGCGGCAGGATTTTATATATCAGAAACGCGACTACGGCGATATCCAGATAGTCTGACCATTGCATTCGCTGCAGCTGCTGCAGCAAATTCTGAATGCTCTCCATAAACGTTCTTACCCCTTTTATGTCAACTTTTGTATAGCGCATACTCCGCTATCGTAAATTTACTATTATCTTGCTTATTATAGCGAATACCGGCGCCGATGGCAATAGCCAATCTGTAAAAAAATTGCGACTATCCTCTGGGAAGTTTGGATACCGCCCTTAAGAATGCGTCGGTTTGGGCGTCGGACGCGTCATGGCCAAAGCTGACCCGTACCGTCCCCGATTCCAGCGTCCCAGCGCTTTCGTGGGCAAGGGGGGCGCAGTGCAGCCCCGCGCGAACCGCAATGCCCTGCTTTGCCAGAAGTGCCGCCGCCTCCTCGCAGTCCATTCCCGGCCGGAAGGATACCGTCGATGCCTGATGCGCCCCGGCGAATACCTCCATCCCCAATTTTTGTAAACCCCCGGCGCACCGTTCCAGCTGTCGATGCTCCCGGCGGAAAATATTTTCCGTCCCCGTCCGGCGGACAAAGCATAAGCCCTCCGTCAGTCCCGCGTAGCCCGGTACGTTCAGCGTCCCCGCTTCCAAGCGGTCGGGCAGATAATCCGGCATGGCCTGGTTCACGGAATCGCTGCCCGTCCCTCCGAACAGCAGGGGCTGGGCATCGCCGCCGCAGAGCAGCAGCCCCGTCCCCTGAGGCCCCAGCAGCCCCTTATGCCCCGGCATGGCGATAAAATCCGCCCCCAGCGCCTGAAAATCCACCGTCAGCGTCCCGGCGGACTGGGCGGCGTCGATGATAAACGGCACTCGCCATTTCCGGCACATCTCTGCCAACTGCTCCACGGGCAGAATATACCCGAACACGTTGGAAACGTGGGTAAAAACCGCCGCGTCCGCCCCCTGCTTCAGCTCCCGCTCGAAGCGGGAAAGGGTGTCCTCCCAGTCAAACAGCCGCCGCCCCGCCACCCGGATATCCGCCCCCAGCGCGTGAAGGGGGCGTGTCACGGCGTTATGCTCAAATCCGGACACGATCACCCGTCCTCCCGGCTTCACGACGGAGCGGATGGCGATGTTCAGCCCGTGGGTGCAGCTGGTGGTCAGCGCGACCTGCTCCGGCAGGCAGTGAAACAGCGCTCCGGCGGCTTCCCGGCAGGCGTATACCGTCTCCGAGGCCTCCATTGCCGCGCTGTATCCGCCCCGCCCCGGATTCGCGCAGGTGTACATCGCCCGCTCCACCGCCCGGTACACCCCCGGCGGCTTGCGGAAGGAGGTGGCGCCGTTGTCCAGATAGATCATACCGTCAGCTCCTCCAGATTTTCGTCCGGACGCTGGGCGTAAATTTTGCGCAGGGGAACGCCGTTCTCCCGCAGAAGCTCCACCACCGGAATAATATCCTCCGTTTTGATCCGCAGGCTGTAGCCGCAGCCCTGCTGCTCCATCCACTTGGGTGTCCGCTGGAGGACACAGCGGTGGTTATTCCGGTTCAGCAGCCGTTCGCCCCGCTGGGCAAAGGTCACCGAGCGGAACGTGATGATAAAGATTCTCATAACGCAAAACCTCCCGGCACAATCTATGCCCGGGAGGTCGAAACCGTGCGTATTCCGGCGGCGAAAACGGGGCAGCCGTGCAGGCGGCTGCCACGTAAAATCATGGTTTGTTTTCGTTTTCCAGCGTGATGGTCGTAACATAGTCCGGATTGGGAACGTAAAGGCGGTAGCTGGTTCCCGACAGCTCCATATAGTAATAGCTCCAGCCGGATTTGAATTTCAGCCCCACCGTGATGGACGGCTGATTCCGGGCGGCGGCGGGCAGATTGTTCAGCACCAGACACTCCCCTTCCTCCGTGGTGTAGTCTCCCCGATCCGCGGGTTCATCCGCACCGTTCAGAAGAATGTGGTCGCCGACGTAGGGCTTTATCGGGATTGCTACGCAGCACGAGCCCGTTTCCCCCAGGATTTCCCAGAATTTTTTGTATTCCCCGTCGGTGAGAAGCGCACGCAGTTCGTCGTCCATGGAGATCTGAGAATCTCCGCGCAGGTCGTATTTCCTTGCGCACTCGCTTCTTCCCGCCAGACGCTGGTCATACTCCTCCTGCGTCCAGACGCCCGCTTCCAGATACTGGTCGACAGTGTCGTCCGTCAGGCCGTACATCTCGCACCAAAACTGATTGTCGGGTCTTTGCAGGATCTCCTGCTTCAGCGCGTCCTCCGGCGTAAACCCTACCACCGTTTCCCCAGGCATGACCTCGGACAGGTCATAGCCCAGCGCAACGGATTTCCCGTCATAGTAGCTCTGAAACAGCGTGAACTTGGTGTAGTCCGCCTCGGCAAATTCGACGGTTTCCGGCGTTTGGGGCTGGGTCACGCTCTGCGCCGCTTCCAGAACAGGCGCATCCCGCGGCGTTGCCTTGGGCTGAGCGGCGGCAAAAATGCCCGGTATCCACCCCGCCGCCGCGGCGGTCACGGTGAGCAGGCTGACGCAGATGGCCGCGGCCAGAATGTATAGGATGGTTTTCCTCCCGGAAAAGTGCTTTTGTTTCATATCGGTTGCCTCCTGTACGGCGGCGTCCGCTATGTCCAGATACCTGTCATCCACGTACTCCAATGCTCTGAAAAGGTTCTTCCCGTTCATACGCTGATTCCCTCCTTTTCCAGCTGTCTGCGCAGCTTTTGCCGCAGGCAGCTCAAGCGGTACTTCACGTTCCGTTCCGTCAGGCCAAGCTTATCCGCAATTTCCGAAATGGTCATGCTGTAATAATAGCGGCTCAGGAACACGGCGCAGTCCATCTTATCCAGCTGGGACAGGAACCGGTTCACGCTTCCCGCGGCCAGCTTTGCGTCCACGGCGGCTTCCACGTCGGAGTGTGGATCCGGCAGACAGGCGTCCAGCTCCGACAGCAGGGTGATCATATGCACATCTCTGCGTTTGGCAGTGATGTAGTCCAGCCGGTCAAAGGCCAGATTCCGGGTGATCCGGGACAGAAAGTGCTTCAGCACTCTGGGAACTTCCGGCGGGATGGCATTCCAGGCGGCCAGATACGTATCCGCCGCGATTTCCTCCGTATCCTCCCGGCAGCGCAGGATGTTGTAGGCGATCTGATTGATGTATCCGCCGTATTTCTTCGCCGTCTCGCCGATGGCCGCTTCCTGCCGGGACAGATAAAGCGCGATGATCTGGGTATCTTCCATCAGGACACCTCCTTGTGATGTGTAAGGCCTTACACCGCTATAGTAGGAAACCAGCAGACAATGGACAAAGATTTTTGGAAAACGGTCAAAAACCGCTAAAAAAGGCGTGACCCGAAGGTCACGCCTTTTAAGCTAACTATCTAACGGGAAATTACTCGTCGATCTCGGTAACGACACCGGAACCAACGGTACGGCCGCCTTCACGGATAGCGAAACGCAGGCCCTTCTCGATAGCGATGGGGGTGATCAGCTCAACGCTCATAACAACGTTGTCGCCGGGCATGCACATCTCAACGCCTTCGGGCAGGGAGATGATGCCGGTAACGTCGGTGGTACGGAAGTAGAACTGAGGACGATAGTTGTTGAAGAACGGGGTATGACGGCCGCCTTCTTCCTTCTTCAGGACGTAAACATGGCCATCGAAAGTGGTGTGGGGATGAACAGAGCCGGGAACAGCCAGAACCTGGCCACGCTCGATCTGGTCACGGTCAACACCACGCAGCAGAGCGCCGATGTTGTCGCCAGCCTGAGCGAACTCGAGGCTCTTGCGGAACATTTCCAGACCAGTGATGGTGGTGGTCATCTTCTCTTCCTTCAGACCAACGATTTCCATCTGATCGCCGACATGAGCAGTACCACGCTCAACACGACCGGTAGCAACGGTGCCACGGCCGGAGATGGTCATAACGTCCTCAACGGGCATCAGGAACGGCTTATCAGCAGCACGGTCCGGAGTCGGGATGTAGTTGTCAACAGCGTCCATCAGCTCCCAAATGCACTTGTACTCAGGTGCGTTGGGATCGGTAGAAGTGCTCTCCAGAGCCTTCAGAGCGGAACCACGGATGATCGGGGTGTTGTCGCCGTCGAAATCCTGGCTGTCCAGCAGCTCGCGGACTTCCATTTCGACCAGGTCGAGCAGCTCTTCGTCGTCAACCATATCGCACTTGTTCAGGAACACAACGATCTTGGGCACGCCAACCTGACGAGCCAGCAGGATGTGCTCACGGGTCTGCGGCATCGGGCCATCGGTTGCAGCAACAACCAGGATAGCGCCGTCCATCTGAGCAGCACCGGTGATCATGTTCTTGATGTAGTCAGCATGGCCCGGGCAGTCAACGTGGGCATAGTGACGCTTCTCGGTGTGGTACTCAACGTGAGCGGTGTTGATCGTGATACCACGAGCCTTCTCTTCAGGAGCCTTATCGATGCTGGAGTAATCCATGAAATCGGCATCGCCCTTCAGAGCCAGGGTCTTGGTGATAGCGGCAGTCAGAGTGGTCTTGCCGTGGTCAACGTGACCGATGGTACCGATGTTGACATGCTCCAAAGAGCGGTCAAATTTTTCCTTTTCAGCCATTGGAAGTATCCTCCTTTAATTCAAACAGATAAAATAGCCTGTTGTAAGGCTATCATACTAGATTTTTCAAGAAAAATCAAGTATTTTGCGCGAATTTGTGCAGAATCAGCCCTTATTGCGCTCGGTCATGATCTTATCTGCAACACTCTTGGGAACCTGCTGGTAATCAGCCGGCTCCATGGAGTACTGGCCACGGCCCTGGGTCTTGGAACGCAGGTCAGTAGCGTAACCGAACATCTCGGACAGAGGAACCATAGCGGTGACACGGGCAGTGCCATCGGTGGATTCCTGGTTCTGGATCGCGCCGCGGCGGCTGTTCAAGTCGCCAATGACGTTGCCCATATACTCGTCAGGAACAACAACGTCAACCTTCATGATGGGCTCCATAATGACGGGATCAGCCTTCTTCATAGCATCCTTGAATGCCATGGAGCCGGCGATGGAGAACGCCATTTCAGAGGAGTCAACTTCATGATAGGAGCCATCCCACAGAGTGACCTTGACATCCACGACGGGATAGCCAGCCAGAATGCCGGACTTCATCGCGCCCTGGATACCGTTGTCAACAGCGGGGATGTATTCCTTCGGGATAGCGCCGCCAACAATACCGTTGACGAACTCATAACCCTTACCCGGGTTGGGCTCAATCTTGATCTTAACGTGACCATACTGGCCCTTACCACCGGACTGACGTGCGTACTTGGTTTCCTGGTTAGCATCCTTGCGGATGGTTTCACGGTAGGCAACCTGAGGTGCGCCAACGTTAGCTTCGACCTTAAACTCGCGGAGCAGACGGTCCACGATGATTTCCAGGTGGAGCTCGCCCATGCCGGCGATGATGGTCTGACCGGTTTCTTCATCGGTCCAGGTACGGAAAGTCGGGTCCTCTTCAGCCAGCTTAGACAGGGCAATACCCATCTTCTCGCTGCCAGCCTTGGTCTTGGGCTCAATGGCAACGCGGATAACCGGCTCGGGGAAGTTCATGGA
This sequence comes from uncultured Eubacteriales bacterium, assembly GCA_900546075.1. Taxonomy (GTDB): domain Bacteria; phylum Bacillota; class Clostridia; order Oscillospirales; family Oscillospiraceae; genus Faecousia. The sequence continues at coordinate 5,001 of URBH01000033.1, read as the reverse complement.
CTCGAGGATGATGGGATGCTTCTCATCGCACAGGGTATCACCAGTGGTGGTGTTCTTCAGACCAACAGCAGCGGCGATATCGCCAGCGTAGCAGATGTCGATATCCTTACGGTTGTTTGCATGCATCTGCAGGATACGGCCGATACGCTCGTCCTGATCCTTAACAGAGTTGTAAACAGTGGTGCCAGCCTCAACGGTACCAGAGTACACGCGGAAGAAGCACAGCTTACCGACATACGGGTCAGTCATAATCTTGAATGCCAGTGCAGAGAACGGCTGATCATCGGAAGAAGCGCGATCTTCTTCCTCGCCAGTCTCCGGGTTGGTGCCCTTGATGGCCTCAACGTCGGTCGGAGCGGGCATATAATCAACGATTGCATCCAACAGTTTCTGAACGCCACGGTTCTTGTAAGAAGAGCCGCAGACAACAGGAACGATCTCGTTGGAAATAGTAGCCTTACGCAGAGCAGCCTTGATTTCTCCCTTGGTCAGCTCTTCGCCTTCCAGGTACTTCATCATCAGCTCTTCGTCGGTCTCAGCAACAGCTTCGATCAGCTTGTCATGATATTCCTGAGCCTGTTCTTTCAGGTCTTCAGGAATTTCCTCAACGCGCACATCATTGCCCATATCATCATAGTAGATATCGGCTTTCATGTCGATCAGATCAATGATGCCGCGGAAAGTGTCTTCCTGGCCGACAGGCAGCTGGATAGGCACACCGTTGGCATGCAGACGATCATGCATCATCTGTACGCAGCGGAAGAAGTCAGCACCCATGGTATCCATCTTGTTGACGTAAACCATGCGGGGAACCTTGTACTCGTCAGCCTGGCGCCAAACGGTTTCAGACTGAGGCTCAACGCCACCCTTTGCGGCCAGAACGGTAACAGAGCCGTCCAGAACACGCAGAGAACGCTGAACTTCAACAGTAAAGTCAACGTGGCCCGGGGTGTCGATGATGTTGATACGATGACGGTTCTTTTTGAACAGAGCCGGATCGTGCTGGGTCTCGGTGTGGCTCCAGTAGCAGGTGGTTGCAGCGGAAGTGATGGTGATACCACGTTCCTGTTCCTGCTCCATCCAGTCCATCGTGGCAGCGCCGTCATGAACTTCGCCGATCTTATGGTTAATACCGGTGTAGTACAGAATGCGCTCGGTGGTGGTGGTCTTGCCTGCGTCGATGTGGGCCATGATACCGATATTTCGGGTCATTTGCAGGGATACGTCTCTCGGCGTTGCCATGGCTTAAACCTCCTCAGTAAGCAGATCAATAACGGTAATGCGCGAAAGCCTTGTTGGCTTCTGCCATCTTGTGGGTATCTTCGCGCTTCTTGACGGCGCCGCCAACGTTGTTGGTAGCGTCGATGATCTCGGCGGCCAGGCGAGCGGACATGGTCTTTTCACCACGGCTGCGGCTGTACAGAGTCAGCCAGCGCAGGCCGAGGGTCTCGCGGCGGGCGGGGCTGACCTCCAGGGGAACCTGGTAGGTGGAGCCGCCGACACGGCGGGCCTTAACTTCGAGGCTGGGCATGATGTTTTCCATGGCCTTCTCGAACATTTCGAGAGGATCGTTGCCGGTCTTCTCTTTGACAGTCTCAAAAGCTTCGTAAACGATCTTCTGAGCGACGCCCTTCTTGCCATCCAGCATGATGCTGTTGACCAGACGGGTGACGAGCTTGGAATTGTAAATAGGATCAGCCAGAACTTCGCGCTTTGCGATTTTACCTCTTCTGGGCATCTTTCTTCCCTCCTTCACATTAATGATATCATCGGTACTCGAAAGTTAAAGAAAACTCCCGTTATGCCACAAAAGGGTCAGCTGACCATTTTATGGCGAAAAGATGTTTCCTTACTTCTTGGCACCGGCCTTGGGACGCTTTGCGCCGTATTTGCTGCGAGCCTGGTTACGGTTTGCAACACCCTGAGTATCCAGAGTACCACGGATGATGTGGTAACGGACACCGGGCAGGTCCTTAACACGACCGCCACGGATCAGGACAACGCTGTGCTCCTGCAGGTTATGGCCGATACCAGGAATGTAGGAGGTGACCTCGATACCATTCGTCAGGCGGACACGGGCAACTTTACGCAGAGCAGAGTTGGGCTTTTTGGGGGTCATGGTACGAACAGCGGTGCAAACACCACGCTTCTGGGGGCTGTTCATGGTGGTGTACTGCTTCTTCTGGGAGTTGTAGCTCTTCTGAAGGGCAGGAGCAGTGCTCTTGGTTACCAGGACCTCACGGCCTTTGCGTACGAGCTGGTTAAAAGTAGGCATTTCTTTTCTCCTTTCTTGATTATTCCGCGCAGTTTTTGCGGGGGTTGTGCTTCCATTTTGGCCGCACTTGACCCCTTAACTCACGCATTTATTATAATAGCGGATAAACCACGCTCTGTCAAGAGTATTCACAAAAAATATTTCAAATAATCGTGCAAGATGCTGATTTTCTGCACTGGGGGTTCTAAGGCAATACCGCACAATTCCCGCCTAACGGCTCAAGCACCGCTCCGGCGGCTGCGGCACGGCATCTGCGTTGCCAAAATGCTCGATAATGTCGGGTTGCGGTACCCGCATCGTGCTTCGGGGGCAAAAGCCCCTCGCACTCTGCGACCGCTGCCCCTGCTTCGGTTCGCTGTTTCCGCCACTGGCGGCGCTCACCTTTGCAGCATCCAGTATTATCTGCGCTTTTGGCTTGGCATCTGCCGCACCTCGCTCGCCGTATCGGCACTTAGAATTATGCGGTATTGCCCTAATTTTGCACTTAAGGTGTCTCTGAAAACAAAGAAAATGACAGATATTTCGCAAACGCAAGCAGGATGTAAGGCAAAGAGCCATAGGAATCCTTTGCGGATTCCAAGGCTTTTTAACGCAAAATCCCGCTGTGTTTGCAGAAACAGACTAAATTTTCGAATTTTTCAGATACACCCCAGGACTTTCCCCTGCTTATTTTGCAGCTTCCAGCTGTGCCACGCAGGCTTCGGCTTCGTCCAGAATGCGGCCGAACTTATCCAGGGCAGCATCCACCGGGGCGGGGGTGGTCAGGTCCACACCGGCATGGCGCAACTCATCCAGCGGGTAAGCGCTGCCGCCCATGTGCAGGAACTCCAGGTACTTCTTAACAGCCGGTTCACCGTTCTTCAGGATGCCCTCGGACAATGCCACGGCAGTGGAATAGCCGGTTGCATACTTATAAACATAGAACGGGCGGTAGAAGTGCGGGATGCGTGCCCACTCGTACTGTACTTCGTCATCCACAACCAGCTCCGGTCCAAAGTAGTCCACAATGAGCTTCTTGTACAGATTGTTCAGGGCGGCGGGATTCAGGGCTTCGCCGCGCTCGGCCATGGCGTGGGCATCGCGCTCAAACTCGGCAAACATCGTCTGGCGGTAGACGGTTCCCTTGAAATTTTCGAGGTACTGATTCAGCAGAGCCAGGCGGGTTGCGGGATCCTGGTTCTTTTCTGCCAGCAGGTGCTCAATGAGCAGGTTCTCGTTGACGGTGGAAGCGACCTCTGCGACAAACAGGGTATAGTCGGCATACTGGGCAGGCTGGGTATGGCGGCTGAACCAGCTGTGCATGCTGTGGCCCATCTCATGCGCAATGGTGGAAACGCTGTCCAGCGTACCGGTAAAGTTGCACATGATATAGGGGTTGGAATCATAGCTGCCGCCGGAGTAAGCGCCGCCGCTCTTGCCCTTGTTGGGGAACACATCGATCCAGCGCTCGGCAAAGCCCTTGCGAACGATGGTGCCGTACTCTTCGCCCAGCGGTGCAACGGCATCCAGAACCATCTGCTTGGCCTGGTCATAGGTGTAATGGGCGCTGACGCCCTTGGTCAGCGGGGCGTACACATCATAGTAGTGCAGCTCGTCCACACCCAGGATGCGCTTGCGCAGAGCAACGTAGCGGTACATATCCGGCAGGTGCTTGCGCACAGTAGCCACCAGGTTATCATAGACCTGGCCGGGCACGTTCTCCCCTGCCATGGACATGGCGCGGGAAGATTCATAATGACGGACGGAGGCTTCGGCGGCAGCGGTCTTGACAGCGCCGGAGTAAGAGGCAGCCAGCGTGTTGATGTGCTGGCGGAAGCTCTTGTAGTAGCTTTCAAAGGCATTCTTGCGCAGTACGCGGTCATTGGAGGTTTGCAGCAGGATGTAGTTGGAAGCGGTCAGCTCCACATCGTTGCCCTCGCCATCCTTGACGGAATCGAACACCATGTCGGCGTCTTCCAGGTTATCGGCAACATTTTTCGGGGTGCCGAATGCCTCACCGAAAGCAGCCAGCAGCTTTTCTTCCGGGGCGGTCAGGGTGTGAGGCTTTGCACGCAGCAGGTCTTCCAGAGCAAAACGATAGGGGGCAACCTGCTTGTCAGCCATGATGGCATCCAGGGTTTCCTGCGGCAGTGCCAGGATTTCCGGCTGAGCATAGGCGATGGTACCGACAGCCTTTACATATTTGGCGGTAGCGCGGGCATCCATGCTCTGGGCGTCATCAGCACGGGTATCCTCGCTCAGACGCAGGCTGGTGTAGACAGCCAGGTTTTCCAGTTCACGGAACACGCCGATTTCTGCATCATAAAATTCACGAATGCTGGCAGCGTTGTTCAGCTTGCCCTCCCAGGCAGCCAAAGCTTCAATTTTTGGGTCAATGGCGGCAAAAGCCTTTTCCCATTCCGCATCGCTGGCGTACATTTTGGTCAGGTCCCACTGGTACTGCGGGTCCATCTCTTTGCGTTCTTTCAATGCTTCCGACATGGCGGATTCTCCTTTTCTATATGGTGTCTTTCTGAGCCAGTCAGGGAAGCGTTCTCCCCTGCCCTCCATGCAGGCACCATTCATCCTGCACAGACAAACCCAGTATAAAAGTATTATACACCAAATGTTAGAAAAAACAAATCCGTTTTTATTTAAGGCAACACCGCATAATTCTAAGTGCCGATACGGTGAGCGAGGTGCGGCAGATGCCAAGCCAAAAGCGCAGATAATACTGGATGCTGCAA
>URBH01000032.1 GCA_900546075.1 uncultured Eubacteriales bacterium | reverse complement strand
CAATCCTGCGGCCGAATAAAACGCTTTTAAGCGTTTTATTAAAAACTCGTATAAGGAGGCGCACCATGCAAAAAATCGTCTTTGTTTCCCATTGCATCCTCAACACGGCATCCAAGGTGGTTCTGTACAATCAGGAGGAAATGGACGCCGAGGAGGCGCTGCGCAAAAAGTTCATGCACCTTGCCATCGACCGGGACATTCAGCTCATCCAGCTTCCCTGCCCGGAATTCACCCTGTACGGGGCGAACCGCTGGGGGCATGTAAGCAACCAGTTTGACAACGTGTTTTTCCGCAGGCATTGCCGCAATCTTCTGACGCCCATTCTCGACCAGCTGAAGGAATATCTGGCGCATGGGGAGCGCTTTGAAATTCTGGGTATTGTCGGCATCGACGGCAGCCCCTCCTGCGGTGTGGATTACACCTGCACCGGAGACTGGTACGGCTCCTTTGAGGGTCGGCAGAACCTCGCCGAAACCCTGTCCACCTGTCGGCTTTCCAAAGGCAGCGGTGTTCTGATGTCCGTTCTGAAGGAAATGCTGGCAGAGGAAGGTCTGGAAATCAAAATCACCTCCCTGTTCGCCCCGGAGCCGGAAAAATGCCTGGGGCTGATCTCCCCGGACGCGGCTGTGAAAGTGTGACCGATCAATCCCTCCCTATTTTATAAAAATCAACCAAACGAGATGTTCTCAATGAAAAAACGAAAGAAAATCCTGGTCGTCGGAAGCTCCAACATTGATTTCGTGCTGAACGTGCCGGAAATGCCCCGGAAGGGGGAAACGCTCCTGTGCCGTTCCTTCGCCAACGTCCCCGGCGGAAAGGGCGCGAATCAGGCCTGCGCCTGCGGAAAGCTGGGCGGCGACTGCACCTTCCTCAGCGTCCTCGGCCGGGACAGCCTGGGGCAGCTTCTGTACAAAAGCCTGGAAAACGCCGGGGTTGACCTGTCCCGCATCGGCTACAGCGACACCCAGCCCTCCGGCATGGCTATGATCACGGTCAACAGCGCGGGGGAAAACAGCATCGTCGTTGTCCCCGGCGCCAATGACTGCTGTGACAAAGCCTATTTCCGCCGGAATCAGGATGTGATTCAGTCCGCCGGCATTTTGTTAATTCAGCTGGAAATCCCCCACGATGGCGTTTTTTCTCTGATTTCCGAAATGAAAAAACTGGGCAAAACCACAATTCTGAACCCCGCTCCCGCACCGGAATCCATTCCGGACAGTCTTTTCCAATACATAGACTGGATCACGCCCAATGAAACGGAGCTTTCCAGCATCACGAAGCTTCCCACGGACACCGTTGAGCAGGTGGAATTTGCCGCAAAGCAGCTGATTCAAAAGGGCGTCGGCAACGTTCTGGTCACCATCGGCTCAAAGGGCGCGCTTCTGTGCCGGGAAGGCGGCTGCATACATTACCCCACCCAAAAGGTGACAGCCGTAGACACCACCGCCGCCGGAGACACCTTCAACGGTGCGCTGGCAGTCGCCCTCTCCGAGGAAATGCCCGTAGAGGACGCCATTCGCTTTGCCAACACGGCGGCAGCCATTTCCGTCACCCGCAAGGGCGCCCAGACCTCCGTCCCCACCCGGGAAGAAGTGGATGCACTGCTGTAATTTCTGACAGCCGGAAAAGTTTTCTGCATTTTCGTACAAAGCAAAACGTCCTGTGAATCAGTTGGATTCACAGGACGTTTTGCGTTCATTTCAAAAAAATTGAGGGTCGATTGCGCTGCCAGAATATCCGGCCTATTCATTAGGGCAACACCGCACAATTCGGCAAGAAGTCTCAGCCAGAATTTTTGCCCCAATTCAAAGTTCCGAAAATGGAGGAATTCTGTATGTATTTCCCATTTTCGGAACTGCGGAAGTGGGGTAAAAAGGCGGCTGAGACTCGAAGACGCAATTGTGCGGTGCTGCCTTAGTACACTACGTGCAGCCACTTTCGCTTATCCACGGTGACGTGCTTGTGCCGGTCGATGTACTCAATGATCATCTGGGAAATTTCCGTCGGCTGATCCCTGACCAGCCTGCATTGGGCATAAAACGGATACCCGCCTGTGCCGGTGGCTCGGTAGTTATTCATGCACAGCGTCAATGTGCGGCCTTCTTCCAGCTCCTTGCCCTCATACAGCATGGACGTGACCCGGTCGCCGATTGGCCTGCGAATGTCCATCGTCACTTCCAGGCCGGAGAGATAGTCGAAGTTATAGTGCTGGACAATGGGCTTGAGGAAGCTCTGTCCCACTTGCAGCTGCCCGGACCCGTCCAATGCAAAGTATTCCGCACACCGTTCCAGCCCGGCTTTCAGAACCCGGCAATCTACCTCAAGCGTTTGCAGCGTGTTGGGGAACACATAGGTTGCGACCACGTCCCGGATGGTGACCTGCTGATTGAAGCCCTTCACCACATTGGCAAGGCTGGTGACGGAAAGGTCTGCGCCGGAGGCTTCCAGCTGCACCTGATTGAAGAAATTGGCAATGAGGGAGCCGTTTTCCGCCATCTCCATATGATCTCCGGGCAGCAGCGGAACGTCCAGCTCCCCAAGGGGCTGATCCAGAAAAACGGCATTCTGGGCGTCCAGAGGTGCCAAAAACGTCGTCAAACGCTCCTCGGGCTTTCCGGGGTCAACCAGCCGGGAATGGGCAGTCACATTCCCATTCTCCGACACTTCCACATCCATCCGGACATACTGCCTGCACCGATCCGGGGACTGGCAGGCGTAGGTGCCGAAAAGCTGCAAGCCCGCCTTGGCCTGATGCTGGTGTCCCGTCAACAGAATGTCAAAATCCAGTTCCTTGCAAATCCGGTAGGCCTGATTTTCGCCGGTGTCAGAGAGAAGCTCTCCGGTGGCCAGATCATTTTCAAACCCGCCGTGATAAATACAGACCGTGATGTCCACATTGGCCTTTTTCAGTTCTTCCAGCGCGGCCGCCGCGGCGGGGAAAGCCTCGTGAACCTTGATGCCTTCCAGATTCTCCGGCTTCTCCCACAGGTTGACAAAGTGGGTGGTGACGCCGGTAATGCCCACGCGCAGGCCGTTTTCCAGCGTGACCACAGCAATTCGCTCCACGCCGGCCACACCCTCCACGTTGGCGCTGACACAGCGTGCGTCCAGGTGGCTGAGGTAGCTTTCCAGCGTCTCACGGCCAAAGTTAAAATCATGGTTGCCGATAGTGACAAACCGATACCCCGCCAGATTCATCACCCGGGCGGATACCTTCGCGCCCTCCACCGGGTTCCGGCTGAGCCAGTAGGCGAAGGGGCTTCCCTGCAAGATATCGCCGCCGTCCAGAATCAGGGTGTTGCCGTCGCGGGAAAAGGTTGACGCACAGCGGGAAAGTCCGGTGGTGCCGGGCATCCCCGTGGCGTAATCCATATCGGAAAAATAGCCGTGGATATCGCTTGTAAAGCAGATCGTCAGATTTCGGTTCATAAAAATACTCCCTTGAAAAAGGCTTCGGCGTTGACGCGCCGAAGCCTTTGGTTGAATTATTGGCCGTGCGCCAGCTTCCGGCGGATTCTGGTGGAGAAGAACTCGATGACCAGCGCCAGCACCATCAGCCCCCAGACAAAGGAGCCGACCATCGCCCAGCGGCGGCTGTTCAGGCACTGCACCAGAGACGCGCCGATACCGCCCGCGCCGACAATACCCAGGGTGGTAGCGTCCTTCAGGTTGATATCGAAGCGGTAAATGGTGGTGGAAATAAAGCTCGCCGTCAGCTGCGGGATAACGCCGTAGCGGATTTTCTCAAAGGCGTTGCAGCCCATGGCGTCCAGGCTCTCCAGGATGTGGGTGTCCAAATCCTCGATGGCTGTGATGTACATTTTGGAGATCATGCCGATGGAGCAAATGGACTGGGTGATGACACCGCAGGCCGCGCCGGGGCCGGTGACGCGGATCCACATCAGCGCCCACACCAGGCTGGGAATGGTACGGATCAGCAGAATCAGCAGCCGGAACAGATAGGAAATGGGCTTCGGCATAATGTTGGACGCAGCTAAAAAGGCGAAGGGAATCGCCAGGATCGCGCCGAACAGCGTACCCAGCACCGCAATGGCCACGGTTTGCAGCAGCAGATAGGGAACATCCGTATCTCCCGTGCCGAAAAGCAGCGCGGTATCGGGATGGAAGACGCCGTGGAGGACGCCCTTTGCCACCTCGGAGCCCGTTGTGGTCATGCCGTTGAACTGGATGCTGGAGGACGACCAGCCGACCATTGTCACAATAATCAGCACAATGAGGGTGTAGAGCATCCACTTCCGGGGGCGGTTGGCATAGGCCTCGGCAGCGGTAAGCTTCCGGTTGTAGACTTCCTCAAAGGTTTCCAATTTGGTTCTTGCAGACATGTTCATCCTCCTCTCAGCTCAGCTTCTTGCGCAGGTAGGCGCTGAAGAATTCGATGAACGCAACGACCACGAACAGCGTCAGCAGAACCATGCCAAGGCTCTCGTAGTCACGCCAGCCGATCCGCTCGTTGATGGTGATGCCGAGACCGCCCGCGCCGACGTAACCCAGAATGGCAGAGGCGCGGATGTTCATTTCAAAGCAGTACAGGCAGTGGCTCAGATAAACGGGCAGAATCTGAGGAACGCAGGCCGACCAGAAGGCCTGAAATTTATTGGCGCCCAGCGCCTCCATGGCCTCAAACGGTCCCATATCGATGGTCTCGATGCTCTCGTACAGCATCTTGGACACAACGCCGAAGGTGAAAATGGCGATGGCAACCGTACCGGAAAAGGTTCCCAGGGAGAAGATTAGAGCGCAGACCAGGGCAATGACCAGCGTGGGCAGGGTGCGGATGAGCGCCAGAATGAAGCGAAAAATGCTGACGATCACCGCATTGCGGTTGATGTTGGAGGAAGCGAGGATTGCCACCGGCATGGCGATGGCGCAGCCGATGACCGTACCCAGAATGGACATTTTGATGGTGTCCAGCAGGGGGCTGACGACCTTGGGGAAGAACTCCCAGTTGGGATGGAAAATCTTTTTCAGCAGATCCAGCATCTTGGAAAACCGGCTGACGATGACCGCGAGATCAAAGCCGGTCATTTTCAGCGCCCACACGATAGCCAGCGCAAGCGCGAGCACAATGAGCGGCGTGCGGCTTCTGGGGCGGCGGACGGTGTGTCCGTTCTCCAGGGTGATGATCTGGGGCTTGAATATCTTATCGAAGAACGTCTCTCTGTAGAGAGCGGTATTTTCGTTGTCCATACTCATTCTCCGTCGCCCATGGTGGGAACCTTGGCACCGTTGTAGACCGCGTCGATCTGCTCCTGGGTAATGGTGCTGGCAGGGCCGTCGAAGACGATCTCACCGGCACGGACGCCGATGACCCGGTCGCAGTATTTCAGCGCCAGATCAACATGGTGGATGTTCAGCAGAATGGAGATATTGTACTCCTTGTTGATGCGGACAAAGTCCTCCATGACCTGCTTGGCGGTGATGGGGTCGAGGGAGGCCACCGGCTCGTCGGCCAGAATGATCTTGGGGTTCTGATTCAGGGTGCGCGCCAGAGCGACACGCTGCTGCTGGCCGCCGGACAGCTGGTCGCAGCGGGTGTAGGCTTTGTCCAGAATGCCCACCTTGTCCAGGCTTTCCAGGGCGCGCATCTTCTGATCCTTGGTAAAAATGCCGAACAAGACCCGGAAGAAGTTCATATCCGGCACGTCGGCGGTCAGAACGTTCTTGATGGCGGTGCTGCGGGAAACCAGATTGAAGCTCTGGAAGATCATGCCAACCTTCCGGCGATACCGGCGCAGCGCTTTACCTCTCAGGCCATCCACATCGACGCCGTCCACCGTCAGTTCGCCCTTGGTGATATCGTGCATCCGGTTGATGCAGCGCAGAATGGTGGATTTACCCGCGCCGGACAGGCCGATGATGGCAACAAATTCCCCCTGCTCGATTTGCAGGCTGATGCCTTTCAGCGCGGTGAAGCCGTTGGGATAGGTTTTATATACGTCTTTAAATTCAATCATATCAGCGTCTTCTCTTTCTGTAAGCTAATAAGCTAAGTTGGATATACGCGAGCCGAAGCTCTGCGGCAAGGCGGCTTGCCGCCGACAGCGCATTGGGTCGATGGCAACCCGCCCTGCCGCAGGATTCCTTGAAAACATGCTGTTTAGGGTGAAAGCGCCCTGTTTTGAGGCAGGGCGCTTTCTGAATTCCTTCAATAAATCAGGAAACAACGGCCAGAGCGGCGCGGGCGCCGTCGTAATCGGAGTCCTTGGCGATGGCATAGCCGGTGTGGCTGTAGACGCTGAAGATCGCCTGGCCTTCATCGGTGTTGATGATGTTGATGAAGCACTGCTGCAGAGCGTCGATCATCTCGGGGGTATAGTAGGGGCTTTCCTTGGAAATGGCAACGGTATCGTTGTAGATGCCGTCGGTAACGCCGATGACATTCAACTCATTCCAGATGGAGTCGGAACGGCCCATGCCCTGCTTGCCGGTCTCGTCCTTCTGATCGACGGGCAGCGTCCAGGAAGCTTCGTAGTCGTTACGGCCGTCGGCGTAGCAGACGATGATGTCCACCTGCTCAGCAGCGGCGTAGGAGAAAGCGGTGCCGTAGCCGGAGTCCAGAGGAACGACGTTGGACAGGTCGGAGATCTTCTTGCCGTCGTAGTTCTCCATCAGCCACAGAGTGGGGTAGATGTAACCGGCGGAGGAAGAGGTCTTCTGAACGGCCCAGGTAGCCTTGTCCAGATCTTCCCAGGTCAGCTTCTCACCGGCGTTGACCTTGGCGGCCAGCTCCTTGCCGTAGGGAGAGGGAGTTGCGTAGATCAGAGAACGGTAGTAGGTGACCTGAGGGCCATCCTTCTTGGTGGCGTTGGCTTCGCCGTTCCAGTCGGCGGGGTTCTCGCTGTCGTTGGACAGGCCGTTACGGGTAGCGGTCAGAATGACCTCGGTATCGTCGGAGTACAGGGCGTAGGTGCCGCCGGGCAGCCAGCCCAGATCGATGGTACCGGCGGACATAGCCTCACCGGTGGCGTCGTAGCTGGTGCCGACGGTGATGTCAACTTCGTCGATGTCGTAGCCCAGCTTTGCCATTTCGGCCTTGACCAGCTCGGGCAGGTTCTCGGTGCCGGCGATGATGACGTCGGCATCCTTGGAGGGAACGAACTCCAGGGTCAGCTTGTCGAAATGAGGACGGGCAGCTTCGGTCTCAACGGCTTCCTCAGTCGCCGCTGCGGTTGCCGCCGCGGTGGTCTCGGGAGTCGTGTCCTTTGCGCCGCAGGCGGCCAGGGACAGAACCAGAATCATTGCCATGGTCAGTGCAAGGATCTTTTTCATCTTGAATGTCTCCTTTGTCTTTTTTTATTCACGGTGAAACACCGGGAATTACGGACCGGTGGGGACGTCAAATCCCCAGCACTTGAATAATAGCACATTTTGTGTTTTTTTCAAGTAGGCGGGCACAATTTTTGCCTAATTTTTACATAAGCATGCTTCTGACCTTGCCGATGGAAATGTATCCTCTCAGAACGGCCTCCACGTCGGTGCCCGCCGGAGTCTCATCCTGCTCCGTCAGCGGCGAGCCCTGACCGGTGAGGGCGACCGCGCCGTCAGGCAGTCTGGTTTCCCGATAATTTTCGCTGTAGAACTGAATGGGGGCAACGGTGCGGTCTCTCAGAATGCCCTTCAGCTGATCGGGGGCGACCGCCGGGAAATTCACATTCCACACCTCGCCCCTCCCCTGACCGGCCTCCGTCAGCTCCCGGATGATATCCACCAGATACGTCTCCGCGATATCCAGGGGCGAGTGCATAGCATTGGAGAAAGCCATGGCCGGGACGCCGTTCATGACCGCCTCAAAGGCCGCCCCCAGCGTGCCGGAATAGGCAATGTCGAAGCCCGCATTATAGCCGTCGTTGATGCCGGAGAAAACATAGTCCGGCTTTTCCTCCAGCAGATACTGCATTGCGATCTTCAAGCAGTCTGCGGGCGTGCCGTCCACCTTGTAGGCCGCTTTCACGGGAACGGGAAAATCCTGCACCTTGTCCACCCGCATATCCCCGCGGATTGTGATCCTCTGGGACATGGCGCTGCACTGATTGGCAGGCGCCACCACCGTGACCTCCCCCAGCTCCATGGCCGCCTTCGCCAGCAGCGCGATACCGGGAGCATGGATGGAGTCATCGTTTACGACCAGAATTTTCATATGTATGTTTCCTCTCTGTCTGCATTTTGGCTGGGAAAAAACGGATATTTCCCGTTGCGCTTCTCTCAACAGGCTTCCTGTTTGGCACTTCCCTACTTGGCCGGAAAATGTGCCGTTTTCCAACTCTGAAATGCCTCGGAGGGATTTTTGGCGCGCTTCTGAAGCTGGATCATGTGGAGATCATACAGCTCCTTTTCCCCGCCGAGTACATCTCCGTCCAGTTTTTCCACTATCTCCTTGCAATCGCTGCAAAGCTTGACCTCCTTGCTTCCTTCCACCGAAAAGAACATCTCCAAAAACCCTTTCTTTGTGCCGCAGCAGCTGCAAACCATAAAAAACGCTCCTTTAAAAATTGAGTCGTGCATAGCCGATCGTTTCTCTTGCACGCGAAATTGTCACAATCAGTATAGCACGGACGATATTTCTATGCAAGTACAAATACGGAGGAATGGCTTTCCCGGAGACAATCGACAGCCGCGCTTTTTTGGATTTCTGCGGTGTGGATTTCCGCATTCAGGTTCCGGACGGAGATACCGAGGCCTTGAACAGCAGAGGGTCAAATTCCATATTCTGTTTGCTCTAACGAATCTGATTCCGGCTGACAAGCCTTGCCTGTCAGCCGGAGTTCGTGCGTTCACGCGAGCAAAAAAGTCTATTGCAAAAACATATCAGGCATCCACAATTTCGGGGGACGCATTTTCGGCGGTGCGGATCCAGTTCAGCAGCTTTTTGCGCAGTTCCTGCTTGACCTGGGTGTAGGCAGGATCGTCAACCAGATTGTTCAGCTCATAGGGGTCCTTTTTCAGATCGTAGAAGAAATCATCCGCGTAGAGGTCTGCCGCGGGCTGTGCGCCGCCGTTGATGCCGGGGGCGTAGACGGAGTAAGCATAATCGGCGGTGCGGATGGCGCGGCCTACCCGGCTCTCGGAGATCTGGGCAAAGACCTCGTTGGGGCGATTGGGATTGGCTTTGTGCAGAACATCGGCAAAGTTTTCGCCGATCATTTTGTCGCCTACATCCACACCGGCAATGCCCAGAATGGTCTTGGGCAGACCGGCGGTGCTGATCAGGTCGGTCACCACACCGCCGCCGGTAAACTCGCCGCCGGTCACCACCAGCGGAACCCGCAGGCAGGCATCGTGCATGGAGCGCTTGTAGTCGTCATAGCCGTTGAGATGGGCGTCCCGATTGCGGGTCATGAAGTGGCTGCCATGATCGGAAAGATAAATGATAACCGTATCCTCGTAGATCCCCATTTCCTTCAGCCTGTCCACCAGCCGTCCCAGATTCTTGTCCAGAGACGCGCACTGTCCCAGATAGTCGGGGTATTCTTCCCTGTGATTGCCGCCCAGTGCCTCCAGATCCTTGGGAGAGGTGAAGTTCGCGTACTTCTCTTTGGAGCCGATGGGGCCTTCATAGTGGTGGTGGTCGTTCTGATGGTGGGGTTCAATATGGGAGACGGTCATGAAGAAAGGCTTCTCTCCCCTGTACCGCTCCAGAAATTCCAGGGCAAAGTCCGTGATGCAGTCTACACGGTAGCCGGTGAAATCAATGCGGTTGTCATTCTCGTCAAACACGAAGCCGTCATAGCCGTGGCTGGTAAATTCCAGAACATCGCTGGTACGCCAGAAGCCGGTATAGCCGCCCCGCAGCTCCCGGGGGATGGCGGTGACGGTATGGTCAATGGTGGGCTTCTGTTCCAGCTCCCCATCGGACGCTAAGTGCCACTTGCCGACGTAGGCCATTTCGTAACCGGCCTCCTCCATATATGCCCCCAAAGGCTTTACGTTGGCCGGAAGCATGATATTATTGCGGAAGCAGCCGATATCCGTCGCCCATTTGCCGGTCTGGAACATGGCGCGGCAGGGGCCGCAGACGGGCTGGGGCGTGAACGCCAGGTCAAACCGGGTGCCTTCCGCAGCCAGCTGATCCAGAACGGGCGTAATGGGAAGTTCCTGACCGTAGCAGCCGCAGGTGTCCGCCCGCTGCTGATCGGTGAAGTACAGCAGAATGTTCTTCTTTTTCATATCATTTCTCCTTTTTCTGGGATTCCATAATGATTTTGATACCGCTTTTCACCGCAGCCGGCACGCGGCTGCCCTGAAAAACGGTTCAGGGCAACCGGGGTAACCCCGATTGCCCTTTCCCGTTAAATTCGATTTTGATTACAGAACGTGATCCTTGTAGTTGGTGGGATCGACCATAACGGCGGGAGTGGCATACTCCTTGGGGATCTCGGTGCCGTTGACCAGGTGCTCGACCACGGCAACGATGGCTTCCTTACCGACGACCTTACCGGAGAAGTAAGCGGCGGAACGGATGACGGCGTAGTTGCCCTCTTCCCACTGACCGGTGGTCTCATCGCAGCCCAGGGTCACAACGCAGGAGGTGTCAGCCAGACCGGCGTTCTCAATGGCGGAAGCGACGCCCAGAGCGCCCTGCTCGGAAGCGACCATAACCAGCCAGGACTTGATTTCGGGATGACCGGCGATCATGGCGGAAGCGCCGTTGTAGGCATCCTCCATGGTGGTCACGTAGTCAACCTCGTAGGTGCGGTTGTCGAAAACACCGTTCAGCTTATCGGCCATAGCCTGCTTTTCACCCTCGGTACGGGGGACGCAGGAGGAGGTGGTGTTCATGGTCATGTACAGAACGCCAACGGTCTCGTCTTCGGTCAGGTTGTTCTTGGTGGCGTAGTCCGCCATCCACTCACCGGCGGCGTAACCGATGTTGTAGGCGTCAATGCCGAACCAGGGAGCCAGCTTGTTGTCGTTGCCGTCCTTCAGAGGATCGTCGCAGGCAACGATGACGACACCGGCAGCCTCGCACTTGGCGACAACGGCCTCGGACATGGTCTGGTCGGGGATGCAGGTAACGATGGCGTCGGCATTGTCCGCGATGGCGGTGTCGATCTGGGTCATGTACTTTTCTGCGTCACCGTCGCAGTTCAGGAATTGCCACTTGACTTCGATGCCGTACTCGGCGCCCTTGTCGTTCAGAGCCTTCTCAATGGAGGCGGCTTCGTTGACGAAGTAGGGGGACTCGGACTTGTAGATACCGTAAATGTTCAGAGAAGTGGGGGCAGCGGGTGCTTCCTCGGTGGGAGCCTTGGTCTCGACGGGGGCGGCGGCTTCAGTAGCCTTGGTTTCGGGGGTGGTTTCCTTTGCGCCACAGGCAGCCAGGGACAGAATCATCACCAGAGCCAGGAGCAGAGCGATCAGCTTTTTCATTGTGTTTCCTCCGTTTTGATAATTTATGTTTTTCGGCAACAGCCGCAAACACCGTAGGGTTACAGATTCTTCATGCTGTCTGCCAGCAGTCTCTTCTGACGGTTTCTCTGACGATAGAAGTCAATGGCCAGAGAGCCGAACAGCAGCGCCGCACGGGCGACATACTGCCAGTACTGGGACACGCCTGCCATGTTCAGGCCGGAGTTGAAGGCCTGAACCAGAATCACGCCCAGAGCCACGCTGGGGATGGAGCCGACGCCGCCCACCATGGAGACACCTGCCAGGTTGCAGGCGGTGATGGCGTCGAAGTGCAGGTTGGGGCTGGCGGCGGGCTGACCGGAGAACATCCGGGAGGCCAGAATAATGCCGGCCATGGCCGCGAATACAGAAGTCATCACATAGCAGATAATTTTGATCCGGTTGGAATTGATGCCTGCCAGCCGGGCAGCCTCCGCATTGCCGCCGATGGCAAAAATGCTGCGGCCGAACTTGGTGCTGGACAGGATAAACGCGAATAGTACGAACAAAAGGAAGGTCATGATCACGGGGTAAGGAACACTGCCGAATATCATGCCATTGCCCAGACTTTTCAGTCCCGCGTCGCTGATGGCAATGGGACGGCCGTCGCACAGCAGGTAGGCGCAGCCACGCCACAGGGACTGGGAAACCAGGGTGGCAATAAAGGGGACGATATTCAGCCGGGTGACCATCAGGCCGTTGATAATGCCCGCGACAGAGGAAGCCGCCAGAACGATCAGCACCAGCACCACCCAGTTCAGACTGGTATTTTTCAGACCCCAGGCAATGAACACACCGCCGAAGGCTGCCACGGAGCCAGCGGACAGGTCGCTGCCGCCGGTCATGATCAGGAAGGTCATGCCGATGGAGGTCAGTCCGATCAGCGTGGAAGAAACCAGAATGTTAATGAAGTTTCCGTATGTAAAGTAGTTGGGGTTCAGCGCCGAGAAAATCGCCGTCACCAGAACCAATGCGACCAGAAGCACAAGCGCATTGCCGGAGATCGGCAGCTTGAAGCCTTTCTTTTCCAGGGTCTTCCCCTGCGCGGTATTGTTAGCCATATTATGTCTCCTCCATCATAGCCATGCTCAGGAGCTTTTCTTCCGTTGCGTCCTTCGCAGAAATCTCACCGACGATTCGGCGTCCCCTCATTACAATGATCCGGTCGGACAGGCCGATGACCTCAGGCAATTCCGAGGAGATCAGGATCACAGCCAGACCCTCCTTGGCAAATTCGCAGATCATATTGTAAAATTCCGATTTTGCGCCCACGTCGATACCCTTGGTCGGTTCGTCCAGAATCAGAACCTCCGGTTTGGTGCTCATCCAGCGGGCGACAATGGCCTTCTGCTGGTTGCCGCCGGAAAGCTCTACAATGGGCTTTTCCAGATTGGGGGTCTTGATGTTGAAATTGGCCTTGCCATCCAGTCCGATCTGCTCCTCCCGGCGGGTATTGACAATGCCCAGCCGGTTGGTGATCTGATCCAGAGAGCCGATGGAAATATTTTTACCCACACTCATCCTGGGGATAATGCCCTGGAGCTTCCGATCCTCCGGAACCATGACCACGCCATTTGCAATGGCGTCATGGGGCGTCCGGCAGTTCAGGGGCTTTCCATTCAGAAGAACTTCGCCGCCGGTTCTGGGGTCGGCGCCGATGATGGCGCGAACCACCTCCGTGCGGCCTGCGCCCACCAGTCCCGAGAAGCCCACGACTTCACCGGCACGAACCTGGAAGGAAGCATCCTTCAGGAAGGGAGAGGACAGGTTCTTGACTTCCAGCACCACGTCACCAATGGCGGTATTCCGATTCAAACCGGAGAATATGTCGCCTAAGTCCCGGCCGACCATCTTCTTCACCAGTTCCTTGTCGGTAATGGCGCCCATGGGAGAGTCGCCAACAAACCGGCCGTCCTTAAAGATGGCCACCCGGTCGGCGATCTGCCGGATCTCAGCCATTCGGTGGGAAACGTAGATAATGACCTTGCCTTCCGCCTTCAGCTTGCGGATGATCCGGAACAGCGAGTCGATCTCCGAATCCGACAAGGACGCGGTCGGCTCGTCAAAGGCGATCATTTTCAGGTTTTCCCGGCTGTAAGCCTTCATGATCTCCACCATCTGCTGATAAGCAACGGAAAGATCCTTGACCTTATCGGTGGACTTCATATCCAGACCGAACTCATCGATGATGGCCTGGGCTTTTTTGTGTACCTCGCGCATTTTGATTCTTCCCATGAAGCCGGTGGGAAGGCGGCCAAGGAAAATATTTTCACCGACGGTCAGCTCCAGCATGATCTGCCGCTCCTGGTAAATCACACCGATGCCGGCGGCCACGGCTTCCCGCGGGCTATTGAAATGGCACGGCGCTCCGTTGACCAGGTATTCTCCGGAGGTCTGCTGATAGTCGCCGTTGAGCACCTTCAGCAGGGTAGATTTGCCTGCGCCGTTTTCGCCCATCAGCGCCAGCACTTCGCCGCCGTTGGCGGTAAAACTGATGTCGTCCAGAGCTTTCACACCGGGGAAATATTTGGTGATATTCCGAAACTCTATTACATTTCCCATTTTCTGCTCCCTTTCTGATTTGCATGCTGTTTCTCACATGACAAATATTACATTTAAATTATATCGGAACCATTCCCGAATGGGAAGTCTAATTTCTGTGTTGAAAAAATCGAGAATTTAGACGTTCTGTTTCTTTTGCATGAAATACATTTCAAGAATTTATGCAATATGCACATAACGCGTCATCCATTTCCGTTTTTGTCCGCTTGGGGCAAATATTCCCGCAGCAGCCGAATCAGACCCCGGCGGTCTGCTGCCTCCGCAAGGCCGATCATTTTCTTCACCCGGTATTTGATGGTGCTGATGGTAACGAAGCAGTTTTCGGAAATGTTGTCATAGGATTCTTCCCGCAGCAGGCAGTCGATGATCTCCCGATCCAGGCTGTCGCATTCATTGAGCATCCGCTCCAGCCGCAGCATACCGGTCAGCTCGGCGTCCTGATAGAAGATGTCCCGTGATTCCGGGATGGAGGGCGGGCAGCTGTCCCTGGTGCCGCCGTCCAGCTTCCGCAGGGAGGTCAAAGGGCTGAAATCCCACCGGATAGACATAACGGCATGGGAAAGGTAGGGATTGCGCTTCAGATTTTCCAGCAGAGTCACCGCAGCTTTTCCATATTCCTGAAAATTGACCCGGATGGAGAGAATGTAGGGACTGTAATATTCCGTCAGACTGGTTTCGGCACAGCCGATAATCAGCAGCCGTTCCAGCTCCTGCGGGTAACCGGCAAGAAGATTGCGTACCAGAGAAATGGCCGTGAAATCATTCGCGCAGATTACGGCATCATAATCCGCCATGGTTCCCTGAAAGCTCCGGAAGCACCGCTCCATGGAGCCGTCATTGATGTAAACGTCCCGCTGGTTTTTCTGTCCGATGGCGTAGTAAAAGGCTTTCTTCCGGCTTTCGTCGGACACGGAGTGGGGATTGGTGCCGTACAGGGCAATGCGGGTTCGCCCCGTGGCGATCAGGGTATCCACCAGATGGTGCATGGAGCCGTTGGTGTCGGAGCAGACCGTGCTGTAGCGCACGTCCAGCTCGTGAAACGCCTGATTGCACAATAGAATTGGGTAAATTCCCACCCGGTTGGCGTCCTTCAGCACCGTCCGGATCCAGCCGGTGGAGGAGCCTATTACATAGATATAGCCGCTGCCCTGGCTCATTTCTTCAATGGAACGGATAAAACGGAACGCCATCCGCTTCATTTTCAGCTCCGATACCAGTCCGTTCACCAGATCCTGGCACCAGCCGCTGTGGGAATAGGTATCTTCCACAAAAATCAGAATCATATTTATCGCCTCCATAGGGGTATGCCCGAATGGCTTCGGGATGGTTATTTTCTATTATATACCAATAATGCACAAACTGCAAGATGCGTCAAAAAGGGCAAATGTGAAAAAAGTACAAAATCAATCCGTCGAATCCCGAACTTTTTAGTCTTGCCCCCGGTTCGCTCCTCCATTACAATGGAATCAGTAAACCAAGAATATGCTACAGGAGGTTGCTATTTATGCCAGAAACCGTCACCGCTCGCAGGGAGCAGCAGGTGATCCCCACCTATATTCCCAAAGAGCCAAACGCCATGCCCATGTTCTTCGAGAAGAAGCCCTATCAAGGAGCATCCGGCAGACTTTACCCCCTGCCCTATTCCGACGGCATCACCGACGAAAAGAAGGATGTATCCTACGAGGTCTACACCCTGGAAAACGAATACATTCAGACCCAGGTTCTGCCTGCCATCGGCGGCAAGATTCTCTCCGGCTATGACAAGATCGGCCATTATGACTTTATCTACCGTAACCGGGTCATCAAGCCCGCGCTGGTGGGTCTGGCCGGCGCCTGGATTTCCGGCGGCATTGAGTTCAATTGGCCCCAGCATCACCGCCCCACCACCTTCCTGCCTCTGGAAGCGTCTCTGGAAGAAAATCCCGACGGCAGCAAGACCCTGTGGACAGGCGAAATTGACCCCTTCTATCGGATGAAGGGCATGGCCGGGATCACCGTGGAGCCGGGGCGCAGCTACATCAAGGCAAAAATCCGGGTGTACAACCGCACCAATCTGCCCCAGATCTTCATGTGGTGGGCAAATCTCGCGGTGGCCGTGAACGAATCCTACCGCACCATTTTCCCGCCGGATGTGGAATGGGTCAACGACCACGACCGCCGCGCGGTGCTGCAATGGCCCATGGCCAAGGGCGTTTACAAGTCCGCAAGACCCTTCGACTACGGCGAAGGCACCGACCTTTCCCTGTATGACTCCGTAAAAGTGCCCTCCTCCTTTCTGGTCTCTCAGGGGCAGTCCGACATGGACTTTGTGGCCGGTTATGACGGCGGCCTGCAAAAGGGCATCGCCACCGTGGCCGATCACCACATTGCCCCCGGCAAAAAAATGTGGACATGGGGACACGGCGATTTCGGCGAAATGTGGTGCTCCAACCTCACCGACGAGGACGGCCCCTATATCGAGCTGATGACCGGCGTCTACACCGATAACCAGCCGGACTTCACCTGGATTGCCCCCTTTGAGACCAAGGAGTTTGAGCAGTACTGGTATCCCATCCGGGATATCGGCGACGTGAAGAACGCCACCGTCGATGCCGCCATGAATCTGGAGCAGCGGGGCGAAAAGGTATTCCTGGGCTTCAACGTCACCGGTTCCTTCCCCAATGCCAGAATCACGGTGCGCAAGGGAGACGAAGTCCTCTTTACCGAGACCGCCGACATGACCCCCGCAGCCAGCTGGTGCAAAGAGCTGGCTCTGAACGCGGACGCTGCCAACCTGACCGCCACCCTTACCGACGAAAACGGCAAGGTTCTGGTATCCTACAAGCCCTACGTCCGAGGACAGAAGCAGCCCATCGAGGTTCGCACTCCCGTAAAACGCCCCTGTGAGTATGAAACCGTGGAAGAGCTGTACATCAACGGCTTCCACCTGGAGCAGTACAAGCAGCACAACTTTGACCCCCGGGATTACTATCGGGAAGCGCTGAAGCGTGACCCCGGCGACATCCGCTGCAATACCTCCATGGGACGTCTGGCACTGAAGGACGGAAAGTTCCGGGAATGTGTCGCCTACTGCGACACTGCCATCGCCCGGCTCACCAGCCGCAACCAGCATCCCGCCGACACGGAGGCCTTCTATCTGAAGGGTCTGGCCTTGCAGTATCTGGGCGAGTATGACGAAGCCTACGACGTTCTTTACCTTGCCGCGTGGAACTATCCCCACCGCAGCGCCGCCTACTTCCAGCTGGCCACGCTGGATTGCCGCAAGGGCGAATATCTTGACGCACTGGAAAAGCTGGAAATCTCTCTGGGGCTCAACGCCGGCCACAGCCGTGCCGTAAACCTGAAAACCGCGATCCTGCGCCGTCTGGGGCGGGACGAGGAAGCCAAGAATCTGGCGGCCGCTTCCGTTTCCGCAGATCTTTTGGATCTGTGGGCAAGAGTGGAGCTGAGCCACTGCGAGGACAATAGCAATGCCATCCGGGAAATGTTCGGCCAGAAGCCGGAAAACTATCTGGATGTGGTCTGCGATTACTTAGAAGCCGGTCTTACCGAGGACGCTCTGTATGTAATAGAGCTGAGCGGGAGCCATTATCCCCTGCTGCATTACTACCGGGGCTACTGCCGGCATCTGCTGGGTCAGGACGGAAGCGAAGATCTTGCCTTTGCCGCTTCTCTGGACACCGGTCTGTGCTTCCCTGCACGGCTGGAGGACATTGCCGTGCTGAAATACGCCATCGCAAACAATCCTGCCGACGCCAACGCCTGCTATTATCTGGGCGATCTGTACTATGACCGCTTCCGCTATGACGATGCCGTAGAGCTGTGGGAGCAGTGCATTTCCCGGGACAGCACCCATGCCAAGGCGCTGCGGAATCTGGCGCTGGCCTATTTCGACAAGCGGGGCGACGCCGCCTCCGCCCGGGTCTGCATGGAGCGGGCGCTGGAATACCGGAAGGATCCCCGTCTGTTGTTTGAGTACCAGCAGCTGCTGAAAAACACCAATGTCTCCGTGGCGGAGCGTCTGGAGGTGTACGGCCGCTACCCCGAGCTGCTGGCGCAGCGGGATGACTGCTATCTGGATCGGATTGTACTGCTCTGCCAACAGGGTCGCTACGCGGAGGCCATCCATGCCGCCAAGATCAAGCGGTTCCATATCTACGAGGGCGGCGAGGGCAACCTGACCAAGCAGCACGCCTGGATGCATGTGCTTTACGCCAATGCGCTTGCCGCTGCTGGAAAGGCCGCGGAAGCTTATCAGGTTTACATGAACGGCGTGAATATGCCCAAGTCCTACGGCGAGGCCAAAACCTGGTTCAATCAGGAAGCCCACATCTTCTACTATCTGGGCACTCTGCTGGAATCTCTGGGCAAAACCAAGGAAGCGGCAAATGCCTTCGAGGAAGCCGCCGTCTACAAGGCCGCCGTTTCCGAGCTGTCCATGTTCCGGGCGCTGGCTCTGCGGAAGCTGATGCGGTTCAGTCAGGCGCAGCAGGTTCTGACGGAAATGCTGGAATCCGGCGACAATCTGCTGAAAAATAAGGATATGCGCAGCTATTACGGCGTCGGCTCTCCCACGCCCATGCCCTTCGAGTATGATATTGTGAAGATCAACTCCGTCAACGGCCATATTCTCCGGGGCTACGCGCTGCTGGGTCTGGGTCGCAGGGACGAGGCAGAGGAAGAAATCGCACAGGCCGCCGCATGGAGCCCCAACGATTTCCGCATTTACGCTTTCCATCAGGTCAAGAACACCTTCTGATTCTTCATCGGAACGCCGCCCTTTCGGTCGGCGTTCTTGATGTTTTTATTCCGCTGTGTTATAATGGCAATATCAACAGAAACGAGGAATGCTTATGCCGCCGCTGTCCATTATGCTCAAGCCCGCCAGCTCTCTTTGCAATCTGCGCTGTCAATACTGCTTCTACGCCGACGAGGCCGCCCATCGGGAACAGGCTTCCTACGGTATCATGTCAGAGGATACGCTGGAAGCCATTCTGAAGCGAACCCTGGCCTTTGCGGAGGGCAGCTGTACCATTGTCTACCAGGGCGGTGAACCGACTCTGGCAGGGCTGGACTTTTTTCGCAGAGCCAGAGAGCTGGAAACAAAATGGAATGTCAACGGCGTCGCCATCCACCATTCCATTCAGACCAACGGCATGGTGCTGAACCGGGAGTGGGCGGCCTTTTTTAAGGAACACCGCTTTCTTGTGGGTCTGTCACTGGACGGGAACCGGAAAGTCCACGATGCCAACCGCTTAGACCCATCGGGACAGGGAACCTTCCGCCGGGTCATGGAATCGCTGAACCTGCTGAAGGAATACAAGGTGGAATTCAATGTGCTGACGGTGGTTACCCGCCAGACCGTTCCCCAGATCAAGCAGATTTATCAGTTTTTCTCACGGCTCGGTGTGGAATATCAGCAGTACATCCCCTGCCTGGATCCGCTGGAAGCAGCGCCGGGAACGCAGGGCTATTCCCTGGACGAGGAATCGTATCTTAGCTTCCTGAAAAGTCTGTTTGACTGCTGGTATCCGGAGGCGAAGCAGGGGCATCTTCGATATGTGCGCTATTTTATCGGCCTGATGAACCTTCTTTCCGGCAATCCTCCGGGCGTGTGCGAAATGAACGGCGTGTGCAGCCGGCAGTATGTGGTGGAGGCAGACGGAAGCGTCTATCCCTGCGATTTTTATATGCTGGACGTCTGGCGTCTGGGCAATCTGACCGTGGATTCCTTCCCGGAGCTGGAACGCAGACGGCAGGCGCTGGGCTTCATCGAGGCTTCCTGCGTATACCCCCCGGAATGTCACAGCTGCAAATGGGCGTCCCTCTGCCGGTGCGGATGCCGCCGGGATCGGCTGACGATGCCGGACGGCAGTCCGGGTGTGAACCGCTACTGCGGCGCGTTCCGGAGCTTCTTTGAATATGCCGTCCCAAAGCTGACGGAGCTGGTACGGCAGTACGGCGGACAATAATACTATTTCTTAATAAAATGATTTCATCATTTTATTTAAGCCGTTTCACGGCAGACCGCCTGGGCGGCGGTAAGAAATGTATTGACTTCGTTTTTTAGCGGCAGTGGCCGCTGGCCGCAATCCTGCGGCCTAATAAAACGCTTTTAAGCGTTTTATTAAAAACTCGTATAAAATAGAGGTGCGCTGCCAACGGGAGGCAGCGCACCTCTTTTGCCTTTACAGGATATTTCGCATCATCTGCGCCAGTTCTTCCCGATCGTCCGCACCGCAAAGCTTCTGCATTTTCTTTACCCGGTATTTTGCCGCGGTTTCGGAGATGAAGCACTGCTGAGCCATAGCCGAATAAGACAGCTCCTGACTCAGCAGATGCAGCAGCATAAAGTCCGTTTCGTCACACTGGTTGAACATGGTTTCCAGTTTGGCCAGCTTGGTAAACTCCATGTCCCCGAAAAAGCGGTTCTCCGGAATCGGCACCGGCGTGACCGGGCGGTTATCCGGAAGATAGGGACGGCTTTCCGTCGTCTCCCGGATATGCAGCCGGCTCTTGAGCTTGACGCTGACAACCGAGAACGCGTCGTTTTTCTCCATCATGGCGCAGATGGCCAGCGCCGCCTTTCCAAAGCTCTCATAGTCGTCGGAAATAGACGTAATGGACGGCCGGTACAGTCTGGACAGGAACATATCCCCGTAACCCACGACATAAAGCTTCTCCGGGATGGCATAGTTCTTTTCCCGAAGCCTGCCCACCAGACTGACGGCGGCATAGTCGCTGGCGCAGATCACCCCGTCATAGCAGTGTATCTTTTCGTAAAACCGGTCGAAAATCTCAGCGACGGAGGTTCCCAGGAAGAAAACATCTCCCTCCCGCCCGGTCAGCTCCCCAAAGCGTCTGGCACGCCAGAGATCGGAGGACGCGCTGGGGTTGACGCCGAACAGCGCCAGCCGTTCCCTGCCCAGCGTCCTCAGATAATCCACAGCCAATTCCATGGAGCTGTGAATATCCATCTTCACCGAGCTGACACTGAGCCCGGAGGAATTGGTCTCCCGGTTGGACAGGACAACGGGGTGAAGCCCCAAGCTGCCTGCCTCGCGGGCAGTCTGATTGATCCATTCTTCGGACGCGCCTACCAGCAGCACGCAGGAGCGCTCCTCCGCCCCGCCGGGAAGCTCGCTGACCTCCTGGACGTGAATACGGCGCTTCCGCACTTCCTCAAAGATACCCCGGATGGTTCGCTGACACCAGGGATATTTCGCAAACTGCTGCTCCACCATCAGATATACCATCGTCGAGACCTCCTTTTGTTTCCCTATGATAGCACAGGTTTCAGGGGTTCGTCAATCCGGGGCTTTCGTCTAAAAATCATTGCAGAATTATCAGGATTTTGGACTTCTCTATTTGTAGAATATGCAGTATTATGATGGTAACAAACCATCCAAAACTGTCACGTATCCATAAAAGGAGGATTCCCATGTCCAACGCAGCCATTCGCATGGAACAGCTTATGCTCCCCACCTACCCGGAGCCCGGGAAGGAAGAGATGCCGCTGTTCTCCGAGCATCGGGTTCACCAGCGCTCCACAGGCCGCCCCTATCCCAACAAGGTCACCCTGGAAGTAAACCGGGAACGGAAAATCGAACGCAGCTACACCGTTGTCCATCTGGAAAACGAGTATCTGGACGTGCTGGTTCTTCCGGAGATCGGCGGCCGGATTTTTGCCGCACGGGATAAAGTCACCGATTACGATTTCTTCTACCGCCAGCATGTCATCAAGCCCGGTCTCATCGGCGCGCTTGGCTCCTGGATTTCCGGCGGCGTGGAATTCAACTGGCCCTACCACCATCGCCCCTCCGGTTTTCTGCCCTGCGATTTTGAAACGGAGGAATGCGGCGACGGCAGCGTTATCTGCTGGCTGTCCGAGCACGACCCCATCGACCGGATGAAGGGCATGGTGGGCATCGTCCTGAAACCCGGCTGCGCTTATCTGGAAACCCGCGTGAAGCTGTGCAACCGCACCCCCGTAACAAAAAGCTTCCTGTGGTGGGAAAATGCCGCGGTTCCCGTGAACGAAAGCTACCAGATTTTCTTTCCCAAGGATGTCACCTATGTGAATTTCCATTACCTGGACTCCCGGATCTCCTACCCCATTGCCGGAGACGCCACCTTCAACGGCATTGATATGACCACTCCCCGGGACATCTCCTGGCACAGGAATACGACGGACGCCACCTCCTATTTTGCCTGTGCCTCCCAATATGATTTCTTCGGCGGCTACGACCACGGCTTAGACTGCGGCGTCGTCCACATCGGCGATCATCACATCTCCCCCGGCAAGAAGATGTTCACCTGGGCCTACAACCAGCTGTCCAAAACCTGGGAGAATACCCTCACCGATACCGACGGCCAGTATGCCGAGCTGATGGCGGGTTCCTACACCGACAACCAGCCCAATTTTGCCTGGCTGGAGCCCTACGAGACCAAGGAATTTTCCCAGTACTGGTATCCCATTCAGAAGATCGGCACGCCGGACTACGCGAACCTGAAATGCGCCCTGTCGCTTCAGCCGGAGCATGTCTGGATTCAGGCTACCGAAACCTTCGGCAGCGCCCATGTGGAGATCACCTGCGGCAATAAGACCATCCTGTCTGAGCAGGTGACGCTGAACGCGGCCTCCCCCGTTATGCTCCCCTGGACACGTCCTGATGGCTATGTGACCATTTCCGTCACCGCCGGTGGGAAAACAATCGCCCATTACCGGGAGGAAACGCCGGACAACCTGAAAAAGCCCCCCGTGAAAGATCCCATGCCGCTGGCATCCGAGGTTCGCAGTGCTGACGAGCTGTATCTGGCCGGCGTCCATGTGGAGCAGTACCGGGATCCGGCTGTCATGCCGGACGCCTACTGGCTGGAAGGGTTAAAGCGTGACCCCTACCACGCGGACTGCCTGCTGGGCATGGCAAAATACCGCTATCAGATGGGTCGCCTGTCCGAGGCGGAACGCTATGCCCGGAAGGGTCTTGACGCCCTGACAAAATTCAACATGCACACCCAGTCCGGCGACCCGTACTATCTGCTGGGTCTGATTCTGGAAGCACAGGAACGCTCTGCGGAAGCCTATGATCAGTACCGCAAGGCCGCCTGGAACGGCAGCGCCGTTGCCAAAGCCATGGCAAGAGCCGCCTGTATCGCCATGCAGCAGGGCGACACGGAAATCGCCCTGACCCACGCCCAACTGGCTCTGAGCCGGGATGCCCAGCATCCGCTGGCACCGGTGGTCATGATCCTGGCCTACCGGGAAACGGGGAACGAAAATGCTGCACAGGCCGTCATTGACCGTGTTATGGCGGAGGATTGCATGAACAATCTGGTTCGCTGGCTGGGCGGCGTAGATGAAAGGCACTTCTTCACCAAGCTGGATTCCGCCCCCGACCAGACTGTGCTGGATATGGTTTTTGATCTGGAATCCATGGGGCAGTACGCCCTGGCTGCCAAACTGCTGGAACAACTCGGCAAGTACCATACCCATACCACCATGACCCTGTATACCCTGGCGTATCTGCGCCACAAACAGGGCATGGACTGCGGAGAAGCCCTCCGTCTGGCAGATGCCGCCGGAATCCTCGACACCTACCCTGCCCGTCTGGCCGAGATCCGGGTGCTGACCTTTGCCCGGGAACAGAACGCCCGGAAAGCCCCCTTCCTGCTGGGCTGCCTGCTGTACGACAAGCGCCAATACGAAGCCGCAGCCAGGCTTTTTGCGGAAAGCACGGAGAAGGAGCCGGAAAATTACATGACCTACCGCTCTCTGGCCATTGCCTGCTTCACCCATCTGAACCGGAAGGATGAGTCCGTGAAGCTGATGGAAAAAGCGCGGAGCCTCAACTGCTCACAGCAGGTGCTGTATGAATCCGCGATCCTGATGGATTTGATGGGCACGCCTGCCGGGGAAAAAATCGCGCTTCTGGAGCCTCACGCCGGTGACTTCCGCCGGGACGACCTGTTTGTGGAGCTTGCGAAGGCTTACAACCAGAGCTTCCAGCCGGAAAAGGCATTGCAGCTTCTGCTGAGCCATGTATTCGTGGCCTGCGAGGGCGGCGAGCACGCCATTGCGGATCAGTATATGTACGCCTGGTTCCAGCTGGGCATGGCGAGAAAAGCCGCCGGCGACTATGCCGGCTGCTATGAACTGCTGAAAAAGGCGCTTACCCTGCCCAAGAGCCTTGGCTCCGGCATCTGGAACCGCTGCAAATATGTTCCCTACCAGTTCCATATGGCCGAGTGTCTGGAGCACATGGGGAAAAAGGAGGACGCCCAGGCCATTTACCGGATGATTCTGGATATTGAAGTTGAGTTCTTCAGCAACATGCACCTGCGGGAACTGCCCTACTATCAGGCGCTCTGCGCCGAAGCCCTGGGATTGCAGCAAAAGGCGTGGAACATCATGGCGCGGGCCAAGCGGGACTGGAGCTTCAACCTGAATCGGAAGGACAACGGCTTCTTCTCTACCACGCCCTTCTTCATCTCCTTTGCTCAGGATCCCGCCGTTGCCCACCGGGCTTACTACCAGTACCTGCTGGGTCTGGTAAAGCTCTATGAAGGCGACCGGGAGGGGGCAGGCGCGCTGTTCCGGGAAAGCTACTCAGGAAACTCCGACAGCCACTTCTGTCATTATTACGCACATCTTTAACCGTCCGCCCCCCGGCAAATATTTGCCGGGGGACATTCAAAAGGAGAATGGATCATGTCCTATGAAACCGTCGCCATCCGTTCCCATGGCTGGCAGGCGCAAATTGCCCCGACCTACGGTGCAAACCCCGTTTCCCTGCAATACCACGGGCAGGATATTCTGGTTCCCTGGTCAGAGGATATCCGTGACCCCTTCCTGATCGGCGCGCCGCTGCTGCTGCCTGCAAACCGCACTGCCGGGGGCAAATTTGTCTTTGGTGGGAAGGAATATACCTTGCCGGTGAACGACGGCTTCCGGTGTGCCAATCTCCACGGAGATCTGTATCATCAGACCTTTCGGGTGACAGAGCGGCAGGAAGATCAGCTCACGCTGTGCTACGAAAATGCCGGTGATATTTTCCCGTTTCCCTTTCGTATCCGTGTTACATATCAGGTAGGTCAACGAGGTTTTCTTTCCGCATACACCATCGAAAACCCCAGTGAATACCCCATGCCTCTGTCCTTTGGACTGCATACCACTTTTCGGGAACCGGATTGGTTTTCCGTTCCCCTGGACAGCTGCCAGGAAAAGGACAGCCGCCATATCCCCACCGGAAGATACATCCCCCTCAATGCACAGGAACAGCTTTACCTCACCGGTTCAAAGTCCTGCGGTATGGCAATCTCCGGTTTTTACCGCTCCGCCGGTAATACGGCATATATCGGAAAGGATATCCGGTATCAGGTCACGGGCTTTGACCACTGGATTCTCTATAATGGTGGAGGAAGTGGAGGTTATCTGTGCGTAGAACCGCAATTGGGCGGCGTCAATTCCCTGAACGACCGCAACCATTGCCCGCTGATCCCCGGTAAAGGAGCAGTACATCTGGAAACGCTGATCGCACTATCCGACTGCACAGATTTCCGTTAAATATTTGCACGCCAAAGGGGAAAAGGAAGATATGCAGGCCGGGTTTGGGGGGCAATCCATCCGGGGGGGAAGCCGCTCTCCTTGTTACGGGAGAACGGCTGAGAATCGGGAGCTGGGAGCCAGCGCCCTTTTCGAAAATGAAAAAAGCCGGGATTCTTATGGCTTCACACCACAAAAATCCCGGCAGG
>URBH01000031.1 GCA_900546075.1 uncultured Eubacteriales bacterium | reverse complement strand
CATTTCCTCGCCCCTGCGGGGCAACCGGAAATGATGCACAAAAACTTCATGCACCAACATTTGCGCATTTTCGTGGTGCAGTGCTCATGCATGAAGTTTTTTGCCCATTTTCAGCTGAACACACCGCAAATCAAGCCGCTGGTTTCACTATGAATCAGCGGCTTTTTTCGTTCCAAAAAATTTTTTTGAATCTGTATTGTAAATACAGAATTGTCATGTTAGAAGGACATAAAAGTACAGATGTATTTTTAATACAGAATGAAGGTGAGACGATGCGTTCCTGTTTTCTGTTCGGCCACGCGGACGCGCCGGAGGATTTCTGTAGTTAATCTTGCTTGGGAATGTGCCGCCCGGAAGATGCTGCCTTCCAGTCGGGAAAGCACATTAAATAATAGTCGCACTCGTCGCATGCAATTTCGTAATCGGGATTCTCCCCGTTGTGCCTGCACAGCTCACCGTGAAAGCTGGGGGTCAGAATCTCCTGCTGATCCTTTTCCTCACCGTGCATAATACATCACCCCTCTATATTATGTACGAATATTTTGACATACGCAAGCCCCAATTTTGCGGATATACTTTATTTACTGGAAATCCGCTCAGGGGGTGGGGAAATTGATCAGCTATGAACCGCTGTTTCGGACGTTGAAAGAGAAGAATATTTCCTCATACCGCCTTGAGAAAATGGGCTTCGCCCGGAGCACTTATTACGCGATGAAGGACGGAAAAAGCGTTTCGACAAACACCATTGACCAGCTTTGTACGTTGCTGGAATGCGAAGTCTCTGACATTATGAAATTCGAGCCGAAACAAGAGTGAACATCCCGGACAGGCACAGTCCGGGATTTTTTCAGCCAAAAGGGAGACCCCCGCTTTCATTGAAAGCGGGGGTCGTTGCCTTTGCCGGTCAGCGGATATCATACACAGACTTAACCATCAGATTCTCCTCCAGCGCATCAACGCTGCGGGAGGTCTGCACCGTCACACGGTAGGGGACGGGGGTGGTGAGGGCAAAGAAATTGTCGGACAGAACGCAGTCGAAATCCCGGAAGTCCAGGAATACGCCCTTGACAAATACGTCGGCCTGAACGGAGATCTCCGCGCCGCCGGGGATGGGGGCGATCCGGACGTCAAATGCCGGCTTGCGCCACCGGAAATGCTTGGCAGGCACCAGCAGCTCCGTCTGGCGCATGAGGAAGCGACCCTGCTCGTCGTACAGGTCGGCATACAGGAAGGTATCGTAGGGGTCGGGGGAGTCCACGGGGTAGGTCAGCACGTCCCGGGAGGACAGCGCTTCCACCTCCACGTCCGTGCCGGTTTCCACCAGCACGGTCAGATCGCCCCGGCACATGGCCAGGTGGACACGGCCGCGGAAACCGGCGCGGGTCTCGTTGGCGATGTTGACGGTGAGCGACCCGTTTTCCAGGAACAGCCCCATGGCCACGGGGGCGTAGAATTTCCGGGCGGCGTAGTGCAGCGCCTTGTAGCGGCCGAAGCAGTCCACGCTGGACCAGGAGGCCACCGGCCAGCAGTCGTTGAACTGCCAGTAGGTGGAGCCCATGCAGTACCCCCGCTGACGGCGGAAATGCTCCACGCCATACTTGATGGCGTCCGCCTGGAGCAGCTGAGACGCGTACACCAGATTCTCAAAGGCGGCGGGATACAGGTAGTTGTCCGCCAGATACCGCAGGATTTTCCCGTTGCCGCCCCGGCACTTCTGGTGGTTCTCCATGACCCGGGAGAAGCAGTTCAGGTCTTCCTCCCCGGCGAAGGTGCGGATGGTCTTCATGGAGGGGAAGCTCTCGAAGCCGTATTCGGAGCAGAAGCGGAAGCGCTTTTGCCGGTAGGCGGTGAAGGGGACGCCGCCGTGCCAGACCTCCCAGTAATGGGTGTCGCCCTTGGCGGGGTTGTCCGGGTCGTCGAAGCCGCCGCCGGAGGAAGGGCTGGACGGCCAGTAGTAGGTGTCCGGCGCGTAGGTCTCGCACAGCTCCGGCAGCAGATGGCCGTACAGGCGGGTGTAGTCGTCCCGCACCAGCTGATTGTCCCGGGAACCCCAGTTGATGACGCCGCTTTCCATCTCGTTGTTGCCGCACAGCAGGGCGAGGGAGGCGTGGTGGTGCAGCCGCTTCAGGTTGCAGATGGCCTCCTGGGTGAATTCTTCGGCCATTTCCGACGTCAGATAGATGTTGGCGCAGGCGACCATGAAGTCCTGCCATACCAGCAGACCGTACTGATCGCACAGCTCGTAGAAGCGGCTGTCGGGGTAGTACCCGCCGCCCCAGACCCGCAGGGTGTTGAAGTTGGCGTCCACGGCCTGACGGACGACGGCTTCCCACCGCCGGTCGGTGACGCGGCTGAGCAGACTGTCCATGGGAACCAGATTCGCGCCCATGGAGAAAATTTTCACGCCGTTCAGCACGAAGCAGAATTCGCTGCCCTTGCCGTCCGCGTCCGGCTCCGTGCTGACGGTGAGGGTGCGCAGGCCAAGCCGTTTGCGGCAGCGGTCAATGACCCGGCCGCCGCAGAGCAACTCCACGTCCAGGTCATAAAGGGGCTGGTCGCCGTAGCCCCTTGCCCACCACAGCTTCGGATCGTCCACCTGGATCATGCCGTGGCCGTCCTTCAGTAGAACGCGCTTGCCGTCGAGGATCGCATAGATTTCGCAACCGGCATGACACTTGGTGGTCACGTCCAACTCCACCGAGACATTGCCGTTTTCGTGTTGCTGGCGGACGGCCACGCCGTCCAGACGGTCAACGTCCCAGCCGTTCAGCTCCACGCTGCGGAAAATGCCCATGTCCGGCAGGGTGGGACCCCAGTCCCAGCCGGATTGGTACATGGCCTTGCGCAGATGGGCGGCACCGGGGAGGGTGTCGCCGTCGTTCATGTACAGGTAGTGCTTGTGCTGCTGTTGGGCGAAGTAGCGCCGGGGGGATTTGAATTCCAGCCGCAGGGTATTTTCCCCCGGGGTCAGCAGGGGCTTGACCTCGTAGACATACTCCCGGTGCATATTTTTGACCTTGCCCAGCAGCGTGCCGTTCAGGTAGACATGGCAGATGGTGTCAAGCCCGTGGAACGTCAGCTCGATATGCTCCCGGGCAAGCAGGGCGGGCGGGGCGGAGAAAACGGATTCAAAAGTGCAGTCCTTTTCGGCCAGGTATTGCAGCTCCCGCTCGTTTGTGCCGTAGAAGGGGTCGGGGATTATTTTGTGGTCGTAAAGCACGCTGTACATGGTGCAGGGCGCTTGGCAGGGCAGCGGCTCGCAGCCGTCATAGAATAGTGTCCAGTTTTGAATATTCATGAAATCTCCTCCGGGTTCGGGGTTTGCTGTTATTATGACGCAAAACGGCGGCGGTTTCAAGCCCCAATCCTCCGAAGCGGCCGTCAGGGAAGAAAGAAGGCCGGAAACCGCAAATTTCGCAAAAAAAGGATTGCCAAACGGTGCAAAGCATGTTATAATGCTCTGTGTGTCCGGCCGAAGGGCGCCGCGCCAACATTGGGATGTCGCCAAGCGGTAAGGCACCAGACTTTGACTCTGGCATTCGTCGGTTCAAATCCGGCCATCCCAGCCAAATCTGATCCGCTAGCTCAGTTGGCAGAGCAACTGCCTTTTAAGCAGTGGGTCCGGGGTTCGAATCCCCGGCGGGTCACCAGATCCCGGTGCGAAAGCACCGGGATCTTTGTATAATGCCATTTGTTTGGAAGGAAAAGGCCACCCGGAAATTGGATGGATGGCCGGAAAACAGGTCAATGGAGCGTATCGGTAAAGATATGCTCCATTTCCCGTACCGGAGCACACCCCCTGGCTCTCCCTTTGGGAGAGCTGTCACCGAAGGTGACGGAGAGGGCGCTGCACCCTTTTTTCCCCTCTCCGGCCTCGCTTCGCTCGGCCGCCGCTCCCATAGGGAGAGGCAAGGGGGGCGGTTCATGATCCCGTTTGGCTCGCCGGGGTTTTGCCACCCTGGCCGCCTAGCCGTTTAAGAAACTCTTAATCTCCCCTCGTATTGACAAATTCTGAATTATGGGTTATCCTAACCGTATTAGTACAGATAATACAGTTAAGGAGGAATACCATGGTACACTTGGATTACCGGGACTCCCGGCCGATCTATGCGCAGATCGTGGACGGCTTCCGGGAGCAGATCACCGGCGGCGTGCTGCGGCCGGGAGAGAAGCTGCCCAGCGTCCGGGATCTGGCCGCCCAGCTTGCCATTAACCCCAATACCATCCAGCGCGCTTACCGGCGGCTGGAGGCGGAGGGGTGGATCGCCACCGTGCCGGGAAAGGGCTGCTTTGTCTGCGGCGACGGGGAAATCAGAGAACGGGAGAAAAAACGGCTGCTGCTGAGCTTCGACGAAGCCGCCGCGGCGCTGCTGACCATGGGCGCGAGCCACGGCGAGCTGGTGGCCAGAATCGAGAAGGGAGACCATAGACATGCTTGAAATGAAGAATGTGACCAAGACCTTCGGCAATTTTAAAGCGCTGGACGACCTGACCCTGACCGTCCCAAGCGGGCGGGTCTACGGCCTTGTCGGCCCCAACGGCGCGGGCAAGTCCACCGCCATCCGGCACCTCACCGGCATCTACCGCCCGGACAGCGGCGCCGTCACCATGGACGAGCAGCCAATCTACGAAAATCCCGCCGTGAAGGCGACCATCGGCTACATCCCCGACGAAATTTTCTACTACCCCTCCGCGACGCTGGAGGATATGCGAAGGTTCTACCGAGGCATTTACCCCACCTTTGACGATGGGCTTTTTGACAGACTGTACGACGTATTCCAGCTTCCCAGGCGGACGCCTATCCGCCGGTTTTCCAAGGGAATGCAGAAGCAGGCGGCGTTTCACCTGACCGTCTGCACCCGTCCCAGGACGCTGATCCTGGACGAGCCGGTGGACGGCCTGGATCCGGTGATGCGGCGGCAGGTCATGGGTCTGATTCTCTCCGACGTGGCGGGGCACGGCACCACGGTGCTGATCTCGTCTCACAACCTGCGGGAGCTGGAGGACGTGTGCGACTACGTGGGCATCATGAACCGGGGCAAAATGCTGCTGGAAAAGAGCCTTGCGGATTTGCAGGGCAGCACCGTGAAGCTGCAGCTGGTGGGCGATGCCCCCAAGGAGCTGGACATCCTCAACGCGTCCGTTTCCGGACGCCTGAAGACCCTGATCGTCCGGGGGGAGGCCGAGGAGGTCGGCGCGAAAATGGCGGCGTGCAAGCCCGCGTATTTTGACGTGCTGCCCCTGTCCCTGGAGGAAATCTTCATTTATGAGCTGGGAGGCGTGGACTATGAAATCAAAGACATCCTTCTTTAATAAGACCGTATTCCTGAAGAACCTGACCCGGTTCGCCCCGGTGATCGGGGGATACACCCTGTGCCTGGTTCTGGGAATGATGATGCTGTACCAGGACAATCGGGATATGGGACGGACGTTCTGGTTTGCTTCCCGGATAGCCGGGAACCTTCAGCTCATGGGGCTGGTGAACCTGCTTTTTGCGCCGCTCGTCGCCATGCTGCTGTTCGGCGACCTGTATAACGCCCGGATGTGCAACGCTCTGCACGCCATGCCCGTGCGCCGGGAGACGCTGTTTCTGACCAATGTCGTTTCCGGACTGCTGTTTTCCATGATCCCCACGGCGGTGATGGCGCTGCTGTCCGTGCCGCTGCTGAACGCGACCGTGGTGACAAACGCATGGCAGATCGCGCTTTTGTGGTACGCCGGCACCAACCTGCAATTCATCACCTTCTTCGGTGTGGCGATCTTCAGTGTGTTCTGCACCGGAAACCGCTTTGCCATGGCGATGGTGTACGCGGTTCTGAACGGCGGCGCGTATATTCTCTACTATATTATCAATACCCTTTATACGCCCATGCTCTTCGGCGTGGTCACGCCGGACAGGTGGGCAAGCCTGCTGACGCCCGTGGCGAGTATGACCAACGGCGAGTATGTGTCCGTGGAGGATTTCTCTCAGCTGTCGCAGCGGTTCTACGGCCGGGAAAACGAAATGGTGGCGGCGTTCAGCGTTGACGGGGGGAAGTATACAGCCCTGCTGGTCTATGCGGCGGTGGGCATCGTTTTTACCCTTGTCGGGCTGCTGCTGTACCGGAAGCGGAACCTGGAATGCGCCGGGGATGCCATTGCGTTCCCCGTTTTGCAGCCGCTGTTTCAGCTGGTCTGCGCCGTGGTGGCCGGTACGCTGGTCGTTATGGGCGTGGAATCCTTCTTTGCATCCAAAATTGGCGCCGGCATGTCCATGATGTATCTGCTCCTGTTCTGCGGCGGCGCCGCCGGATGGTTTGGCGGAAAGATGCTCCTGAAGCGCACCACCCGGGTGTTCCAGCTGCGCAGCTGGGTCGGCCTGGGGATTCTGACCGCCATGGTCGCCGTGAGCCTGGTCGCTACCCGCTTTGACGTGCTGGGCATTGAGGATCGCATTCCGGATGTGGAGGACGTCAGCTCCGTGACCCTGAATTTTGACGGTCTGGAGCTGACAAGCGAGGAAGACATCCGGCGGATCACCACCCTCCACGCCATGGCGCTGGAAGACCGCATCGAGGATTACGACAACTATCCCCTGGCCTACATCCTGCACCGGGAGGAAAAGGAAAAGCACCCGGTCGTGCCGGAGGGTGGCTTCGTCTACGGCGAGGGCGGCTATAACGCGGACGGACCGATGCTGACTGTGGACAATATCACCCTCTATTACAAGCTGAAAAACGGCCGCACCATGACCCGTAACTACAATATCTGGGCAAATCTGGAGGAGGGCAGGATCGTAAGCGAGTACGCAAGCCGCTGGGATGTGGTATGGAAGTGGGCGCGGTACGGCTATTGGGACGACTTTGACCCGGCGAGTATTACCTCCATGGATATCGGCAGCGTGACCCTGCATGAATATCAGATCACGCCGGAGCTGGTGCAGTCTCTGCTTGCCGCCGTCAGGGCCGACTGTGACGAGCGCACCATGACCCAGAGATCGGCGTATCACCGGGGGTATTTTCTGGAGTACGATCCATACAGCGAGGAGTATTACAGGGCAAAATCCCTGGGGATATCCCTGTGGTCGAACGGCGTTCACTATGCCACCGGCGCGTACCTGTCCGTCTTTGCCGACTCCGCGCATACGCTGGAGTGGATGCGGGAGCACGACTGCCTGACGGAAGAGGTCGTGGAGGAAGCGCCCATTGTGCTGAACTAAGGAAAGGGTAACGGGATGAGAAAGAAACTATGTCTCATACTGGCGGTGATGCTGCTGCTTCTTTCCGCCTGCGGCGGGCAGAAAACGCCGGAGACCACGGCGCAGGAACCGAGTACGGCTGCCACGGAAAGCACCCCTGTGGAAACGGCGGCAGAACCCACCCAGCCGGAAACCACCGTCCCCGACCGGAACGACGCTGCCCGCAGCGCGTTCCAGCGGGCGCTCCGGACTGTCCATGACGATCTGCGCTGGCCGGAACTGCCCGACTCGGGGAATATTGAAGTGTGGGAACCGGGTACGATTGAAGACGAACAATTTGCCGTTACGGATGTGGACGGAGACGGGGAGGAAGAACTGCTGGTTTCCGTATCCAACACCTACACGGTGGGAATGTGTGAGATCATCTATGGCTATGACCCCCAAACCGACGGCGTGCGGATTGAGTCCCACAGTTATGTGGGAGTGACCCATTATCCCGGTATGCTCAAGGTGGAGGCGTCCCACAATCAGGGGTATGCGGGGGATGTCCTCTGGCCTTACGCCATTGCGTATTATGACGAAGCGGAGGATAGCTATAAAGACGCCTTCTATGTGGACGCATGGTGCAAGGATATCACCGACTACGATTCCTATACGGAAACGCCCTACCCGGATGACATTGACACCGAACATGACGGCTATGTCTACCTGATAACGGAAAACGGAGAGCGGCGGTTCATGAACAGGGCGGACTACGAGAAATGGGAAGCGGGGATATTCACCAATAAGGGACCCCTGACCATTCCGTGGCAGAAGATCACGGCAGCGAATATTGATGCACTTGTAAAATAACCAAAAATCAAATCAAGGGGCAAGCCCGAGTGGCAAACCTATCCGGCAGCTCAGTAAGAGCGGAAAGGGAACACAATGAAAAAGAAAATTTGTCTTATGCTGGCGGTGATGCTGCTGCTTCTTTCCGCCTGCGGCGGAAAGAAGGCGCCGGAGACCATGGCACCGGAAGAAACGGTTTTGCAGACGGAGGACAGCGTATCCGTTGAAGCGCTGGCGGCACCGGAAGACCCGGTGCCGGTCAACGCGCCGGAGGCCGAGGGCGTCCCCATCGATTTCCGGATGATCTACCGCGGCTTCACGGCGGTATCTCTGGACGACACGGAAAATTATGAGCGCTTCTGCGGCTACGGAACGAAAATGATCGCCTCCGAGGAAGAATGGAGTTCCTTTATGGCGGCGTACTGCCCGGGGATTCCCTATTACGAGACGTGGGACTTTTCTCAGGATGTTCTGGTGACGTCGGTCAGCCACGGGGCAAAACCCGGCTACAATCAGGCGGATGTCATCACTTCGGTGAAATGGAACGGAAGCTATGTCGTCACGGAATACTCCAACGACCCCGCGAATTTCGTCTACGCGCTGAATCCCATGTCGGATGAAGTGATGATGAATTTCTACATAGAAGTGATCGCCGTAAGCCGGAAGGACGTCGGCATGTAATCAGGCAAACAAGCCCGGAATGCTGTATTTTTGCATTCCGGGCTTGTGTTTTTGAGAGGAATCTTTTATAATCAAATCAGCAAAAAGAATGGAGGGCTGAGCATGGAAAAGCATCAGGTGTTGACCGTTCTGGTGGCGGACGATGAACCGGAGCTGCTGGGCGCCGTCTGCCAGCTGATCGACTGGGAATCTCTGGGCTTCCGCCTTGTGGGACGCGCCGGGAACGGGCTGGATGCCTTGCAGCTGGTGGAAGCGCTTCAGCCGGATTTCCTGCTGACGGATATCCGGATGCCGTTTATTTCCGGGACGGCGCTCACCAGACAGGCGAAGGCCGTCCAGCCGCTGCTGCAAGTGGCTTTCCTAAGCGGCTACGACGATTTTGAGTACGCCAAGGCCGGGATCGAGGACGAGATCGTGGCCTACCTTCTCAAGCCCATCAGCATGGCGGAGCTGACGGAGGAACTGCGGAAAATCCACGACAAAATCGAAAAGCGCCTTGCCAGCCTGACCCGCCCCCAGGGCGGCGCGGAGGAGCTGCGGATGGTCACGGCCACGATGCTTTTGGACGAGTACGCCCGTCCGGAGCCGTCCGCCGCGGCGGAATCCCTGCGAAGCGCCGGAATGGAAATCCGAGGGGACGAGCACATCGTGGTGGCGGCGTTCAGCCTGCCCGACGGGGCGCACCCGGAGCTGCTTCCCATGGCGGAGCGGATTTTCTCCCGGGCGTTTTCCTGCTGCGGATTTTCCAGCGGCGACCGGACGGTGCTCCTGCTGGCCTCCGGCAACGGGTTCGGGCGGCTGTATGCTTCCCTGGACGAGCTGCGGCAGGCCACCCGCCGCGCTTTGAGCGCCGAGGCGCTGGCAGGCTTAAGCAAGGAGTACGCCTCTCTCGGCGAGGGACACGCCGCTTACTTAGAAGCCATGGAAGCCCTGAAAATTGCCCGCAGAGGCGGCGGACTGTACGCCGCCGGGGGCTGGGACGACATGGCCATGCTCTGCGCCCGGGCGCTGAAGATCATCGAGAAGGAATACATGGACGAGGAGCTGTCGCTGCAATCCGTCAGCGAGCGGCTGCACATCAGCGCGAACTACTTAGGTGCGAACATCAAGAAATTTTACGGCGACACCTTCATGAACCTGCTGATTCAGAAGCGGATGGACGTGGCGCTGAAGCTGCTGTGGAGCGGCAGCAGCCGCATTGCCGAGGTGTCCCGCCGCTGCGGCTACGCCGACCAGAGCTATTTCGGCTACTGCTTCAAAAAATACTACGGAAAATCCCCGGCGCGGATGCGTCAGGAGCAGAAAGAGGCCAACGCATGAAGAAAAAGGGTCTCAGCATGAATCTTATCATGGCGCTCACGCTCACGGCGGTTGCGGTGAGCGTGCTGCTGTGCGCCAATCTGGTCTTTATGCAGACCTACCGTCAGACGCTGCTGCGCAACGCCGAGACCACCAGCCGTCAGGCCATCGCACAGGCCAGCAGCACCATGAATGAATATTTGGAGGACATGAACGACGCGGTGACGCTGCTGACCGGCTACTTAGACCTGCCGGCGGAGGAACGGGAGGCGCGGTTCGAGGCGTTTCTGGAAATCCGCGCCGATGTGGTGGCCGTCACCACCTACGACGCGGAGGGGGAAATGCGCAACTGCTACAGCCTTGGCCGCCGTCTGCGGGAGGATATTCTGCAAAACCTCTCCTTCGACCCGGACAAGCGGGAACTTTATGAGGGCGGCTATATATCCGCACCCCACGTCATGTCGATTTTCCCGGAGGATTACCCATGGGTCGTGACCATTATCCACCCTGCCACCACCGGGGAGGGGGAGCGGTACATCGCCGTGGACGTGAGCTGCTCCAACATCTCCACCTATATCAGCGGCGTGGGCATCGGCCAGCGGGGCTACTGCTTCCTGGAGGACATGGAGGGGAATCTGGTTTACCATCCCCAGCAGCAGCTGATTTATTCCGATCTGAAAAGCGAGAACACCGCGTTGACCGCCTCCCTCCCCGACGGGACGCATGTGGAGGGAAGCACCATTTACACCGTCCAGACCCTGGAAAACGGCATCTGGCGGGTGGTGGGCGTCAGCTCCTTTCAGGAGCTGATCACCGACGGCCTGCGGGAGATCATGCGCATCACCCTCATCGGCGCGGTGTCTATTTTAATTGCGGCGGTGCTGCTGAGCCTGATGCTTTCCCGGGTGCTGTCCAGTCCCATTCACGATCTGGTCGTCGCCATGCAGAGCTTTGAAAAGTCCGGCGAGGGCTTTTCCTACGAACCCGTCACCGGTGTCCGGGAGGTGGAGAACCTGTCGGCGTCCTTTGACCACATGGTCAAAAAAATCCAGAAGCTCATGGCCACGGTGCGCAGCGAGGAGGTCAACCTGCGCAAGACGGAGCTGAAAGCCCTACAGGCGCAGATCAACCCCCACTTCCTGTATAATACCCTGGATTCCATTTCCTGGATGTGTGAGCAGGGGAAGAACGCGGAGGCCGTGGTGATGGTCAACGCCCTGGCGCGGCTGTTCCGCATCAGCATCAGCAAGGGGCACGAGCTGATCCCCATCCGCAGCGAGGTGCAGCACGCCCAGAGCTATCTGCAAATCCAGAGCGTGCGCTACAAGGAGCAGTTTTCCTATCATTTTGACGTTCAGGAGGACTGCACGGAGTACCTGTGCAACAAAATCACCCTCCAGCCCATCATCGAGAACGCCATCTATCACGGCGTCAACGGTCTGGTGGACGAGGGACATATTGAAATTCGTGTCCGCGCCGAGGGAGAGGACGTCCTCTTTACGGTGGAGGACAACGGCGTGGGCATGGAGCCGGAGCAGATCGAGGAAATTTTCCGCCGGAAGCCCGACGGAAAGTCCGGCATCGGCATCAAGAATGTCAACGACCGGCTGAAAATCTGGTTCGGCGACGCCTATGGCATCACCATTGAGAGCGTCCCGGACGAGGGAACAAAGGTGACGGTGCGGATGCCGAAGGTGCGGGAGGAGGCGGAGCATGAAAAGCATTAAACGGATCGCCGTTTTTATGGCGCTGCTGGTGTGCCTTTCCGGCTGCGCCGGTACGCATCAGAGCAGCGGGTCGTACAATATCTATCTGATCGCCAAATCCTCCACCACGGAGTTCTGGAAATCGGTTTTTGCCGGGGCGAACGCCGCGAAAT
Organism: uncultured Eubacteriales bacterium; assembly: GCA_900546075.1. Taxonomy (GTDB): domain Bacteria; phylum Bacillota; class Clostridia; order Oscillospirales; family Oscillospiraceae; genus Faecousia. Next base: position 13,971 of record URBH01000031.1, on the reverse strand, counting down.
CCGAGTATAACGTGCATCTGACCATCCTCGCCCCGGACACGGAGGAGGATTTTGAAGCACAGAACGACTACATCCGCCAGGCCGTGGCCGACGGAGCGGACGCCATCGTCTTCTCCGCCATCAGCTACACGGAAAACGCCGCCGCCATCGACGAAGCCGTGGCCGCAGGCGTCCGGGTGGTGGTCATTGACAGCGATGTGGATTCCAAAGGCGTTTCCGTGCGCATCGGGACGGACAATGTGGCGGCCGGGCGCATGAGCGGAGAGGCCGCGCTGAAAACGGCGCAGAAAAAAATCGTTGTGGGCATTGTCAACGCCTACGCCGAGACCCAGAACTGCCGGGAGCGGGAGCAGGGCTTCCGGGAGGTGCTGCTTGGGGACTGCCGGGTCAAGGGCATTTACGCCGTCAATGTTTCCACCGATGCCCTGGAAGCCCGTCTGGCGGCGGAGAAGCTGCTGCGGGAGCATCCGGAGATCAACGTGCTGATCGGCTTCAACGAGCCGCTGGCCGTGGGCGTGGCTCAGGCGGTGGACTCCCTGGGGCTGACGGGGCAGGTACACGCCGTGTCCTTCGACAGCAACGTCAACTGCATCGAGCTGCTGCAAACCGGAGCGGTGGCCGCCCTGGTGGTGCAGAATTCCTACGCCATGGGGTATCTGGGCGTAGAAAAGGCGTGGCAGGTTTTGCAGGGGGAGAAATTCGATTCCACGGCGCTCATCGACACCGCGACCACCATCGTCACCAAAGAAAATATGTTCACCATGGAGAGCCAGAAGGCCATGTTTTCTTTCGGTTGATCGGCGTACCTGCAATTTTTACCGTTTCTTAGGGCTTTTTGCACAAAAACACGGCGCGTTTTTTGGAGGCGGCAAAATTTTTTGAGAAAATCCGCGAGGAAAAATGACTGTGAAAAAAAATCCGTATCTGATACAATAAAGTCACGGTGAAGCCAACCCGGCGAAACCGAAAAATGAATTTTATGGAGGAAAAAAGCAATGAAAAAGGCACTTGCATTGCTGCTCGCGCTTGTCATGGTAGTCGCCATGGCCGCCTGCGGCTCCAAGACCACCCCCAGCACTACCGCCGCTACCACCCCCGCTCCCGCAGGGAACGAGACCGAGGCTCAGGTCGAAGCTTCCGAGCTGAAGGTCGGCGTGTTCTACTACACCTTCGCCGACACCTACATTTCCAGCGTCCGCACCGCTCTGGACGCACAGCTGGACAGCCTGGGCGTTACCTACAACAACTTCGACGGTAACAACAACCAGACCACCCAGAACGAGCAGATTCAGACCGCCGTTACCGACGGCTACAACCTGCTGGTCGTCAACATGGTCACCTCCGGCTCCCCCGACGTTGCCAACGAGATCATCTCCCTGGCAAACGGCACCCCCGTTATCTTCTTCAACCGCGCCATCGAGGCTGACGGCGAGGAAGGCACCGTCCTGAACGCCAATACCAACATCTGCTTCATCGGCACCGACGCTCCCGAAGCCGGTCACCTGCAGGGCAAGATGGTCGGCGAGTATCTGCTGGCCAACTGGGATACCGTTGACCTGAACGGCGACGGCAAGATCTCCTACGCCATGTTCAAGGGCGACGAGGCCAACGTGGAAGCCATCTACCGCACCCAGTACGGTGTTGAGGACGCCGACGCCGTCCTGACCGCTGCCGGCAAGCCCGCTCTGGAGTACTTCGACGCCTCCAACGCCTCCAAGTACCAGGTGGACCTGGGCGGCGCCTGGAGCGCACAGGCTGCTCTGGACTACATGAACACCAACCTGTCCCAGTACAACGAGGCCAACAGCAACATGATCGAGCTGATCATCTGCAACAACGACAACATGGCTGAAGGCGCTATCTCCGCTCTGGAAGCTGCCGGCTACAACACCGGTGCCGAGGGCGTGACCACCATCCCCGTGTTCGGCGTTGACGCTACCGACGCTGCCAAGGAGCTGATCGCTGCCGGCAAGATGACCGGTACCGTCAAGCAGGACGCCGAGGGCATGGCCGCCGCCATCGCCGATGTCGTCAAGGCTACCGGTGAAGGCACCGCCATGGCTGACGCCGTCGCTGCCACCGCCGGCACCAACGCCGAGATGTACTCCATCGCCGACGGCATTGCCAACAAGCTGTTCGTCGCCTACGCTGCCTACACCAAGTAAGTTATAAACCCAAAAGGGGCAGCCGCTGCTGTGTCGGCGGCTGCCCTTCACAGCTAAGCATGCTAGCGAAAAAGGAGGGGAATCCAGGTGGAGCAAACCGTACTGCTCCGGATGACGGATATCACAAAAACCTTTCCCGGCGTCAAAGCGCTGGATCATGTCAGCCTGGAGGTCAAGGCAGGCACCGTACACGCGCTGATGGGCGAGAACGGCGCCGGCAAATCCACGCTGATGAAATGCCTGTTCGGCATTTACGCCAAGGACAGCGGCCATATTTATCTGGAAGGCCGCGAGGTCAATTTCACCAGCTCCAAGGAGGCGCTGACGAGCGGCGTCGCCATGGTTCACCAGGAGCTGAATCAGGCGCTCAAGCGGACTGTCATGGACAATCTGTGGCTGGGGCGCTATCCCAAGGTCGCGGGATTTATTGTGGACGAGCACAAGATGCTTCGCGATACCAAAGCAATTTTTGAAGAGCTCGGCATCGACGTCGACCCCCATCGGGTCATGAGTACGATGCCGGTTTCCCAGCGTCAAATGGTGGAGATCGCAAAGGCCGTCTCCTATCACTCGAAAGTCATCGTATTTGATGAACCCACGTCCTCGCTGACCGAGGAAGAGGTTGAGCACCTGTTCAGGATCATCAACATGCTCCGGGATCGCGGCATGGGCATCATCTATATTTCCCATAAAATGGCGGAGATCAAGCGCATCTCCGACGAGATCACCGTCATGCGCGACGGCCAGCTGGTGGCGACCCGTCCGGCGTCGGAGCTGGAGATGAACGACATCATCCGTCTCATGGTCGGCCGTGAGCTTGGCAACCAGTTCCCCCCGAAGACCAACAAGCCCGGCGAGGTCTATCTGGAAGTGGAGCACCTGACGGGACTGTACAATAACCTGCGGGACGTTTCCTTCACCGCACGGCGGGGCGAGATCGTGGGTCTTGCGGGTCTGGACGGCAGCGGCCGGACGGAGACGCTGGAAACCATGTTCGGCGTCGCCACCCGCAAGAGCGGCCGCATTCTGCTGGACGGCAAGGAGTGCAAGAATCTGAATCCCCGGCAGTCCATCAAGAATAACTTTGCCCTGCTCACCGAGGAGCGCCGGGCGACGGGTATTTTCGGAATCCTGGACATCCGGGAAAATTCCGTCATTTCCAGTCTGGACAGGCACAAGCGGGCGGGCTTCGTCCTCAGCGACAAGTCCATGAGGAAGGACACCCAGTGGTCCATCGACGCCATGCACACCAAGACGCCTACCCAGGAGACGAAGATCCGCAGCCTGTCCGGCGGCAACCAGCAGAAGGTCATCATCGGCCGCTGGCTGCTCACCGCCCCGGATGTGCTGCTGCTTGACGAGCCGACGCGCGGCATCGACGTCGGCGCGAAATACGAGATTTACCAGCTGATCCTCGATCTGGCAAACAAAGGCAAGACGGTCATCATGGTTTCGTCCGAAATGCCCGAGCTGCTGGGCGTGTGCGACCGGATTCTCGTCATGTCCGGCGGACGGCTGGCCGGTGAAGTCGATGCAAAGACAGCAACGCAGGAGGATATCATGCGTCTTGCGGCGAAGTATGTATAAGGAGGCAGCGGTATGGCAAATCCAGTCAAACAGCTTCAGAGAAAGAGTGAAGAATACCAAAGACTCGACAAGGCGGATCGCCGCCGGTTCTGGTCGGACGGTATCCTGAATAACGCGCTGTATATTCTGATGGTCATTTTCATCGTCTATACGGCTATCAAGAACAAGAACTTCCTGTCCGCGGGTTCCATTGCGAACATCGTTTCCCTGGTGGCGGCGTCGCTGCCCATGGCGCTGGGTATCGCAGGCTGTATCGTCCTCACCGGTACCGACCTGTCCGGCGGACGTGTGGTCGGCCTGACCGCAGCCGTCGCGGGCGCGCTGCTGCAGGATCGCACCATCTCCCGGAAGCTTTTCTCCAACCTCCCGGCCATTACCCCGGGTTGGATTCTGCTGACGATTCTCATTGTCGTCGCCATCGGCGCGCTGATCGGTATGGTGAACGGCTTCTTCGTGGCCAAGTTCAGCCTGCACCCCTTCATCGTGACCCTGGCCACCCAGCTCATTACCTACGGCCTGATCCTGATCTTCTTCATGCTCAACGGCAACAACGGCCAGCCCGTTTCCGGCCTGTCCCAGGAGTATAAGAACGTGGTCTCCGCGCCCATGCTCCAGTTTGTCACCGGCTCCGGCGCGAAAATTTCCATCCCCTGGTACGTGCTGTACGCGGTCATTTTCGTGGCGCTGATGTGGTTCATCTGGAACAAGACCGCCTTCGGCAAGAACATGTTCGCCGTCGGCTCCAACGCCGACGCGGCCAAGGTCTCCGGCGTCAACGTGTTCTGGACGACGGTAATGGTTCACACCCTGGCCGGTGCAATGTACGGCATTACCGGCTTCATTGAGGGCGCCCGTATCAGCTCCATCACCCAGTCGGCCGGCCTTAACTACGAGTGCGACGCCATCGCGGCCTGCGTCATCGGCGGCGTTTCCTTCGTCGGCGGCACCGGCAAGATCAGCGGCATTGTCCTGGGCGTATTCGTGCTGCGGATCATCTTCGTGGCGCTGTCCATGCTGGGCATCGATCCCTCCATGCAGTACATCATCAAGGGCGGCATCATCCTGGCGGCCTGCTCGCTGGATATGCGGAAATATCTTGCCAAAAAGTAAATCATGCGTTATAATGGCGGCAGATGGAATCCATCTGCCGCCATTGCAGAGAAAAGAAACGGCGCAGACTGAAACAATCATCGGTTCCCTATGGAACCGGCACAAGGAGCATCCTCATGGCTATGACAACGGAAACTGTTTGGGCAGCGCTGGATTCGCTGCTGGATTACGGAAAAAACTGCGGCCTTCTTCACCCGCTGGACGAGACGTTCGCCCGGAATACCCTCCTCTCCCAGCTGCATTTGGAGAGCTACGAAAAGCAGGAGCAGCACTTTGATTTCCCGGAGTGCCTGAAGCTGCTGTGCGATTATGCCGCCCAGGAAGGACTGATTGCGGACACCGTCGCCGAGCGTGACCTGTTTGACACGAAGCTCATGGGCTTCCTGACGCCCCGCCCCTCGGAGGTGGTGCGGGAGTTCCGGTCGCGCTATGCCCAGTCCCCCAAGGCGGCGACGGACTATTTCTACACCCTGAGTCAGGACTGCAATTACATCCGCCGCGACCGTATCGCAAAAGACGAGCGCTGGACGGCGGATACGAAATACGGGAAGCTGGAAATCTCCATCAACCTGTCCAAGCCCGAGAAGGATCCCCGGGACATTGCGGCGGCGAAGCTGAAAAAGGCCTCCGGATACCCCAAGTGTCTGCTCTGCCCCGAAAACGTGGGCTACGCCGGAACCATTTCCCACCCGGCGCGGCAGAATCTGCGGGTCATGCCGGTAATGGTGAACGGTCAGCCCTGGGGCTTCCAGTATTCGCCCTACGTTTATTATAATGAACACTGCATCGTCATGAACGCCCGGCACACGCCCATGGTCATTGACCGTGGAGTGTTCGACAAGCTGTTCTCCTTCGTGGAGCAGTTCCCCCACTATTTCCTGGGGTCGAACGCCGACCTGCCCATCGTGGGGGGCAGTATATTGTCCCACGAGCATTTCCAGGGGGGGAATCACACCTTCCCCATGGAGAAGGCGGAGAAGGAGTTCGGCTTTACCGTTCCCGGCTTTGCCGATGTGGACTGCTGCGTGGTGAAATACCCGATGACGGTGCTTCGCCTGAACTCGGAAAACAAAGACCACCTCTGCGACCTGGCGGGCAGAATCCTTGCCAAGTGGCGCACCTACAGCGATCCGGCGGCAATGATTTTCGCGGAAACCGACGGCGAACCCCACAACACCATCACCCCCATCGCCCGTATGCGGGAGGGAAGGTATGAGCTGGATCTGGTTCTGCGAAACAACCTGACGACTAAGGAGCATCCCATGGGGCTGTACCACCCCCACGAGGAGCTTCACCACATCAAGAAAGAGAACATCGGCCTCATCGAGGTCATGGGCCTTGCCGTTCTCCCCGGCAGACTCAAAAAGGAAATGGCCGACCTGCGGGAAGCCCTGCTGAAGGGGGAAAACCTGCGGGAGAACGAGGCGCTTTCCAAGCACGCCGACTGGGCGGACGCATTTATGCCACGGCACCCGGAATTTGGCGAAGAAAACGCCGAAGCGATCATTCAGTACGAGATCGGCCAGGTGTTTGCCCGGGTTCTGGAGTGCGCGGGCGTTTACAAGTGTACCGAAGCGGGCAGAGCTGCCCTGAAACGATTTTTGACGGAGGTTCAAAATGGCTGACACCTATCATTTTTCCGCCCCCGGCCGCACGGAGATCGGCGGCAACCACACCGACCATCAGCACGGCTGCGTGCTGGCGGCGGCAGTCGACATGCAGACCACGGCGGAGGTCACCCTCACCGGTACGAACATCATCCGGGTGGATTCCGAGGGCTACAAGCCTGTGGAGATCGACCTGAACGACCTGGAGACCAGAGAGTCCGAGAAGAATACCACGGCGGCACTCATCCGGGGCGTGGCGGCGGCGTTTGCCCGGCGGGGCTATAAGCTGGGCGGCTTTGAGGCCAAGGTCAGGTCCACCGTTCTGCCCGGCTCCGGCCTGTCCAGCTCCGCGGCCTTCGAGGTGCTGATCGGCCGTATTCTCAACGGCCTGTTTGCGGACGGCAAGGTTTCCGCCATTGAGATTGCCCAAATCGGCCAGTACGCCGAGAATGTCTACTACGGCAAGCCCTCCGGTCTGATGGATCAGATGGCGTCCAGCGTGGGCGGCCTGGTGTACATCGATTTTGCCGACCCGAAAAACCCCATTGTGGAAAAGGTGGACTACGATTTTGACCACAGCGGCTACACCCTGTGCACCATCGACTCCGGCGCGGACCATGCCGACCTGACGGACGAGTATGCTGCCATGCCGGTGGAAATGAAGGCCGTGGCGGCGTTCTTCGGCAAGGAGGTTCTCCACGACGTGGACGAGACGGCGTTCTACCGGCACATCGCCGAAGTCCGCAAGGTCACCGGCGACCGGGCGGTTCTCAGAGCCATCCACTTCTTCAACGAGAACCGGCGGGTAAAATCCCAGGTGCAGGCGTTGAAGGAGGGGGATTTTGACGCATTCCTCCGCCTGGTCAACGCCTCCGGCATGGCGTCCTGGACGCTGCTGCAAAACGTGACCCCGGCGGGCTACGTTCAGAAGCAGGACATGGCCTTCACCATCGCTCTGTGCCAGCAGCTGCTGGAGGGGGAGGGCGCCGTCCGCATCCACGGCGGCGGCTTCGCCGGAACGGCGGTCGCCTTTGTCCCCAACGACAGGTTCGATCGCTTCAAAACCTGCGTCGAGCGCGTTCTGGGCGAGGGTCACTGCCACAAGCTGACGATCCGTTGAGTGCACAAAAAAATCGGATATTCCGGCGGGGGAGCGGCGGCGCTTCCCCGCCGCTTTCTGCCGTGGACGGCCGTTTTCAAACAAAAAATTTTTACATTTTTGTGAATAATTTCCCAAAAAGCACCTTTTTTCCACAAATTTAAGGGAAAAAGCAAAAATCCCCCCCTGGGGGATGAAAAAAACACGGGAAATGTGTCAAATTGCACGATTGACAACTGCACGCTAAATGAGTACAATACTATCGATACACTATGACCTATCGTAGGGTACGCACAGGCTTTTCAAAGAATCAAATGATTAGGAGGAAATCACTTTGAAGGATTGGGCTTATTTGACAACTGTTGATGAGATGGAGCAAGCTACCAACTCGCTGCTGGAAAACGGCAGTAAGGTTGGCGCTGACTCCTGGCAGCAGCGGGTCAAGAACCAGACCCCCCATTGCGGCTTCGGCGAATCCGGCACTTGCTGCCGTATCTGCTCCATGGGCCCGTGCCGCATCACCAAGAAGGCCCCCCGGGGCATCTGCGGCTGCGACGTACATGGTATCGTCGGCCGTAACTACCTGCGGTTCACCGCCGGCGGCGCCGCGACGCACTCCGACCACGGCCGCGAAATCATGCACACCCTGTACCAGACCAGAGAAGGCGGCAACTATCAGGTCAAGGACCCCGAGAAGCTGATCCGCATCGCCAAGGAGTGGGGCGTGGAGACCGAGGGCAAGGACATCTACGACCTGGCTCACGAAATGGCCGAGATCGGCCTGCTGGAGTACGGCAAGCCCTTCGGAACCCAGCGCTTCCTGAAGCGCGCCCCCGAGTACACCCAGAAGCTGTGGCATGAAGCCGGCATCGAGCCCCGCGCCATCGACCGGGAAGTCGCCACCGCGCTGCACATGACCCACATGGGCTGCTCTTCTCTGCCGGAAGCCCTGATCCGCCAGTCTCTGCGTGCCGGTCTGTCCGACGGCTGGGGCGGCTCCATGATGGGCACCGAGTTCTCCGACGTTATGTTCGGCACTCCCAAGCCTATCGACACCACCGCCAACATCGGCGTTATGGAAAAGGACAACGTCAACATCGTTGTTCACGGCCATGATCCCAGCCTGTCCGAAATGGTCGTTTACTACGCAAACGACCCCGAGATGATCGCTTATGCCAAGTCCGTGGGCGCGAAGGGCATCACCGTCTCCGGTGTGTGCTGCACCTCCAACGAGGTAACCATGCGCCACGGCATCCCCATGGCCGGTAACTTCCTGAACCAGGAGAACGTGGTTCTGACCGGCGCCTGCGAGGCCATTGTCGTGGACGTGCAGTGCATCTTCCCCGCCCTCGGCCCCCTGAGCAAATGCTTCCATACCAAGTTCATCACCACCTCTCCCATCGCCCGGATGCCCGACTCCGAGTTCATCCAGTTCCATGCCGAGACCGCCGGTGAGAACGCCAAGGCCATTGTCAAGATGGCGATCGACAACTTCAAGAACCGCAAGCCCGAGCTGGTCAACATCCCCAGCCTGAAGCAGAATGCCCGCGTCGGCTACTCTGTGGAGGCCATCAAAAAGGTTCTCGACGGCGTTGCCAACTCCCAGGTGGACGAGTTCGGCACCACCAAGCCCCTGATCGAGTGCGTCCATTCCGGCGTTCTCCGGGGCGCTGTGGCCATGGTCGGCTGCAACAACCCCAAGGTTCGCCCCGACACCGCCCACATTGAGCTGATGAAGAAGCTGCTGGAAAACGACATCATCCTGATCGTCTCCGGCTGCTCCGCTCAGGCTGCCGCCAAGGCCGGCCTGATGGATCCCGAGAAGGCCAAGGAATACTGCGGCGCAGGCCTGAAACGCGTGTGCGAGCTGGCCGGTATCCCGCCTGTCCTGCACATGGGCTCCTGCGTGGATATTTCCCGTATGATGATCCTGGCCTCCGATATCGCCAAGGACTGGGGCATCCACATTTCCCAGGTTCCCGTGGTGGGCTGCGCTCCCGAATGGATGTCCGAGAAGGCCGTCTCCATCGGCAACTACGTCGTGGCCACCGGCATCGAGACCTTCCTGGGCGTTGATCCCTACACCAAGGGCTCCGAGGAAGTCACCGCGCTGCTCCAGGGCGAGCACGGCGTCAAGGACTGGGTCGAGGCTCGGTTCGTCGTGGAAACCGACATTGAGAAGCTGGGCGACAAGATGATCGAGTGCATCGAGGCCAAGCGCGCCGCACTGGGCATCTAAGGAGCCTGCGTCACCCGAACAAAAAGCGATTTGAATTCGGGATAACTTTTACTTACGAGGTCTTTTTCCAATGAAACTAGCGATTACCGGCAAGGGCGGCGTGGGAAAGACCACGCTGGCCTCCACGCTGGCGCGGCTCTACGCCGACGAGGGACGTACCGTTCTGGCCGCCGACGTGGACCCTGACGCCAATCTGGGACTGGCTCTCGGACTGAGCCAGGAGGAAGTGGACGCCATCGTCCCCATCTCCAAAATGCGCACTCTGGTGGAGGAGCGCACCGGCGCCAATGCCGCCAATAAGTTCTTCAAGCTGAACCCTTATGTGGCGGACATTCCGGACACCTTCTCCAAAGAGATCAACGGCGTCAAGCTGCTGGTCATGGGTACCGTGGATGTGGGCGGCAGCGGCTGCGTCTGCCCCGAGCACGTGATGCTGAAGGCCATCCTCTCTGCGCTGACCTATCGGAAGAACGATGTGGTCATCATGGATATGGAAGCGGGTCTGGAGCACCTGGGACGGGGAACGGCAGCCAACATGGATCAGTTCATCGTGGTGATCGAGCCCGGCGCGAGATCGGTGCAGACCTACCACAACGTCAAGCGTCTGGCAAAGGACTTAGGCATTACCCGCGTTCGGGTGGTGGCAAACAAGATCCGGGACGATGGCGACGAGGAATTCATCCGCTCCGCCATTCCGGCGGAAGACCTGCTGGGCTTCATCCACTACAACCCTGACATCATAGACGCCGACCGGCAGGGGAAATCCCCCTATGATTTCAGTCCCGCGGCAATCGAAGAAATCCGGAAAATCAAAGTGATATTGGATCGTGATGAATCTTAAATTAGGAGGAAATACCGTGACACTTTTTGAAAGAGTTTTTGGCGGCAACGACTACAACTACGCCCGTACTGTAGCCGCCATTGATGAGGCCATCGCTGCTTACGGCGAAAGCGAGCCTGTATCTTTCCCCGGCACCGCTTACAGCCTGCCCTGTTACTACGGCGTCACCGGCGTGAAGATCACCACTCTGGGTGAGATGAAGGCCGCCATGGACACCATCAAGTCCAAGATGACCCGCAACAACCGCCTCCACGACGCCTTTGAAAGCGGCATTGCATCCGCTCTGTGCGCCGAGTTTTTGGAAGCGCTGAAGTACCTGCACGGCGCGGAGCCTTACGCCGAGCCGGAAATGGGCCACCTGACCGACGCCTTCGTCCGTAATCTGGGCGTGCCGCTGGTCACCGGCGACATCCCCGGCGTTGCCGTTATCATCGGCGGCGCGGAAGACCCCGCCGAGACTGTGGCTCTGGCCAAGTCCTATCAGGCGCAGGGTATTCTGGTCACCCTCACCGGCGACTCCATCAAGCACTGCTTCGACGCCGGCATGAAGCTGGGCGAGAACGTCCGCGTGGTGCCTCTGGGCTACGAAATGCAGTCCGTTATCCACGTTGTCTCCGTGGCCGTCCGTGCCGCGCTGATCTTCGGCAACGTGACCCCCGGCGACTTCGCCTCTCTGGCCAAGTACACCATGGACCGTGTCAAGGCGTTTGTCAACGCTTACAAGCCCCTGTCCGATGAGATCGTCTCCTACGGCGCCGGCGCTATCTGCCTCGGCTTCCCCGTTATCTCCAACGAGACCGAGAACATGTTCCGTGTTCCCAAGTCCCTGATCCAGCAGCTGGATACTTCCAAGTGGAACGCCACCTCTCTGGAGGCTCGCGACATCAAGCTGAAGATCACCAACATCGACATCCCCGTGGCCTTCGCCACCGCTTTCGAGGGCGAGATCATCCGCCGCGGCGACATGCAGGTGGAAGTGGACGGCTCCCGTGTGGACTGCTTCGAGCTGGTGCAGACCCGGGACGCTTCCGAGGTGGAGGATCACAAGATCGTTGTGGACGGCCCCGAGATCGACGAGATCCCCGTCGGCTCCAAGATTTCTCTGAGCTACACGGTGGAAGTCGCCGGCAAGGCCATGCAGCCCGACTTCGAGTCCGTCATGGAGCGTAAGATGCACTCCTGGATCAACTGCATCGAGGGCGTTATGCACACCGGCCAGCGCGACATGATCCGTATCCGTATTTCCAAGGCCGACTTTGAGGCCGGCTTCAAGTTCAAGCACCTGGGCGAAGTGCTGTACGCCAAGGTCAAGAGCGAGTTCGAGGCCGTCGTGGACAAGTGCCAGGTCACCATCGTGGTCAATCCCGAGAAGAACGCTGCCCTCCGCGCCGCTGCCAACGAAGTGTTTGACAAGCGTGACGCCCGTCTGGCCTCCATGACCGACGAGTCCGTGGATCAGTACTACACCTGCATCATGTGTCAGGCATTCTCCCCCAGCCACGTGTGCATCGTCACTCCCGAGCGTCTGGGTCTGTGCGGCGCCGTTTCCTGGCTGGACGCCAAGGCCACCAAGGAGCTGGACCCTGCCGGTCCCTGCCAGCCCATCCTCAAGGAAGGCTGCACCGACGAGAAGCTGGGCCGCTACGCCAGCGTGGACGAGGCCGTCAACAAGTACAGCCATGGCGCTCTGGAGCATGTCACCCTGTACTCCCTGTTCCAGGACCCCATGACCTCCTGCGGCTGCTTCGAGTGTATCTGCGGCGTCGAGCCTGTTTCCATGGGCGTCGTCATCACCTGCCGTGAGCACGCGGGCATGACGCCTCTGGGCATGACCTTCTCCGAGATGGCCTCCATGACCGGCGGCGGCGTGCAGACCCCCGGCTTCATGGGTCATGGCAAGCACTTCATTGCTTCCCATAAGTTCATCGCTGCCGAAGGCGGCCCCGGCCGTATCGTCTGGCTGCCCAAGATCCTGAAGGATCAGATGCGTGAGCGTCTGGACAAGACTGCTCTGGAAATGTACGGCGTAGAGAACTTCACCGACATGATCGCCGATGAGACCATCTGCACCGAGGACCCCGAGCAGCTGCTGAACTTCCTGTCCGAGGTGGGTCACCCCGTCCTCAGCATGGAACCCTTCGATATGTAATGTAATAACAAAAGGGGCTGTCTCAAAATGATTTTTGAGATGGCCTTTTTTATATCATCAATGTTTCATAGGCATTATATTTTTAAGGGTTAGTACTAGATATTTCTTTTATGGTTAACACATTATGTTCATCGAAATTGTATTCTAACGGATTCAAGCGTGCCATAATACGTACAATTTCCTCTAATGTTTCATGACGTAAAGTAAAACTATAAATATATTTATCAGACAAAGATGGAGACAGATTAATCTTCACACTATACCACTTAGAAAGAAACCGACAAATGTATCCTAAAGGTTTTCCTTTGAATATAATCTTATCATTAGCCCACGAACTCATAAAGTGAACATCTCCTCTTTCAATTGACAGAGCATTGTTCAGCTTATTAAATGTTGCCATTTCACCCGGTTGCATAAGACGATGCTCTTTAGATGTCTCCAATGATACAGAGCCTTCCACGAGCCCCACATATGTATTAGCAGAGTCAGGATGCGAAGTTACATTAAACTTTGTTCCATGTACAACCACTTTCATACCTTCAGTCTCCACTACGAAAGGATGATCTTTATCATGCTTAATATCAAAATATGCTTCACCCAAGAGATTGACCAAACGTGAATTATCATTAAAGTCAGTATTTAAGGAAAGAGAAGTATTGGTATGCAAACACACTTGAGTACCATCTGACAAATAAACTTTTGACTTACCACTCAAGTTGGTATAAACCTGAGTGCCCGATTCCGGGCGACCCAAATTTATACCTATATATAATGTACAAGAGAGAGCTATAAGCAAAAAAACAGAAGCAACAGCAGCATAGCGTTTGAAAGATACAGAACGAGTCTTATGAACAGAAGGTTCAGCTTTTACCTCTGTAGTCTTCATTCGTTTCGATAATTCTTTCCAATAATAATTTGTATCGGGAGTGTAATTAATAGCATTTTCCTGTACCTTTTGCCACAAAGTTTGTAACTCCTCAAAAATTACCCTATGGTTATCCTCAGCCAACCACACGGTCAAGTCGTGTTCTTCTTCAGCTGTAATATCGTGTTTCAGCTTTTGAATAATTAGATTCCAGGGTATTTCTTTTTTCATTTCGTATGTCTTTTTAGCTTTTTACAACCGTATGACACATCAAAATGAAATAACCCTTATTCAAAAAAGAGTTTTTTT
>URBH01000030.1 GCA_900546075.1 uncultured Eubacteriales bacterium | reverse complement strand
CGTCCTGTGCCTCCAGCCGTTCGGCTGCCTGCCGAACCACATATGCGGCAAGGGCATGATGAAGCCGCTTAAGGAGAAAAACCCCGATATGAATATTGTGGCTATTGACTACGATTCGGGCGCGTCAAAGGTAAACCAAGAAAACCGAATAAAGCTTATGCTTGCAAACGCGCGGGCGGATTTAGCCGAGAAAAACCGCGAAAATAATATTAAGACGGAGGAAATAGCATATGCCAAGGCTTAATATTGTTATGGTGGAGCCCGAAATTCCGCAAAACACGGGCAATGTGGCGCGCACCTGCGCCGCTACGGGCGCAAGGCTGCACCTCGTAGGTCCAATGGGCTTTACGGCGGACGATAAAAAGCTTAAGCGCGCGGGGCTTGATTACTGGAAATACCTTGATATTACCTATTATGACAGTCTTGCAGAGTTTTTTGAAAAGAATGACGGCACTTATTTTTATTTCACCACGAAGGGCAGACAAACTCATTCGGATGTAAATTATCCCGATAACTGCTACCTTTTATTCGGCAAGGAGACAAAGGGTCTGCCCGAGGAGCTGCTCATAAAAAATCCCGAAAGGTGCGTGCGAATACCCATGCAGGGCGAAATACGCAGTTTAAACCTTTCAAACTCGGTTGCAATCGCGGTTTACGAGGCACTGCGGCAGTGGAATTACCCGGAGCTCAGTAATTTCGGTCAGCTGCACAATTATAAATGGGAAAATCTCGGCTAAATTTTACGGTGCGGGATAAAATAAATATTGAAAAATCAGAAAAATGTGGTAAAATAGCCCCAAATACACGAAATGCCATGCGGAAACCAAGCAGAAGGACGCGCCCAGAGCGAGGGGGAGACGGTGTAAGCCCCTGGCCGGAACTCTGCCAGCCACTTCCAAGCGGCCCGGGAGGACCGGGACGGGCGCTCCCGTTACAGAGCAGCTAAGATGCCTGATTTTCAGGCGAATTAGGGTGGTACCGCGATTTACGTCGCCCCTATTGTGTAGGGGCGGCGTTTTTAGTTGGAAGCGAAAAATTCACTTTCAGCTCCGACAATTATTATGGAGGTAGAAACCAATGAATCCCAAGCCTTACGGCGTAAATGAACTGCGCGAGATGTTCCTTTCTTTCTTTGAAAGCAAGGGTCACCTGCGCCTGCCCAGCTTTTCTCTGATCCCCCAGAACGATGCGTCTCTGCTGCTGATCAACTCCGGCATGGCGCCCATGAAGCCCTACTTCAAGGGCGAGGTGGAGCCGCCCCGTCACCGGGTCTGCACCTGCCAGAAGTGCATCCGCACCGGCGATATCGAGAATATCGGCAAGACCGCCCGTCACGGCACCTATTTCGAGATGCTGGGCAATTTCTCCTTCGGTGATTACTTCAAGCACGAGGCCATTGCCTGGAGCTGGGAATTTCTGACCAAGATAGTGGGTCTGGACGAGAACCGGCTGTACCCCTCTATCTACGAAAAAGACGATGAGGCCTTTGAGATCTGGAACAAGGAAGTGGGCGTCCCCGCCGAGCGTATTTTCCGCTTCGGCAAGGAGGACAACTTCTGGGAGCATGGCTCCGGCCCCTGCGGTCCCTGCTCCGAAATTTACTACGACCGGGGCGAAAAGTACGGCTGCGGCAAGCCCGGCTGCACCGTGGGCTGCGACTGCGACCGCTACATGGAGGTCTGGAACAACGTCTTCTCCCAGTTCGACAACGACGGCCACGGCAACTACACGGAGCTGGCGCAGAAGAACATCGACACCGGCATGGGTCTGGAACGTCTGGCGGTGGTCTGCCAGGACGTGGACTCCTTGTTCGATGTGGATACCGTCATGAACATCACCCACAAGGTCACGGAGCTGACCGGCGCGACCTACGGCCAGAGCGTGAAGATGGACGTTTCCCTGCGGGTCATCACCGACCATATCCGCGCAGCCACCTTCATGATCGCCGACGGCGTGCTTCCCAGCAACGAAGGCCGCGGCTACGTCCTGCGCCGTCTGCTGCGGCGGGCTGCCCGCCATGGCAAGCTCCTGGGCGTCAACCACCCCTTCCTCTATCAGATCGTGGAGACCGTGGTGGAGGAAAACGAGGTTCACTACACCTATCTGCGGGAGCGCTGCGACTATATCACCAAGGTTATAAAGGTGGAGGAAGAGAACTTTGCCCGCACCATCGACGGCGGCATGGCGATCTTCTCCAACATGCTGGCAGAGCATAAGGCCAAGGGAGAGACGGAGTTCTCCGGCGCCGACGCCTTCAAGCTGTACGATACCTACGGCTTCCCCATTGACCTGACCCTGGAAATGGTGGCCGACGAAGATATGACGCTGGATCAGGCGGCATTTGCCCAGCTGATGCAGGAGCAGAAGGTTCGCGCCCGGGAAGCCCGGAAGGCGCTGGGCGATCTGGCCTGGGCAGGCATCGACCTGGGGCTGGACAACACCCCCACCACCTTTGTCGGCTACACCCAGAACAACTGCGACGCCAAGGTTCTGGCGGTGTGCGTGGGCGACGAGGTTTCCGGCACCATTGCCGGCGGCGAAAAGGGCATCATCGTGCTGGACAAGACCCCCTTCTACGCCGGAATGGGCGGCCAGATCGCCGACCAGGGCGTGATTCTCATGGGCAACAGCCGCTTTGTGGTGTCCGATGTTCAGAAGGACAAGGGCGGTAAGTACCTGCATCACGGCAAGATGGTCACCGGCTCCATCAAGGTGGACGATATTGTGGTGGCCTCCATTGACGTAGAGCGCCGCAAGGCCATCATGCGCGCCCACTCCGCCACCCACCTGCTGCAAAAGGCGCTGCAGACGGTGCTGGGCGACCATGTCCATCAGGCGGGTTCCTACGTGGAGCCTGACCGGCTGCGCTTCGACTTCACCCACTATTCCGCGCTGACGCCGGAGGAGCTGGTGAAGGTCAACGCCATCGTCCAGAATTCCATTCTGGAGGGCTACAACATCGTGACCCGGGAGATGCCCGTTGACGAGGCCAAGGCCATGGGCGCCACCGCGCTGTTCAGCGAGAAGTACGGCAGCACGGTTCGGGTGGTCAACATGGGCAACTACTCCATCGAGCTGTGCGGCGGCACCCACCTGGACAACACCGCTAAGGTCGGCCCCTTTGAAATCGAGAGCGAGTGCTCCGTCGCCTCCGGCGTCCGCCGGATCGAGGCCATTACCGGCAAGGCCTGCCTGGAGAGAATGGAGCGGAACCAGACTATGCTGCTGGAAGCGGCCGCCAAGCTGAAGACCAAGCCCATCGAGCTTGGCTCTCGGATTCAGGCCCAGCTGGAGGAGCTTCGGGAGCTGCGGCGCACCATCGAGGCCTACAAGGCCAAGGAGACCGTGGGCGAGATCGACCGGATTCTCTTCGGCTCCCACAATGTGGACGGTCTGAAGGTCATCACCGCCAGCGTTCCCAACGCCGACACCGGCAGACTCCGCCAGATGGGCGACGTGCTGCGGGATAAGGATGCTTCCGTGGTTGCTGTGCTTGCCACGGTCAACGAGGGCAAGATCACCTTCCTGGCCGTCTGCGGCAAGGACGCCATTGCCCGGGGCATCAAGGCCGGCGACCTGGTGAAGCAGGTATGCTGCTGCTGCGGCGGCAGCGGCGGCGGCAAGCCCGATTCTGCCATGGGCGGCGGCAAGGACGTCACTAAGGTGGACAATGCCCTTGCCATCGTGGACGATTACGTGGTTTCCAAATTGAAGTAATAAGGAAGGCGCTGCCGCAAAGGCGGCGCCTTTTCCAACGATAAGGGGGCGGCGGGATGCGTAAACTGGTGTGGTTTTCTCTGGGCTTCGGCGCGGCCTGCTGCCTGTGCGCGTATGTCCTCACGGGAAATGTGCGGGTCATTTTGACAGTCGCGGGCGGGGTGCTGACGCTTCTGACGGCGATTGCGGGGAGAAAGTACATTTGGTTCCGGCGGGTTGCCGCGGTTTTCCTTGGCTTTGCTGCGGGAATGGGCTGGTTTACCCTGTATGACGGCTTTTACCTGAGCGCCGCCGGGGCGATGGACGGGAAGACGGCAGACGCAGTCATCCGGGTGTCGGACTACAGCTATGAAACGGCATACGGTATCGGCGTGGACGGCACGGTGCAGCTGGAAGGAAAGTCCTACCGCCTGCGGGCGTATCTGGATTTGGACGAACCCCTGGAACCCGGGGACGTGATCTCCGGTCAGTTTCGCTTTCGCGCCACCACGCCGAAGGAGAACAGAACCTATCACGCGGGCAATGGTATTTTCCTGCTGGCGTATCAGGCAGACAAGGCTTCCGTTTCGCCCCATACAGGCGCGTTCTGGCGGGATTTCCCGCCACGGCTGCGGCACCGGATTCAGGAAATTTTGCAGACCTGCATCCCAGAGGACGCTGCGCCCTTCGCCCGGGCGCTTCTGCTGGGCGATACCACCGATTTGAGCTACGGGGTGGATACCAGTCTGAAAATCAGCGGAATCCGCCATGTGGCGGCTGTTTCTGGGCTGCATGTGTCGATTCTGTTCGCATTGCTCACTGCCATAACCTTCCGGAAACGGTTTCTGACTGCCCTTGTTGGGTTTCCGACGCTGCTGCTTTTCGCGGCGGTAGCGGGCTTTACCCCGTCGGTCAGCCGCTCGTGCATCATGTGCGCGCTGATGCTGGCGGCGCTGCTGCTGAACAAGGAATACGACGGCCCCGCTGCGCTTTCCTTTGCCGCCGTGGTGATGCTGACGGGCAACCCGCTGGTCATCACCTCCGTGGGCTTCCAGCTGTCCGTGGCCAGTGTGGCGGGGATTTACCTCTTTTCGCCGGGTACCCGCAAATGGCTGCTTTCGCTGTTCCCGGACGGCAAGGGGAAGGGCGTCAGACCCACCCTGATTCGCTGGTTTACCGCCTCCGTGTCCATCACCCTCAGCGCCATGATTTTCACAACGCCGCTGAGCGCCTGGTATTTTGGCACCGTCAGCCTTGTGGGCGTGGTGACCAATCTGCTCACTCTGTGGGTCATCAGCTTCATTTTCTATGGGCTTGTGGCGGTCAGCCTGGTGGGTGCGTTCTGGACGGGCGGGGCGATGATTCTGGGAAAAATCGTCGCGTGGCCGATTCGTTATGTTTTGTTTGTGGCGAAGCTGCTGGCGGGCTTCCCCCTGGCGGCGGTGTATACCAGAAGTCCGTACATTACCATCTGGCTGGCAGCCGTGTATGTGCTGCTGATGGTTTTTCTCCTGAGCCGGAACCGCCGCCCGGGCGTTCTGCTGTGCTGCGGCACGCTGGGACTGTGCCTGGCGCTGCTGGCATCCTGGGCAGAGCCGATGCTGGACGACACCCGGGTAACGGTGCTGGATGTGGGGCAGGGGCAGTGCATTCTGCTCCAAAGCGAAGGCCGGACGTACATGGTGGACTGCGGCGGGGACAGCGATACCGAAACCGCGGACATTGCCGCAGAAACGCTTCTGAGCCAAGGCATTTCCCGGCTGGACGGGCTGATTCTGACCCACGGCGACCGGGATCACACCGGCGCGGCGGAAAATCTTTTGAGCCGGGTAAAAGCGGATGTCCTCATCCTCCCACCGGAGAATGGCATTTTGACGCCGGATAACGAAGAGGCAGTTTACGCCGGGCAGGACTTGCTTTTGACCTACGGGAAAACAAATCTGCACATTTTCGCCGCCGATTCCCATGGAAGCGAAAACGAAAACAGCCTGTGCGTCTTGTTTGATACGGAAAACTGTGATATACTCATAACGGGAGACCGGAGCGCCTACGGCGAGCGGATGCTGCTCCACGCCGGGAAAATCCCGGAGGTGGACGTGCTGATCGCCGGACATCACGGCTCCAAAAACTCCACCTGTGAGGATCTTCTCGCCGCAGCCAGACCGCAGACGGTCTGCGTCAGCGCAGGAAAGGACAATCTCTACGGACACCCGGCGGCGGAGACCCTGCAGCGGCTGGAAAGCTTCGGCTGCACGGTGTACCGGACAGACCGGGACGGAACCATTACCATCAGAAGGTGAAACCATGGCAAAAAAAACAGCCCCCGGGGGCAATTTGCAGGAACTGAAAACCCAGCTGAAAAACAAGGACTTGGGGCGGCTGTACATTTTCCATGGGGAAGAGGTCTTTCTGCTGCACCACTACCTGGAGCAGATGAAGAAGCAGCTGCTGGACGCGCTGACGGAGTCCTTCAACTTCCACCGGATGAACAGTGAAACCTTTGATTTGCAGACCTTCGCCGATGCCGTGGAGAATCTGCCCATGATGTCGGAGCATACCATGGTTCAGGTGGACGAGGTGGATCTGTTCAAGCTGGGGGAGTCCGACCGGAACAAAATTGCGGAGATTTTATCGGATATTCCGGATTACTGCACGGTGGTGTTCACCTACGAGACGACCCCCTGGAAGCCGGACAAGCGCCTGAAAAAGCTCTGGGAGGCGATCGACGGCGCCGGGCGGATCGTGGAATTTGCCAAGCAGAATCAGAAGGATCTGGCAGCCTGGGTCACAAGGCATTTTATGGCCCGGGACAAGCGGATATCCACCGACCTGTGCCTGTACCTCATCGACATCACCGGCGGTACCATGACGGCGCTGAGCGGCGAAATTGACAAGATCTGCGCCTATTCCGGCGCAAACGAGATTCGGAAGACCGACATCGACGCCGTCACCGAGCCGGTGCTGGACGCCGTGGTGTTCCAGATGACGGATATGCTCAGCGCCGGACGTTTCGACCAGGCACTGGTGAAATTGCAGCAGCTGCTGAAGATGCAGCAGGAGCCGCTGGCGATTCTGGGGGCGGTGGGCAACCACTTCCGCCGGGTCAGCGCCGCGCGGACGCTGCTGGACAACGGAAAAAACGCCTCTGACCTGCAAAGGCTCTGCGGCATCCCGGACTATCCCGCGAGAAAGACCATGGAGGCGGCCAGACGGTTCACGCCGGAATTCTGCCGCCGGGCAGCAGAGCTGGTGCTGGAAACGGACTATAAGATCAAAACTTCCTACGATGACCCGGAGCGCCTGTTGGAGCTGCTGCTGTTGCAGCTGGCGCAGGAGGGACGCAATGGTTAAAATCAGGGAAGCCATTGTGGTGGAGGGGCGCTACGACAAAAACACCCTCAGCCAGGTGGTGGACGCCCCCATTCTGGAAACGGCGGGGTTCGGCATTTTTAAGGACAAACAGCAGATGGCGCTGCTGCGCCGTGTGGCGGAAAAGCGGGGCTTGATCGTATTCACGGACTCCGACGGGGCAGGTTTCGTCATCCGCAACCACATCAAAAGCGCCATCCCCGGAAAATACCTGAAGCACGCCTACATCCCGGACATTCCCGGCAAGGAACGGCGGAAATCCGTCCCCGGCCGGGAGGGCAAGCTGGGGGTGGAGGGCATGACCCCGGAGGTCATTCTCGCCGCCCTGCGAAACGCGGGAGCCACCATAGAGGGGGAGGAAACGACCTCTACCGGCGGCATTACCAAGCAGGATCTCATGGCGCTGGGGCTTTCCGGTGGGAGCAACGCCGGGGAGAAGCGGAAAGCGCTTCTGAAAAAGCTGAATCTGCCGGAGCACATGAGCGCCAACGCCATGCTGCAGGCACTGAATTTGTTATACACCCGGGAAGAATTGGAGCAAATACTGAAAGAATCCGGAATCGGGTAAAAGGAAACGAGTATGGTTGATATACAAGTCAGGAATCTGACAAAATTCTTTGTAATCGGAGAAAATCTGCTGGACAACCTGAGCTTTGAAATTCAGGAAGGGGAGCGGGTGGCGATTCTCGGCCGAAACGGCTGCGGAAAAACCACGCTGTTCAATATCCTCACCGGCCAGATGGACTATGACAGCGGCGAGGTCTATGTCAATCCCAACAAGCGTCTGGGGTTAATTTCCCAGATCCCCAAGTTCCCGGCGGGCTACACCGTGGAGGACGTGCTGCGCACCGCCTATTCCGGCCTCATGAAGGTGAAAGCCAGAATGGAGCGGCTGGAAGCGGACATGGCGGCCGGCGCAACGGCGGAGCAGCTGCGGGAATACGACAGCCTGTCCAACCGCTTCCAGTCCGGGGGCGGCTACGAGATGGATGTGGACGTGGACAAGGTCTGCAACGGCCTGGGCATCCCGGCGGAACAGCGCGCCCAGGAATTCGACAGCCTTTCCGGCGGCGAAAAGACCAGAGCGAACCTCGCCCGCCTTCTGCTGGAAAAGACGGACATTCTGCTTCTGGACGAGCCGACCAATCATCTGGATTTGAGAAGTGTGGAATGGCTGGAAGGGTATATTCAGAATTTCCGGGGAACGGTGCTTGCCATTTCCCACGACCGCTATTTCATCGATCAGATCGCCCAGCGGGTGATCGAGATCGCCGACGGCCACGCGGAATTCTACTCCGGCAACTACTCGTTCTACATGGACGAAAAGCAGGCGCGGTTCGACCTGCAAATGAAGCAGTACGAGCAGGAGCAGGCGAAGCTGAAGCAGCTGGGCTACACGGTGGAGCGGATGAAGGGCTGGGGCATCAACAATCGCACCCTCTACCGCCGGGCCATGTCCATCCAGCACCGGATGGATCGCATCCGCAAGACGGAACGACCCAAGGCGGAGAGAACGATGAAGGCCAGCTTCGGGGAGCGGGATTTCTCCGGAGACGTGGTGTTCAAAATGAAGAACGTGTCAAAATCCTTCGGCGACCGGACACTGTTCTCCGACGTGAATCTGCTGGTGGAGGGGGGCGAGCGCATCGCCCTTCTGGGGGACAACGGCACCGGCAAGTCCACCTTCATCAAGTGCCTGCTGGGGGAGGAGGACTGTCAGGGGAAAATCCAGTTCGGCCCCACGGTGAAATGGGGGTATCTCCCTCAGATCATCCATTTTGACCACCCGGAGCGGAGTCTTTACGACACCATGCTCTACGAGAAAAACTGCACGCCCCAGATGGCGAGAGACCGTCTTGGTGCGTTTCTGTTCCAGGGGGAGGACGTGTTCAAAACCGTGGGCAACCTGTCCGGCGGCGAGCAGTCCCGTCTGCGGCTTTGTATGCTGATGGACGAGAAGATCAACCTTCTGATTCTGGACGAGCCGACGAACCACCTGGACATTGCGTCCCGGGAGTGGGTGGAGGCTGCCATTGAGGAATTCGAGGGCGTGCTGCTGTTCGTCTCCCACGACCGGTATTTTATCGAAAAGTTTGCCGAACGCATCTGGCTGCTGGAGGACGGGAAAATCCGGGATTTCCCCTGCGGATATCAGAAATACCGCTCCATTCTGGAGCATGAAGCCGCAGCGAAACCGGCCGTTTCCGCCGTGCCGAAGCCCAAAAAGGAGCGCCCCAAAGGCGGAACCAAGGACGCGGACAAGCTGGTGCGGCGGCTGGAGCGGGAGATTGAGAAGCAGGAGCAGGTCGTTGCCGACCTTGACCGAAAAATCGAAGCGGCATCCGCCGACTATCAGGAGCTGACCCGTCTGCTGGGAGAAAAGGAAGAAGCCGAAGCGGCGCTCATGGATTTGATGGAGCAGTGGGAGCAGGCTCAGGCGTGAAGAATGAAGCTTTGACGGTTGACACAGTTCGACACCCGGCCTATAATAGAAATATCAAGAAAAAAGGAGCAACAGAATCATGAGTTCTTGTAACGGAAATTGTTCCGAATGCGGCTCTGACTGCGCCGATCGCAAGCCCGAGAGCCTGCTGGCGGAGCTGAACCCCAACGCCAGCGTGAAGAAGGTCATTGCCGTGGTCTCCGGCAAGGGCGGCGTGGGCAAATCCACGGTTACGTCCATGCTGGCCGTTGCCATGGCACGGAGGGGAAAGCGGGTCGGCATTCTGGACGCCGATATCACCGGCCCCTCCGCACCCACCGCCTTCGGCGTCACGGAGTGTCAGGGCGCGGACGAAAGCGGCCTGTACCCGGCGCTGACCCGCACGGGCATTCAGGTCATGTCCATCAATCTGCTGCTGGACAACCCCGCCGACCCGGTGGTATGGCGCGGTCCGGTCATCGCCGGCGCGGTGAAGCAGTTCTGGACGGACGTGATCTGGGAGGACGTGGACTATCTGTTTGTGGATATGCCCCCCGGAACCGGTGACGTACCCCTGACGGTGTTCCAGAGCCTGCCGGTGGACGGCGTGATCATCGTCACCTCTCCCCAGGATCTGGTGTCCATGATCGTGGCGAAGGCGGTGAAAATGGCGAACATGATGCACATTCCCGTGCTGGGCTTCGTGGAGAACTATTCCTACCTCCGCTGCCCGGACTGCGGCAGGAAGATCAGCGTCTTCGGCAAGAGCCATCTTGACGAGATCGCCGCCCAGTTCGACCTGCCCATTCTGGCGCGTCTGCCCATCGACCCCGCCGTGGCGGAGGCCTACGACAACGGCCAGATGGAAACGGTGAACACGGAAGCACTGTCCGCGGCCGTGGAAGCCATTGAGAAAACGGAAGCGTAAAAAAGAACCCCCTGGGGGGTTCTTTTTTTACAGCAATCCCAGACTTTGCTTCCATTTCAGCACACGCATAACGGAAGCGTTCAGGGCATCAAAATCGATGCGCCCGTCCAGTACGGCGCTCAATACAGCGCTGTACTGCTCCGCATAATCCGTGGAGCACAGCAGATCATTTCCCGCCTGAACGGCCAGCACGGCGGCCTCACCGGTGCCGTAGCGGTCGCTGATGGCTTCCATCACCAGATCATCGGTCATGACCACGCCGTCAAAGCCCATAGTGTCCCGGAGATACCGATGCACGGCGGGGGAGAGGGACGCAGGGGAGTCTCTGTCCAGCGCCTGGACGATGTTGTGGCTGACCAGCACCGCGCCGCAGCCCGCCTCGATTCCGGCGGAGAAGGGGAGAAGATCGCTGCTTTCCAGCGCTTGCAGGGAGCGGCTGTCAACCGCCAGCCCGGTGTGGGTGTCGGCGTTGTTGCCGTAGCCGGGGAAATGCTTCAAAACGCTGCCGATCTGGTAGGCGTTCATCAGCCTGACGGTTCCGGCGACAAAATCCCCGGTGGCTGCGGCGTCCTGCCCCAGCGAGCGCTGGTACATAAAGGCGTTGGGGTCGGCGGAAATGTCGCACACAGGCCCCAGATTGACGTTGATCCCGAGAGATTGCAGCAGCTGGCAGATCTCCTCCTCGTTGGAAAGCGCCTGGGTCAGTCCGCCGCCGGCAAAGGCTTCCCGGGGAGAGGGGAAGCACTGGGAACGGAAAGCGGGATAGCGGCTGATCCTGGTGACGGTTCCGCCCTCCTCGTCCACGGCCAACAGCATTGGGACATTGGCGGCGGCCTGATAGCCGGACAGCGTTTGCCGGAGGGAATCCGGCGTCTGCTCTTCAAAATCCGCCCCGAACAGGACGAATCCGCCCAGATGGTACTCTTGGATGTCTGCCAGCGCAGACTCGGCGTTGCACCGCGCCAGAAACAGCTGGCCGACCCGTTCCTCGATCGTCATGGAATCCAGAAGCTCCTGAATCGGGTCGGGGGGCGTCGTGGTGACGGGGACGGTCGTCTCTGTAGGAACCGGGACTTCGGTCGTGGGGGTCGGGAGCGTCGGCTCCGACGTCTCCACCGGGGCAGCGGCGCAGCCGGTGAGAAAAAGCAGTATCAGCAAAATGGAGAATCGTTTCATGGTTGTACCTCGAAATGTCAGGAATGGGAAGGTGGTTTATGTCCGCCTGACAGACATTCTAGCACAACTGTCGAAAAAAGTCAAAAACCCTCCGCTTTCAAGCGGAGGGTAACGTATTGTTTTTTACAAAACCCAGCCGATCAGGAACCACAGCAGCAGTAAAACGATGGCGAGGGGGATATACGCGGAAAGAGCGGCGGCGCTGACACAGATCACCGTACAGCCGAAATATCCCAGCAGGAACACCACGCCGCAGATGATGCCGGAGGTGAACACGGCCTTGCTCAGCTGCTTGCCGATGATGTTGGAGAAGAAGAAGGTGTACAGCGCACCGAAAATCGGATTGACCACCGTCAGAACCACGCTGAGAACCAGATTCATCAGACCCATCAGCAGTGCGACGGCCAGAATCACCAACAGAATGGTCGGCGCATAGGTCACCAGCACGTTGGGCAGATAGGTCTTGAACGCCCAGTCCGCCAGAATGTGCAGCACCATGGCGAACAATACCATCAAAATCCGCAGGAAAAACCAGCCCACGGCGGAGTTCCCCCGGGGAATCAGCGTGTCCAGGAGATTGACCAGAAACGCCAGGATTATCAGCGACAGAATTTCACTGCACACAATGGTCATCGGCGACCCCTGGAAGGGGATGATCAACAGATGTTCTCCCGCAAACCGGACAAAGGGCAGGGGAGACAGCAGCGCGTCCAGCGACCAGGGCTTGAAGGTGTACACCCCAATGGCCACCGCATAGACGAACAGGATGCCCATGGCCGCAGACAGGGAATGGTTCAGACTGGAGCGTTTGCCCAGAAAAACCCGCCCCATAAAGCCCAGAATCAGGGACGCGGCGGCAAAAAACAGCATGAACTGCGCTGTACCGGCCAGGTCGATCTCCGTTGGTATGTAGGACGCCGCACCGGAAATTGCCTTTTCCAGATCGTCCGGCAGGTAGGCGGAGGCGGCGGCAAGCACGTTCTCCACGTCGCTGGGAAGGTAGTCCGCGACGACGGAGAGGGTAGAGCGAAAATCCATAGGAATGTCCTTTCCCCAGGGTCTATCTGAAAGCCGTCAAAACGCTTGCGGGACAGATTTTGACAGTTTTCAGATATGCCCCGGCTTAAGAAAAGCGGCCGCCAAAGTTTGGCGGCCGCGCACCTTTTGAAGATGAGATAGATTACTTGATCTCGGCCTCGGCGCCGGCTTCCTTCAGCTCGGCGACCAGCTTCTCGGCGTCTTCCTTGGAGATGGCTTCCTTCAGGGTCTTGGGGCAGTTGTCCACCAGATCCTTGGCGTCCTTCAGACCCAGGCCGGTAGCGGCACGGACAACCTTGATAACGCCCAGCTTGGAAGCGCCGGCGGACTTCAGGATGACGTCGAACTCGGTCTTCTCCTCGACCTCAGCAGCAGCGGAAGCAGCGGGAGCGGCAACAGCGGCGGCAGCGGCGGAAACGCCGAAAACCTCTTCCAGAGTGTGAACCAGTTCGGACAGCTCCAGAACGGTCAGTTCCTTAACCTGCTCAACCAGAGCAGTGACTTTTTCACTAGCCATGATAAATTTCCTCCTAAAATGATGTGTAGTGAGATGTTTGTGGGGTTACGCGATCAGGCTTCTGCTTCTGCAGGAGCGGAGCCGTCCTTCTGCATCCGGATCTGATCCAGAACGAAGGCCAGGCTGGAGATAGGCGCCAGGAAGGTACCCAGGACAGAAGCGACCAGAGCGTTCTTGCTGGGCAGCTCGCCGAAGCCGTTGAGCTGGTCAGCGGACAGCACGGAGCCTTCCACAACGCCGCCCTTGATGGCCAGGGTCTTCAGCTTGTTCTTCTTGGCAAACTCGCAGACGATGCGAGCAGGGGCGATGGGGTCGCCGGTGGTGGAAGCCATAGCGGTGGTGCCGTTCAGAACCTCAGAGAAATCATAGCCGGCATTTTTAGCGGCGAAATTGGTCAGGGTGTTCTTAACGACGGCGTAATCCACGCCTGCTTCACGGAACTGCTTACGCAGCTCGGTATCCTGAGCGACCGTGATACCCTTGTAATCAACGAAGACGACGGAAGAGGCTTCCTTCACCTTGCTGGTCAGAGCATCGACAACGGCCTTCTTGCTCTCAAGAACCTTTGCGTTGGGCATAATTTTCACCTCCGAAAATAAAAAAGTCCTTCTGCCACAAGACAGAAAGACACGCAGAAATTTTGTATTCAGCGCACCTCGGCAGGACTTACGGATGACTCCACCTGCTGTCTCTGGCAACTGCTATATTCTAGCATGGGGGAGGGAAAATGTCAAGGGAAATTTGATGTATTTTTGAGAAAAAGCGGGAGGACACGCGCCCTCCCGCTGGAAGTTTCAATTTATGGGATGATTAGTTCAACATCAAGCATCTGCCAGTCCTGAAAATCGTCCATAAGAGGATGGAGCTGGGATTCGTCATAAATATCCCATATCCACAGACAAAGACGGTAGGTGCCGCTTGGCAGATCGCCGTAGGTTTCGCTCCAGTCGACGGAAAACTGGCAGGTGCCGTCCATGGCGATTTCCGTTTCAAATTTGGGAGGATTGATGATGCCCTTCGTATCCGGATAGAGTGTGTAGCAGCGGACTTCCAATTGCCCGATCTGCTGCCCGCCGGATTGCGTGCAGGTCACGGTGGCGCTGTGACTGGTGACGTCGGACAGTTCAAAGGTAAGACCCCAATCCTCTCGGTTCACAAAAGCGCCGGTTTCCGGGTCGGTAAAGGCGCAGGAAGGGTGCAGGTGATAATCCGGGGTGGTGCGCAATACGATCAGCTGACTGACCGGATAGGCCTTGCCGTTGGGCGAATTGAACACGTCGTATACCAGCCACAGGTCATAGTCGGGGTAATGATAGTTGTAGAAGGTCACGCCGTGCTGTGTCTCAAAGGTCTCCTGGCAGCGGCCATCCCGGGCGTCCTGACGGGCGCGGAAGAAGATTTCCTCCTCGGTGATGTCGCCGTTTTTGAGGGCGTCTTCCAGCCGCTCGTCGCCGCTGTCCAGAGAAATGGAAACGTCGGTGACCCCGCAGTAGCTCATACCCTGATTGAAGTTGTTTCCGAGTTCCTCCGGGGAGAAGATCTGAGAGTCCGTGTTGCCGACCCTCGTAACGGTAAGATTCAGAGCGGGGACGTCATCCTCGGTATGTACGATATCCTTTGCCGCGTCCGTTGCGTCCGTTGCATCCGGCACACTGACCTGAACCTCGTTGCGGCCGACGGCAAAGCCAATGCCCAGCAGCACAGCCGCAGCCAGAATCAGGCCGATGATGGATAGAATTCTTCGTGATTTCATAATAGTGCCTCCTTTCCGAGAGCGACTGTTTTTATTAACACAAAATTACAATAACACAAAATGCGCGTTATGTCAACTGATACGGTCTGAGGGGGAAATGTAGGACTTTGCAATAAAGCATGTTTCCGGACAGGAGTGCATCCGGAAACATGCTTGCGCTATTCAGGATTGCCGGTTGAAACAATTCATGGGCGGCATATGGTGTTTCATTCAGATTTGCTGGGGTAGGCAGGAACCAAATCCTCATGGGTAAACAAATCAATGACCCGCATGGACATCATTTCTCCCTGCCACGAATAGCTGAGACTCAGCGTCATGGATTCGTATTTCTCATAGACGTCTTTGGGTATGGTATAATGCCCTGCGGGCAGAGTTTTATGAAGCAACAGATCTTCTTGCTCACCATCGGCTGTTTCTGCAAGGATTCCAGCGGAAAAACCGTCTTGCACCAAATTCAAGGGAACATAGATAACGATGGTTGTCGGTACACCGTCTGGTTCCTCAGGCCCTCCTGACGTTGAAAAATCGTCCAGAATCGGGGCGCCGCCCAGATACCACAGCTCTTTCGGAGGGGCACCGTTCTGACTGCGTACCGCGTCCGTTGCGTCCGTTGTGTCCGGCGCGGCGGCCTGAACCTCGTTGCGGCCGATGGCAAAACCAATGCCCAGCAGCAAAACCGCGGCCAGAATCAGGCCGATTATGGATAGGATTCTTCGTGATTTCATAATAGTGCCTCCTTCCGAAAACGTAAATTTTTATTGACACAAAATCATAATAATACAAAACGTGTATTTTGTCAACTGTGACAGCAAAATAGGGAGATGTGGGAAAGCATCCCACATCTCCCTACATAAAAACGGTGGATATCAGCAGTAAGCTTAAAAGTGCGTCCACGTCAAAGCAAAAGATTTAGCATCAAATTACCGTCACATTCGACACTTTTCCCTTGCCGTCAAACCGAATCCGAGCGCCTAGGGTCGTTTCGCTCTCAAATTCCAGATAATATTCTGCGCCAACCGTAAGATTGGAAAAAGTATGGCTCGTTTTTGTGTCATTGGCAGAAACGGTGAAACTGCCAATATCGTCCCCTTCCATTGCGCAGAGGGTAACGGAGAAAGTTTTCCGTGCGTCTGTGGTCGGGTTCCGAGGGTCTGTCCACGTAGGCGTCTTATCGATGTCACGAAGCCAGGCTGTAACATCCACCGTGATTTTTGCCTTTTTTGCTTTAAAATGTGCGGATGTTAAGCTGGAATTGAACGAAAAGGTAAAACTGCCATCGGAGTCCATTCTTGCGACTCCCGAATCAAAGGCAAAAAAGGAATCTGCATCGGGGTCTTCTGCGGGGACGCTGGCCTCAGCGGCAAACCCACTGATGGCAAAACTCTGCACCATAATGATGCACAAAACAACACACAGAACTTTTTTAAGGATATTCATAATTTACCTCTTTCTCATGTATTTCCGTCCATAACAGAATCGGAAATAATCCCATCGGCCACCTCTTGATCGACCACGCCTAAGTCAAACCACATATGGTAGACCAATGCGTCTTTCGTGAAGAAAACATGGTCAAAATAGGATTTGTCGCTTGTATCATCTGCAATTTTAGTCAACTTGATTTTGACAATCGGATTTGTTTCTCCATTGAAAGATGCTATGAACTCGACATTGTTGGTTTTATGGAACTCGCTTTGCAGGTATGACATAATCTTGGCTGTGGCGTCGTCGCTATCGTTTAAATCCTTTGGCTTCAGGCTTGTTACTTCGATTCCGCCGATTATTGCATTATCCTGATCACGAACAATATCGCAGTTCTCGCTTGTCACATCAGAAAGAGAATATCCGTCTGATAGTTTGAACGAGAAATCACCTTGCTTGACTGTGGTATCCTTTCCGGAACAACCCGCCAATATAACGAGAATCAAGGCGAAGGCCAAACAAGCGAATCTGTTCAGGTGCATTTTTATTACATCCTTTCGAAACGTGTACCTTTTGAATAGTCTTACGCGGGATACTTAGCCCATCGGAATCATCCCTTCCTGAATTTGGTAAGCTCATAATAACACATAAACTGCCCTTTGTCAACAAATACTTTTGTAAAATAGGTATTGCAAAATGAAAAATATTGCGATATAATATATTTAAAAGCTAGGTGATGGATGTGGCGATAGACAGCGGGCAGAACAGCTTCCGCCGGGGCGTGATGTCTCTGGTGATTTTGGGATTGCTGAAAAAAGAAGATATGTATGGCTATCAGCTTGTGCAGGAAACGGAACGGAGAAGCGGCGGACGAATCGTCACGCAGGAAGGTTCGCTGTATCCTGTGCTTTACAAGCTGGTAGATCAGGGGCTGATTTCCGACCGGAAGGTTCTGGTGGGCAGGCGCATGACCCGGGTGTATTATCATCTGGAACCCGCCGGGGAGCAGCGGCTGAGGGAACTGACACGGGAATATGAGGAAGTTACCAAAGGCGTACTACAGATTATAGAGGGGTGTGATACAGATGGTTCTGAATGTCCATCTTGTGCGGTATCTATGGAAAGTGCGCGGGGAACTGCCGGGCAACAGGAGACAGAAGAAACAAATCCTGTCCAGGGTGGAGTCCTCCGTCCGGGACTTTGTTACTGAAAATCCCCATGCAGACTATGCTGCTATTACACAACGGTTCGGGACGCCCCAGCAAATTGCAGCGTCCTATATTGAGGAAATGAGTACGCCGGAATTAACACAGCAGCTACGGATAAAAAAGAGAATTGTGTATATTATCGGGGCGACGGCCTTGGTACTTGTTTTGATATGGGCGGGTTTTGTATTGGCTGTTACTATTGATTCTCACAAAAGCATAAATGGCTATGGACGTTACGGTGAAGTGACCGTAATTGAAGAAATTGAAATAAAATAAACGGGGGAAAATTAGATGAAACGTTTTATCAGTTTGATGTTGATGGCAGTATTGCTGTTTTGTACAATTCCTGTCCGCGGAAATGCGGTGGGGAATCAAGTGCAAACCTTTTATTTTGAAGATGGAAGCTACATGACAGTAGAGGTAATTACCAATGGAGCGCGTGCTTCTGGTTCAAAATCGGGGAGCAAACCGTATACATATTATGACAGCGATGGAAAAACACTATGGAAAGCGACTTTAACGGGTTCCTTTACATATAACGGTTCTACTGCAACCTGTACATCTTCCCGCGTGGATGTGACAATTTATGATTCAACCTGGCACACTGCTTCTAAATCTTCAAACAAGAGTGGAAATACAGCTTCGGCTTCCGTAACTATGGAAAAGAGGCAGCTTGGGATTACTGTGACAAGCAAATCCGTCAGTATGTCCCTGTCCTGCGACAAAAACGGCAACCTCAGCTGAATAAACATAAAACCCCCGGATGCATTGCATCCGGGGGTTTACCATATCAGCTTACAGATACTTGGAAGTGGAAACCTTCACGCCGGGGCCCATGGTGGAAACCACGGTGCAGGAGCGGATATACTGACCCTTCGCGGCGGCGGGCTTCGCCTTCACGACGGCCTTCAGCAGCGTGTCCATGTTCTCGGACAGCTTCTCGGTGCCGAAGGACACCTTGCCGATGGGGCAGTGGATGATGTTGGTCTTGTCCAGACGGTACTCGACCTTACCGGCTTTGATCTCCTTGACGGCAGCGGCCACATTGGGGGTCACGGTGCCGGCCTTGGGGGAGGGCATCAAGCCCTTGGGGCCCAGAACCTTACCGAGACGGCCAACAATGCCCATCATGTCGGGGGAAGCGACGACCACGTCGAACTCGAACCAGTTCTCCTTGGTGATCTTCTCCACCAGATCCATGCCGCCGACATAGTCAGCGCCGGCTTCCTTGGCTTCCTCAGCCTTGGCGTCCTTGGCGAAGACCAGAACACGGCGGGTCTTACCGGTGCCGTTGGGCAGAACCACGGCGCCGCGGACCTGCTGGTCAGCGTGACGGGAGTCAACGCCCAGCTTGATGTGCAGCTCAACGGTCTCGTCGAACTTGGCGGAAGCACCCTTCACGACCAGATCCAGGGCTTCGGCGGGATCATACTGAACAGAGCGGTCGATCAGTTTGGCGCTCTGCTGATACTTTTTACCTCTAAACAATGTAATTATCCTCCTTATAGTGGTGATGCGGAAAAATCCTCCCACATTTCCGGGTCAGACTGCCCGGACAAGCAAATATCAATCGACGACGGTAACGCCCATGGAGCGGCAGGTACCGGCAACCTGGCTTTCGGCAGCCTCAAGCGTGGGGCAGTTCAGGTCAGGCATCTTGGTCTTGGCGATCTCGGCGATCTGCGCCTTGGTGATCGTGCCAACCTTGGTCTTGTTGGGAACGCCGGAACCCTTCTCCAGACCGATGGCCTTCATGATCAGCATGGGGGTCGGAGGAGTTTTGGTGATAAAGGTAAAGCTGCGGTCAGCGTAAACGGTGATGACGACGGGAATCTTGTAGCCCTCCATATCCTTGGTGCGGGCGTTGAATTCCTTGATGAAAGCGGCGATGTTGACGCCGTGCTGACCCAGAGCGGGGCCGACAGGGGGGGATGCGGTCGCCTTAGCGGCGTTGATCTGCAGTTTGATAATGCCAGTGACTTTCTGTGCCATAATAAGCACCTCCTGAATAAAATGTGGTAGTATGCGCTTGGGCGCATTTTTTGCGGGGCGCGTTCGCCCCTCCCACGTTCCGACCGAAAATTCGATCCGATGCGTTTACTGGGAAACGACCTCCACCTGGTCAAGCTCAAACTCGACGGAGGTCTCGCGGCCGAACATGGACACGACCACGTTCACCGCGTTGTTGTCAACGTCCACACTCTCGACCGTGCCGGTGAAGGAGGACAGGGGGCCGTCCAGAATCCGGACGGTATCGCCGACTGCGTAGTTTACGATAATCTCCTTCTTTTCCACGCCCATGGCGTAGACCTCTTCTTCGGTCAGAGGGGTGGGGTCGTTGCTGGAAGTGCCCACGAAGCCTGTTACTCCGCGGACGTTCCGGATGACATGCCAGGTGTCGTCACTGTAAACCATCTTCACCAGCACGTAGCCGGGGTAGACCTTGCGGTCATAGGTCTTGCTGGCGCCGGACTCGGTAATCTCGGTGACGGTCTCCAGAGGAATGGAGACGGCGAGAATCTGATCCTGCAGCGAGCGGGACTCCACGGTCTTCTCGATGGTGGCCTTTACAGTGTTTTCATAACCGGAATAGGTATGCACAACATACCATTTTGCAGTCTCTGCCATAACTTCGTACCTTAGTGGAACAGTCCGATCAGGGCATCAATGCCGACCTGGGCAACGAAGTCGAACAGCCAGATGAACACGCCGACTGCCACGACGCAGCAGGCGACGATGGCGGTGTTCTTCAGCACCTGCTGGGGAGTGGGCCAAACGACCTTCTTCAGCTCGCTGCGCAGCTCGCGGAAGTACTTCCTGACCTTGCCCCAGGTTCTTTTGAACCAGTTTTCCTTTTTGACTTCAGCCATGATTCGGGCCTCCTTACTTGGTCTCGTTGTGAACGGTGTGCTTCTTGCAGAATCTGCAATACTTCTTCATCTCGAGACGGTCGGGGTCATTCTTCTTGTTCTTCATGGTGTTGTAGTTTCTCTGCTTGCACTCAGAGCATCTCAAAGTGACTTTTACGCGCATAACGGCACCTCCTTAAATACTGCCTCCCTGTATCACCCCGCCCAGAGAAAATTTAGGAAACGGTCAACTACAAATTACCGCCCGGGGCTGAAAAAGGCGCACAAAAAAAGCCCTTTTTCACAGGTAAAAACATTCTATCATGGGGGGAGGGCAAAGTCAACTATTTTTTCTTCCATTTTTGGGGAAATTGTAGTATGATAGAGGCAAAACAGTCGGGAGGAAATGAAAAATGAAAATCATGGGAATTGACTACGGCGACGCCCGCACCGGCGTTGCAATCTCTGACCTGTTATGTACGCTGGTGGGCTCCGCTACGGTGGTACCCAGCCGCAATACGGAGAAGGCCATCGCCGACATCGTCCGTCTGGCGCAGGAAAACCAGGTGGGGGAGATTGTGGTCGGCCTGCCCAAGAACATGGACGGCACCGAGGGCGTCCGGGCGGAGCTGTGCCGGGAATTTGCGGACAAGCTTAGAGTGGCCACGGGCCTGAGCGTGAGCATGTGGGACGAGCGCCGGACTACGGTGGAAGCCCACAATATTCTGTCCCAGCACAATTATCACGGGAAAAAGCGGAAGGACACGGTGGACGCCGTGGCGGCGTCGTTGATTCTGGAAGGATATCTGGCTTACAAGAAGCGGAACGGCTGAGCTATGATTTTGGCCGGTAGCACAGCTCCCGGATTCCCGTCGCAAGAAGCAGAATGCCGAACAGTTTCTTGAGGACATCCAAGTCCATCCGGGTACTGATAAAGGAAAAGACCGCCGCGGCGGCGCATCCGGCGAAAATGGCGGGAAGGACTTTTTTGAGTGTCACCGCTCCCTGCTTCCAACGCAGATAACAGGAAATGGCGGCGGAGGGCAGGAAAAACAGCAGATTGATGCCCCGTGCGGCGGTCTGGGGCATTTCCAGCACCAGCGTCAGCCACAAAATCAGCAGACTTCCGCCGCCGACCCCCAGCCCGGTGAGAAATCCCAGCAGGGTGCCGACAATCAGCGCGACAGGCAAACTCTCTAGCATAGGTATCGGTACCCTCCCCACAAAATCAGAATGCCCAAGCCCCGGTGGAGCCACTTGACCGGGATTTTCCGACCCCACATGCCCGCCGCCCAGCCCCCGGCGGCGCTGCCGAAGAGGTATGGAAGGGCGTCCTGCCAGGGAACGGTTCCCACGGCGGCGGAAACGGCTAATGTCACCAGACAGATGGGCAGAATGATGGTGATGGAGGAGGGGAACACCTCGGCTTCCTCCAGCGGTGTCAGAAGGGTCAGCAGGGGAACCAGCACCATGCCCCCGCCCGCGCCGAACAATCCGGCCACGGCGCCCGCAGCCAGACCGGAAAGCGCCATGCCCAGCCAGTCTTTGCTTTTCATAACGAATACCACCCCATGGAAGTCTTTCCATGGCGGGCGGTTTTATGCAGTCTCCGACAATAAATGCCAAATTATAGTAGAAAAATTCACATCTTTCTGCTAGAATAATCGCAAGAGGTGAGATAAGTGACAAGTGTTTTTGATTATCTGAAATGGCGCGGCGACCTGTCCTTCTCCCAGGATCCACTGAATCCGGTGGACGGGCTGATTTTCAGCGTCCTTTCGTACATCCCCTTTGTGGGTCAGGCGGCGGAGAAGCCCCATGAGCCGATCGCCCTGCGGGATGCCGCGGCGGATTTTCTGTCCCTGGACGATTATGAGAGCCGCGTCCGGGCGAAAAACGACGCAATGATGCTCCGCGCCGCCGCCGAGACCGCCCGGTTCGGCGGGTGCAAAATGGTGCTGTACCGGGATGAGTTCGTCCCGGAGGAGGAGACGCAGTTCGCGGCCATGACATTCCTGCTCCCTGACGGCACGGCGTTTGTTGCTTTCCGGGGGACGGATCGGTCGCTGGTGGGCTGGAAGGAAGATTTTAACATGGCCTTCCAGGAGGCCGTCCCCGCCCAGCTGCTGGCGCAGGACTATGTCCGGGAGGCGGCGGCGGAATACGGAATGCCGCTGCGTCTGGGTGGTCACTCCAAGGGCGGAAATCTGGCGGTTTTTGCCGCCGCGAGAAGCACGCCGGACATTCAGCGGCGGATTCTGGAGGTTTATAACAACGACGGCCCCGGCTTTACCGGCTATCTCATGGGCGACCCCGGGTATCTCGCCATGGTGCCGCGTATCAAGACCTACGTACCCCAGTCCTCGGTGATCGGGATGCTGCTGGAGCATGAGGAGCCCTATACCATTATCAAGAGCAATCAGGTGAGCGTGCTGCAGCACGACCCCTATTCCTGGGAGGTCATGGGGCCGAACTTTGTGCCGATGCAGTCCATCACGGCGGATTCTCAGTTTGTAAACCAGACCATCAAGGCCTGGATCGCCGACATGGATGCCCAGGAGCGCAACCGCCTGGTGGACGCCCTGTTCGGCCTGCTGGGGACAGGCGGCATTGACAAGGCACTGGACATTTTCCATCCCCGGAACATCCGCACCTATATCAAGACCCTTGGCAACGACCCGGAGACCCGTCAGATTCTTGCCGCCGAATTTCAGAATCTGATGGAGGCGGCGAAGCGAACCCGGATGCAGCCGGGGGACGCAAAGACGCTCCCGGAGGGGAAATAAACGAAATATTGCGGTTACAAAATCCGCCTTGGGCAAATTGGGCGGGTCATATCAGACAGTTAACAGGCACAGCGGAACAATCTGCTGTGCCTGTTCTAATGCCAGCATCCCTTGCCTCTCCCTATGGGAAAGGTGGCCGAGCGGGCGCAATGCCCTCTCAGTCACCTTCGGTGACAGCTCTCCCAGAGGGAGAGCCAAGGGGCTGTACCGATACGCTACGTTAACTGTTTTACGACCGTCCAGCAAAAAACTCAGGGTGAATTTTGTTATGCTTCGCCAATGGAGACAAGGAAAAACGTGGAACGGACTGTTCAATTCGCCAAAAGTATGAAAAAACGCAAAATAACACTTTACAACTTTAGCGTGATGAAGTATAATCCGCTCATAAGACATCGACCAGATGCCAATTGAGAAAGGAAGAAAAGAAAATGAAAAAAAGCATTGCATGGATTTTGGCCACGATCATGATGCTGGCGCTTCTGACTGGCTGCGGCAGCAAATCCGCGAAATCCGACGCGGAGTACGTCAAGAAGAACGGAAAGCTCATCGTCGGCATCACCGACTACGAGCCCATGGACTACAAGGACGAAAACGGCGAGTGGACCGGCTTCGACGCCGAGTTTGCCCGGATGTTCGCCAAGGAGCTGGGCGTGGACTGCGAGTTCTTCGTCATCGCCGACTGGGGTCAGAAATTCTTCGAGCTGGATTCCAAGAACATCGACGCCATCTGGAACGGCATGACCATCACCGACGAGGTGACCCTGAACACCAACTGCTCCAAGCCCTACGTAATCAACGCCCAGGTGGTCGTCATGAAGGCCGATGCCGTCGGCAATTACGCCGATACCGACAGCCTGAAAGACCTGACCTTCGCCGTGGAGAGCGGCTCCGCCGGTGAGGACGCCGTCAAGGGTCTGGGCATCTCCGATTACGTGGCGGTGCAGGATCAGACCAAGGCCGTCATGGAGGTTTCCGCCGGTACCGCTGACGCCTGCGTCGTAGACATCACCCTGGCCAACGCCATGACCGGCGAAGGCACCAACTACGACGACCTGGCCTCCGGCATCAGCCTGACCTCCGAGGAGTACGGCGTAGGCTTCCGCAAGGAGTCCGACCTGACCGACGCCTTCAATAAGTTTATGGAAAAGTGCCTCGCCGACGGTTCCCTCCAGGCGCTGGCCGATAAGTACAGCCTGACGCTGGTCGGCTGACAGAAAATCCAATCAAAGAAAAACAGGCGCCGGTGGCATCACCGGCGCCCATTGGAGAGAGGTAGCCGTTATGTTCCTTCCGGTGACAATGGAGCTGCTCAGAGGCTTCTGGGAAACCGTAAAAATCTTTTTCTTGACGCTGGCATTCTCCCTGCCGCTGGGACTGGTGGTGGCCTTCGGCTCCATGAGCCGGTTCTGCCCGCTGAAACGGCTGACGCAGGGGTTCGTCTGGATTATTCGCGGCACGCCGCTGATGCTCCAGCTCATCGCGATTTTCTACGGCCCCGGTCTGCTGTTCGACATTCACATACTGGGACGGTTTGAAGCCGTCATTGTGGCCTTTGCCATCAATTATGCCTGTTATTTTTCGGAGATCTACCGCGGCGGCATCGAGAGCGTTCCTCAGGGACAGTACGAGGCCGGGCAGGTGCTGGGCATGACCAGGAGCCAGATTTTCTTCAAGGTCGTGCTTTTGCAGGTGGTCAAGCGCATTCTCGCGCCCATGGGCAACGAGTTTATTACATTGGTGAAGGATACCGCCCTGGCGCGGATTATCGCCATTTACGAGATCGTCTACGTGGGCGAATCCTACATTAAAAAGGGGCTGATCTGGCCTCTGTTCTACACCGCGGCGTTTTACCTGCTGTTCAACGGCGTCCTGACGGTGCTGTTTGCGAAGCTGGAAAAGAAACTGGACTATTTCAGGGGTTGAGAGTATGCCGATTCTGGAAGTAAAAAATATCAAAAAGGGCTTCGGCGACACCGATGTCCTCAAGGGTGTCAGCTTTTCCATGGAGCGGGGGCAGGTGCTAGCCATCATCGGCTCCTCGGGAAGCGGAAAAACCACGCTGCTGCGGTGCCTGAATTTTCTGGAAACCCCGGACGAGGGGGAGATCTGGGTAAACGGAAAGCTGCTGACGGGGGAGAACCTGTCCGACGACCAGATTCGTCAGAACAGGCTCCACTTCGGCCTGGTTTTCCAGAATTTCAACCTGTTTCCCCAGTATACGGCGCTGGAAAATATCATGCTTGCGCCCAGCCTTCTGAAAAAGGGAGCCCCGGCGCAGATTCGGGAAACGGCCATGTCCCTGCTTGGCCGGGTGGGACTGACCCACAAGGCGGATGCTTACCCCTACCAGCTCTCCGGCGGTCAGCAGCAGCGGGTCGCCATTGCCCGGGCGCTGGCGCTCCAGCCGGAGGTGCTGTGCTTTGACGAGCCCACCAGCGCCCTCGACCCGGAGCTGACGGGGGAGGTGCTGAAGGTCATCCGGGGCTTAAAGGGCAGGGACAACACCATGGTGGTGGTGACCCACGAAATGGAGTTTGCCCGCTCCGTGGCGGACGTGGTGATCTACATGGCCGACGGCGTGATCGAGGAATTTGGCACCCCGGAGGAGGTTTTCGGCAATCCCAGAAGCGAAAAAACCCGAAATTTCCTGCAAGGCGCCCAGAACGCCCGGGACGGTCTGGCATAGACGATTCTTTCTTTTTCCTGTCATACAAAAGACGCACTCTGCCGCAGCGGCAGAGTGCGTCTCATACTAGAAAAGCTTACGTTTCATCAGAAAATCGTATAAAAGCAAATCTTTGCCCGAACAGGCTCTTGCAAATATCCGAATTGTCTGATAACATAACAGTGTGTACGTAAAAAAGGAATCGAGGCGATCGATCAAAACAACAAAGGAGGCTTTTACACATGAAGGGAAGAATAATCGTATCAACGCTCCTTGCGCTGCTGCTTCTCGTCAGCATGCCCATGTCGGCGCTTGCGGCGACCTGGGACATCAGCAAGGGCGACATCACCGTAAACGCCGAGAGCGGCGGGCAGACGGTCACCCAGGGGTCGCAGGTCGATGTTCCGGACAGCGCCCCCGTCATTACGGGAACCTCTAAGGAAAACAACGTCACCATCAACGCGGAGAAGGATCAGACCGCAAACGTCACCCTCTCCGGTGTGAACATCGACGTGCGCGATAAGGGCAAGGCCGCCGTTTCCACCACCGGCGAGGGCAATGTCAGCATCGAGCTGAACGGCGGAAGCACGCTCAGGAGTGGCTATGAGCATGCCGGCCTTGAAAAGAACAACGGCGGCAGCCTGACCATTGCGGACGAGGACAAGAACGGCAAGCTGACCGCCTGGGGCGGCCAACAAGGTGCGGGCATCGGCGGCGGAAGCGGAAAGGACGGCAGCAACATCTTCATCACCGGCGGCGGGGTCAACGCCATCGGCGGCCTCGCCGCCGCAGGCATCGGCGGCGGCCTCGGCGGCAACGGCAGCAACATCACCATTTCCGGCGGCAAGGTCGGGGCCACCAACGGCCTCAACGGCGCAGGCATCGGCGGCGGCGGCAGCTATGGCACCGACGGCGCAGAGGTGGAGCCGGATATTTGCGCGCTGAACCCCGGCGGAAAAATCGAATATTACGCGCCCCGCAGTCCCATGTCGGGAACTCCCAACAAAACGGTCACCAACCCCACCGGAGACTTTGTATGGGACAGCGGCACGGTGACGACGCCCGCCACCTGCACGGGAAAGGGGGTCAGGACTTACACCTGCACCAGCTCCTCCCATACAAAAACCGAGGATATCCCCGCCCTGAACCACAGCCTTGACGGGCAGGAGTATGTTTCCAACAACGATGCCACCTGCGAACAGGACGGCACCAAGACGGCAAAGTGCGTGCGCTACGGCACGGGCGGCTGCACGGAAACGGACACGGTAACGGACACGGGCAGCAAGCTCGGGCATCTATTTGAGGACTATGTTTCCAACAACGATGCGACCTGCGAGCAGGACGGAACAAAGACGTCAAGGTGCGTGCGCTACGGCACGGGCGGCTGTATGGCAACAGACACGGTAACGGACACGGACAGCAAGCTCGGGCATCTCTTTGAGGACTATGTTTCCAACAACGATGCGACCTATGCGCACGACGGCACCAAGACGGCAAAGTGCGTGCGGTATGACCAGTGCGGGGAGACCCACACCATGCCGGATGAGGGAAGCCGGTTAATAGCTCCTCCCCTCTACCGCGTGACCGATAAGGACGGCAGGGACATTGCCTACACGGCCGAGCAAAAGGGCGGCGTGCTGACCGTCACCGTTGACGAGGACCTCGCCATTCTCACGGGCAGACTCAGCGGCATCCGCACTCTCAAGGCGCAGGGCGTGGAGAAGATCGTCTTTGTCAC
Organism: uncultured Eubacteriales bacterium; assembly: GCA_900546075.1. Classification (GTDB taxonomy): domain Bacteria; phylum Bacillota; class Clostridia; order Oscillospirales; family Oscillospiraceae; genus Faecousia. The sequence continues at coordinate 229 of URBH01000030.1, read as the reverse complement.
CAAGGGCGCAACGTCAGCGTTCCTGCTCTCCGATTTGCTGGACAAGGGCGAGGGCGGCGAAGCCTACCGGCTCACCCACAACGGCAAGGCCGTCACGTTCACGCTCGGCGAAAGCATGGCGGATGTGAGCGCCATTCTCATCAAGCCGTAAGCGAAATCTCAGAATCCATGCAGGCGGGCAGGCACGGCTTGTGCCTGCCCGCCTTGTCTGCCGAAAAGCGAAACGGGC
>URBH01000029.1 GCA_900546075.1 uncultured Eubacteriales bacterium | reverse complement strand
GGTCTGGAATACACCGGCAAAAAGCCCTTTGATACCGTCCTCATTCATGGTCTGGGGAGATCATCCCGGAAATTCTGGAGGTCGATCTTTCCAGGCGCCCCGAGGGGACGGCGGCCTACCATCTGCCCGACCGCTGCCCGGTCTGCGGCGCACCTGTGGAGCAGGACGAGGACGGCGCGTTTCTGCGCTGCACCGGGGCAGAATGTCCCGCCCAGCTCAGCCGGAACATTGCCCACTTCGTCAGCCGGGACGCCATGGACATCGACGGTCTCGGCGCGGCCATAGTGGACGCGCTGATCGAAAAGGGGCTGATCAAATCCCCGGCGGATATTTACTATCTGACCCTGGACGATGTAAAGAGTCTGTGGAAGGCCGGTTCTACGGCGGCGAAAAAGCTTCTTGCCGCCATCGAGGCCAGCAAGGCGCAGGACGTCAGCCGCCTGATTTACGCTCTGGGCATCCGTCAGGTGGGGGCAAAAACCGGCAAGGTGCTTGCTTCCGCCTTCGGAAATCTGGACGGCCTGATGGCAGCGTCAGTGGAGGAGCTGACGGAGGTACCCGACGTGGGCGCGGTCACCGCCGAGAACATCTGCCAGTGGTTCCGGCAGGAGCAGTCCAGGCACATGGTGGAGCGTCTGCGGCAGGCAGGGGTCAATTTTGAAAGCAAACGGGTCATCACCGACGCCCGCTTCGCCGGGAAGACCTTCGTGCTTACCGGTGCGCTGAGCAAATTCACCCGGGAGGAAGCCACGGAGAAAATCGAGCTTCTGGGCGGCAAGGCGTCCGGCTCCGTGTCGAAAAAGACCAGCTTCGTGGTGGTGGGCGAAAACGCCGGTTCCAAGGAGCGCAAGGCAAGAGAGCTGGGAATCCCCATCCTCACAGAAGACGAATTCCTGGAAATGATGCAATAACAGAAACGCTGCAAAGGATTTATCCCTTGCAGCGTTTTTATATGTAGTCATTTGACAATCAGGCGTAGGTCTTGATGATCCCCAGCGCGATCTCCCGCCTGGTCGTGCAGCGATCCATGGCCTGTTTTTCGATGTGACGGTGGGCTTCGGCCTCGGTCATTTTCAGCTGCTCAATGAGCAGCCATTTTGCCCGGTTCACCAGACGGATTTCCTCCATCTTTTCTTCCACGGAGGTGGCCTTTTCCTCCATGCGCCGCAGGCGTTCCCGGGCGGAAACCAGCCATTTCAGGCTTTGGTTCAGCAGCAGAGCGGACGTTGGCTTTGCCAGCGTGAACACGCCCTGACAGGTGAGCTTGGCTTCCACCTCGTCGTAAACCTCCGATTTTGCCAGCAGCAGCGCCACGGTGCCGGATTGGCTGCAGGCGTCGATGGCGAAACGGGTGCCAAAATCGTCGGGCAGGGGAGCGTTGATGATGACAAGATCATAGGTTTTGTTCACCATCTCCCGCCGCGCCGCGGCAATGTTGCCCACGAAACGAACCGGGTAATACTCCGAACCGGGGAGCATCTCGGCAAAGGCTTCATTGAATTTCTGCGCAGCAGACACCACCAGAACGCTGTACGTCCGGTCGCTGAAAACCATATCATGCTCCCTCCCTTCAGAATTTTGCGGAGTTTATCGCTTGGTAAAGAAGTCAATCAGAGATTCAGGAAGATGCTGAGCAATGAAGTTGCTGTTTCCGGCGCACTTTTCCGCATCAGCCAACGACTTGGGAAGGGTCGCAAGGGTCAGGTTTCTGGAATCCGCCGTGTGGAGATTGACATTGCAGGCTTCCGGGAGGGCAATGTTGTTTTCGATTCCGGAAAGCCCCGCCCAGATCAGCAGCGCGAAAGCAAGATAGGGATTGGCCGTGCAGTCGGGGCTGCGCAGCTCGAAGCGCCGGTACTCGCCGGAGGCGGCGGGGACGCGAATGAGCTGAGAGCGGTTGTTGCTCGACCAGGAAATGTACTTCGGTGCTTTGTGGGCGCCCAGGCGGCTGTAGGACGGCTCGGTGGGATTGAGAAACAGCGTCATGTCCGCAATCTTGTCCAGAATGCCGCCCATCACCCGGTGCATGAGATCATCCGCGCCGCCCTGAACGGACATATTGATGTGGAACCCGCTGCCGGGGCGTCCCTCCAGAGGTCTGGGGGAAAAGTCCGCGTACAGCCCGTTCCGGGCGGCGATGGTTTTGACGACGGTGAGGAAGGTAACGGCGTTGTCCGCGGCGGACAGGGGATCGGAATAGCGGAAATCCACCTCGTTCTGACCGGGGCCTTCTTCGTGGTGGGAGGATTCCGGCTGAATGCCCATTCGCTCCAGGGTCAGGCAGATTTCCCGGCGGACATTTTCACATTTGTCCTCCGGCGCTACGTCCATATAGGTGGCCTGATCGTAGGGAACGTCCGTCACCTCGCCGTTTTCGTCCAGCCGGAACAGATAGAATTCCAGCTCGGAGCCGAAGGAAAAGGCATAGCCCGCCTTCGCGGCGTCGGCGACGGCCTGCTTGAGAATGCCCCGGGTATCGTGGGCAAAGGGCGTGCCGTCGGGGTGGGTGATGGAGCAGAACATCCGCACCACGCTCCCATGCTCCGGCCGCCAGGGCAGAAGGGCAATGGTGGAAGCGTCGGGATGGAGGAACAGGTCGGAATTCACCTCGTCGCCGAAGCCCGCGATGGCGGAAGCGTCGATGGCAATGCCGTACTTGAAGGCGCGTTCCAGCTCGTGGGGCATGATGGAGATATTTTTGGGTCTGCCGAAGCAGTCGCAGAATGCAAGGCGGATGAACTTCACATCCTCCTCCTGAATGAATTGTATGACCTCCTGGGGCGTATATTTCATACAGCAACCAACCTTCCTGCCCAATACGCGGTTAAATTCAAACAAATGAAGTCAAATTAGTGGGAAAAGCAACGGGATTCTCCCGGAAATACCAAAACATCCCGGAAAGCCTTTGTCCCCGAACGTATTATATTCAATTGATAGAGCCTTGTCAATCTGTCCAAAGACAAAAAACTTTTTTTGTGCAGGGTGTTGACAAATGGGAAAAGATGGTGTAGAATGCCCACTGTGAAGGCAAGGACGTCTCCGAGTGTATGCTCATAACGTCCTTGCCGTCTTTTTTTATTTTCGGCGGTTCGGGCGGGCATTCCCGGAACCCAAATTTCAAAAAGGAGCGTTTGCTATGAGTACTGTTTCTGACTATTTCGGCTGTCTGGTATTTGATGACCGGGTGATGAAGGCCAATCTTTCCGCCGACGTGTATGCGTCGCTGCGCAGAACCATCGACGAGGGTGCGAAGCTGGACGCTTCCGTTGCCAACGCGGTGGCCGCTGCCATGAAGGACTGGGCTGTCGCCCATGGCGCGACCCACTATACCCACTGGTTCCAGCCGCTGACCGGCATCACCGCCGAAAAGCACGACAGCTTCATTTCTCCCGCTCCCGACGGCGGCGTCATCATGGATTTCTCCGGCAAAGAGCTGATCAAGGGCGAGCCTGACGCCAGCTCGTTCCCCTCCGGCGGCCTGCGCGCCACCTTTGAGGCCCGGGGCTACACCGCCTGGGACCCCACCTCCTACGCATTCATCAAGGGCAAGACCCTGTGCATCCCCACGGCGTTCTGCTCCTACGGCGGCGAGGCGCTGGATAAGAAGACCCCGCTGCTGCGCTCCATGGAAGCCCTGAACCGTCAGGCCATGCGTATCCTGAAGCTCTTCGGCAACACCGACGTCAAGTGCGTCCGCACGAATGTGGGCCCCGAGCAGGAATATTTCCTTGTGGATAAGGAAATGTACGAGCAGCGCAAGGATCTGATCTTCACCGGCAGAACCCTGTTCGGCGCGAAATCCCCCAAGGGGCAGGAGATGGATGACCACTACTTCGGCGTCATCAAGCCCCGCGTTGCTGCTTACATGGAAGACCTGAACGAGGAACTGTGGAAGCTGGGTATCCTTGCCAAGACCGAACATAACGAGGTCGCCCCCGCCCAGCATGAGCTGGCGCCCATTTACACCACCACCAACATCGCCACCGACCACAACCAGCTGACCATGGAGATCATGCAGAAGGTCGCAGCAAAGCACGGTCTGGTGTGTCTGCTGCATGAGAAGCCCTTCGCCGGCGTCAACGGCTCCGGCAAGCACAACAACTGGTCCATGTCCACCGATACCGGCGTGAATCTGCTGTCCCCCGGCGAGACGCCCTACGAAAATGCCCAGTTTCTGCTGTTCCTGTGCGCGGTCATCAAGGCCGTGGACGATTATCAGGATCTGCTCCGCCTGAGCGTGGCCACCGCGGGCAACGACCACCGTCTGGGCGCGAACGAAGCGCCTCCCGCCGTGGTCTCCATCTTCCTGGGCGACGAGCTGATGGGCATTCTGGACGCCATTGAGAATGATACCCCCTACTGCGGCACAAAGAAGACCACCATGAAGCTGGGCGTGGACGTTCTGCCCCGCTTCCCCAGAGACACCACCGACCGGAACCGTACCTCTCCCTTCGCCTTTACCGGCAACAAGTTTGAGTTCCGTATGCTGGGTTCCTCCAATTCCATTGCCTGCGCCAACATCATGCTCAACGCCGCCGTGGCCGAGTCCCTGAAAATTTACGCCGACCGTCTGGAAGGCGCGGAGGACTTCGAGACCGCCCTGCACGACATGATCAAGAAGACCATCAAGGATCACAAGCGCATCATCTTCAACGGCAACGGCTACGACGCCACCTGGATCAAGGAGGCCACCGAGGTTCGCGGCCTGTGCAACTACCCCACGACCCCCGATTGTATGCCCCATCTGCTGGATAAGAAGAACGTGGATATGCTCACCGCCCACAAGATTTACTCCGTCTCCGAGATGCAGGCGCGGTGCGACATTATGCTGGAAAACTACTGCAAGGCCGTCATCATTGAGGCCAACACCATGGTGGACATGGCGAGAAAGCAGATTCTCCCTGCGGTGGAGGGCTACGCCGCCGAGCTGGCCGCTTCCCTGGCCGCGAAGAAGGCCGTTGCCCCCAATCTGGCCTGCGCCTATGAGACCGGCCTTGTCACCAAGCTGTCCGGCCTGACCGACCAGATCGCCGAGAAGACCGACGAGCTGGAATCCGCCGTTCTCGAGCTTAAGAACGCGGAGAATGTGAAGGAAGAGTCCTTCGCCATCCGGGACACCATCCTCGGCAAGATGGCAGCCCTCCGGGCTGTCGCGGACGAGGCGGAGACCCAGACCTCTTCCGATTACTGGCCGTTCCCCACCTACGGCGAATTGCTGTTTGGTGTGAAGTAATTATTGCTGCGCCAGATAAGGGGATTGACCACCCCTTCACGGGTGTAAGAGAAAAAGAGAACCCATGGGAGAGCCGTAAGGCTCTCCCGCGGGCTATTTGAGGAGGAATTCCCATATGTGTTCCATCATTGGGTACTGCGGCAAGCCTGCCGATATGACCGCCTTTCAGGCAGGATTCGCCAAAACAATTTCCCGAGGCCCGGATGATTCCCGCGTCATTGACGTGGGGCAGGGGATACTCGGCTTTCACAGACTCTCCATCATGGGGCTTCATCCGGAAGGGATGCAGCCCTTCGGTCTGAACGGAAGCTGGGTGGTCTGCAACGGCGAGATTTACGGCTTTGAAAAGCTGAAGCAGGCGCTTTCCAAGGACTACACCTTCACCAGCGAGTCCGACTGCGAAGTGCTGCTGCCCATGTATGAAAAATACGGCGTTGGCATGTTTGAAAAGCTGGACGCGGAGTTTGCCTGCGTTCTCTACGACGGCAGGCAGAAGAAGTTTATCGCCGCCCGTGACCCCATCGGCATTCGCCCGCTGTATTACGGCTATGACGGAAACGGCACGATCCTGTTTGCCAGCGAACCGAAAAATCTGGTAGGGCTGGTTGGCAAAATCCTGCCGTTTCCTCCGGGACATTATTACTGCGACGGGAAATTCGTCTGCTACTGCGACATCGCAGCGGTGGATCATGTGCTTCCCGATGATCTGGAAACGGTCTGCGCCAACATCCACGACAAGCTGGTAGCCGGTGTGAAGAAGCGTCTGGTGGCCGACGCAAAGGTCGGCTTCCTGCTCAGCGGCGGACTGGATTCCTCTCTGGTGTGCGCTATCGCAGCCCGGGAGAGCGAAACGCCCATCCGCACCTTTGCCATCGGCATGAGCGAGGACGCCATCGACTTGAAATACGCGAAACAGGTCGCGGACTACATCCACAGTGACCATACCGAGGTCATCATCTCCAAAGAGGACGTTCTTGCCGCGCTGGAGCCGGTGGTGGCGCTGCTGGGAACCTTCGACATCACCACCATCCGCGCCAGCATCGGCATGTATCTGGTGTGCAAGGCCATCCACGAGACCAGCGATATCCGGGTGCTTCTCACCGGCGAGATCTCCGACGAGCTGTTCGGCTACAAGTATACCGACTTTGCTCCCTCTGCCAAGGCGTTCCAGGAGGAAGCCCAGAAGCGCATCCGTGAGCTGCACATGTACGATGTGCTTCGGGCAGACCGGTGCATCAGCGTCAATTCTCTGGAAGCGCGGGTACCCTTCGGTGATCTGGACTTTGTCAAGTACGTCATGGCCATCGACCCGGAGATGAAGCTGAACAAGTACGGAAAGGGCAAGTATCTGCTGCGTCACGCCTTTGAAAAGGGGGATTATCTGCCCCACGACATTCTCTGGCGGGAAAAGGCGGCGTTTTCCGACGCTGTGGGTCACTCCATGGTGGACTATCTGAAAGAATACGCCGAAACCGTCTATACCCAGGAAGAATTTGAGGAAAAACGGGCAAAGTATACCCATGCCCAGCCGTTTACCAAGGAGTCCCTGCTTTACCGGGAGATTTTTGAGAAATACTATCCGGGGCAGAGTCAGATGATCGTGGACTTCTGGATGCCCAACAAATCCTGGGAGGGCTGCAATGTGAACGACCCCTCCGCCCGCGTCCTGGCCAACTACGGCGACAGCGGGAAATAATCAGGTTTCTGCACCGGTACGGAAAGACAAAAGTTCCAATTTTTGCCCCGCAAAGACGGCACATATCGTGGAAATGATGATTGCGTTCCGCCACATATTGTGTTATTCTAAAGGGTGTGAGATGGGGGCCGCAGATGGCTGCCGCCGTTTCCTGAAACCGACAATGAATACACATATGGAGGTAAACACAAATGGAAAAATTGCAGCAGCTGTATGAGGGCAAGGCCAAAAAGGTTTTCGCCACCGACGATCCCGAGCTTCTGATCGTGGATTACAAGGACGACGCCACCGCTTTCAACGGGCTGAAAAAAGGCACCATTGCGGGCAAGGGCGTCATCAACAACCAGATGAGCAACCGCCTGATGGCCTATCTGGAAAAGCAGGGCATTCCCACCCACTTCGTCAAAGAGCTGTCCGAGCGGGAGACCCTGGTGAAGAAGGTCTCCATCGTTCCCCTGGAAGTCATCGTCCGCAACATCGCTGCCGGCTCCTTCTCCAAGCACTACGGCGTGGAGGAAGGCGTTGTGTTCGAGCAGCCCACCATTGAGTTCTCCTATAAAAATGACGAGCTGGGCGATCCGCTGCTCAATACCTATCACGCCCTCGCTCTGAAGCTGGCGACTCCCGAAGAGATCAAGACCATTGAAGACTATTCCTTCCGGATCAACGACGCACTGAAGGCCTTCTGGCTGACCTGCGGCGTGACTCTGGTGGATTTCAAGCTGGAATTCGGCCGCCTGTCCGACGGCACCATCGTTCTGGCTGACGAAATCAGCCCCGACACCAGCCGCCTGTGGGACAGCAAGACCCACGAGAAGCTGGACAAGGATCGTTTCCGCCGGGACATGGGCGGCGTGGAGGAAGCCTACGCCGAGATCATGAAGCGTCTGGAAGAGCATCTGAAATAAGTACGGTTTACAGGACGGAGGAATCCCTCCGCCCTGTAAACGTGCTGTCAACGACCCTTACAATAACAAAACGGAGGAAACCCAAAATGGCTAATACCGTAATCGTCGGCATCAACTGGGGTGACGAGGGCAAGGGACGCATGGTCGATCTGCTCACCGAGAATTATGACATCGTCATCCGTTATCAGGGCGGCGGCAACGCCGGCCACACCGTGATCAATGAGCATGGCAAATTCGCCCTGCATCTGCTGCCCTCCGGCATTTTCCGGAAGGGTGTCGTGAACATCCTGGGAAACGGCGTCGCCGTTGACCCGGAAAACCTGTGGCAGGAAATGCAGGATGTTGCCCAAAAGGGCGTCCCCATCACCCCGGACAACCTGAAAATCAGCGACCGGGCGTCTCTGCTGCTGCCCTGGCACCGTCTCCAGGACGGCCTGGAGGAAGCCCGCCTGAAGGATAAAAAGTACGGCTCCACCAAGCAGGGCATTGCGCCTTTCTACTCCGATAAGTACCAGAAAAAGACCATTATGGCGGGAGAACTCCTGCATTCCGAGCATCTTTATGAGCATTTGCAGGACTTGCTGGAGTGGAAGAACCTGACGCTTACCGGCGTTTACGGCGCTGAGCCTGTCACCATGGACGAGCTGAAAGCGTGGATGGACAATTACTGCGAGAAGATCAAGCCCTTCATCTGCGACACCGGCGTATACCTGCGCAAGGCGCAGGCGGAAGGGAAGAAGGTACTGTTTGAAGCCCAGCTGGGCGCGCTGCGGGATCTGGACTACGGTATCTATCCCTACACCACCTCCTCCAATGCCATTGCCGCTTACGCCCCCGTGGGTTCCGGTCTGCCCACCGCCAAGATCGACGAGGTCATCGGCGTCGTGAAGGCCTACTCCACCTGCGTGGGCGAAGGCCCCTTCGTCTGCGAGATGTTCGGCGCCGAGGCAGACGCCCTTCGGGAGGCGGGCTTTGAGTATGGCGCGAAGACCGGCCGTCCCCGCCGGGTCGGCCCCATCGACCTGGTAGCCACCCGCTACGGCGTTCAGGTGCAGGCCGCGACCAATATCGCTCTGACCAAGCTGGACGTGCTGAGCTATCTGGACAAAATTCCCGTCTGCGCCCACTACGAGCTGAACGGGGAAGTGATCGACGAATTCCCGTTCCCCACGCTGCAAAGCAGCGCCACGCCCGTGATGGAATACATGGAGGGCTGGAAGTGCGATATTTCCGGCGTGCGCAAGTGGGAAGACCTTCCCGAGGCGGCGCGGAAGTACGTTGAGTACGTGGAAGAAAAGATTGGCTGCCCCATCGGCTACGTTTCCGTAGGCCCGGAGCGGGACAGCATCATTCTTCGCTGAGCAGGGGGGCAGACTATGACGGATCAATACGAATCCCCCTTAAGCTCCCGGTATGCCTCCGACTACATGCTGCATCTGTTTTCCCAGCAGAAGCGGATTGAAGTCTGGCGGAAGCTCTGGATTTCCCTTGCCAAGGCCGAGCATTCTCTGGGGCTGCCTATCACCGAGAAACAGATCGAGGAGCTGGAAGCCCACATCACGGACATCGACTTTGCCTGTGCCGCTGCCCGGGAGAAGGAAGTTCGCCACGACGTGATGGCCCACGTATACACCTACGGCAAGGCCGCGCCCTCTGCCGCCGGTATCATCCATTTGGGTGCTACCAGCTGCTATATCACCGATAACGCCGACATCGTTCTCTACCGGGACGGCCTGAAATACCTCCGGGGAGAGCTGCTGAAGGTCATCGCCAATCTTTCCCGTTTCGCGGAAACGTACAAGGCCATGCCCACGCTGGGCTACACCCATTATCAGCCCGCCCAGTTGGTCACGGTGGGCAAGCGGGCAACGCTGTGGATGCAGGACTTCGTCAGTGATCTGGTAGAGCTGGATTTTGTGATGGAAACCATGAAATTCCTGGGCTGCCGGGGAACCACCGGCACGGAAGCCAGCTTCCTGGAGCTGTTTGACGGGGATACGGCGAAAATCGACGAGATGAACCGCCGTATCAGCGCGGACTTTGGCTTTAGTCAGTGCTTCGATGTCTGCGGCCAGACCTATCCCCGGAAGCTGGACAGCCGCATCCTGAACTGCCTTTCTTCCATTGCCCAGAGCTGCTACCGCATGGCAAACGACATTCGGCTTTTGCAGCACGACCGTCAGGTGGAAGAACCCTTTGAAAAGAACCAGATCGGCTCCTCCGCCATGGCCTACAAGCGCAACCCCATGCGCTCCGAGCGTATCTGCTCATTGTCCCGCTACCTGATGGCGGACGCGCTGAACGCCCCCATGACCGCCTCCACCCAGTGGCTGGAGCGCACCCTGGACGATTCCGCCAACCGGCGCATCTCCATGCCCGAGGGCTTCCTCTGCGCCGACGCCGTTCTCCGGCTGGCACAGAACGTCACCGACGGTCTGCATGTGAACGAAAAAATCGTGGAGAAGACCGTGCGGGAGTATCTGCCCTTCATTGCCACGGAAAATCTGATGATGGAGGGCGTCAAGCATGGCGGCGACCGTCAGCAGCTCCACGAGATCATCCGCACCTGCTCCATGGACGCCACGGCCAAGATGAAAAACGGCGAACGCTGGGATCTTCTGGCCGATCTGGCAAACCATCCGGAGTTCGGCATGACGAAGCAGGAGATGGAGGCCGTTCTCGACCCTATGCTGTACACCGGCCGGTGTGCGGAGCAAGTGGAAAGCTATGTGAAAAAGGTAGCCCCTCTGATCGCTGGTATCGACAGCAAACAGGCGGAGATCAATATTTAACCGGCGGGCAGGGAAGGAGAGCCACTGTATGCAAGAAAAAATCCTGATTCTGGACTTTGGCGGACAGTACAATCAGCTGATCGCCCGGCGGGTACGGGAGCAGAACGTCTACTGCGAGATCAAGCCCTATACCACGACCCTGGACGAGATTCGCGCCTTTGCGCCCATGGGCATCATTTTCACCGGCGGCCCCAACAGTGTGTATCTGGAGGAATCTCCCCACGTTGACCCGGCGGTGTTCCGGTTGGGCGTTCCCATCCTGGGCATTTGCTACGGCTGCCAGCTGATGGCACACACCCTGGGCGGTCAGGTCACGGCTGCCCAGGAGGATACCGCCCGGGAGTACGGCAAGACCGTCACCTATTACGATTCCGGCTGCAAGCTGTTCAAGGGTATTCCGGAACAGGCCATTTCCTGGATGAGCCACGGCGACTATATGGCGAAGGTGCCGGAGGGCTTTGCGCTGGTCGCCCACACCGACGCCTGCCCCAACGCCGCCATTGCCGACGAAAGCCGGGGCTTTTACGGCGTTCAGTTCCACCCGGAGGTGAACCACACCCAGTTTGGCAGCCGGATGCTGCGCAATTTTCTCTACGAGGTCTGCGGCGCCAAGGGCACCTGGACAATGGGTGATTTCTGCAAAAATACCGTAGCGCAGCTTCGGGACACCATCGGCCCCAAGGGTCGTGTCCTGCTGGCACTGTCCGGCGGCGTGGATTCCTCTGTTCTGGCGGCGCTGCTGGCCGAGGCGGTAGGGGATCGGCTGACCGCCGTATTCGTCGATCACGGCTGTATGCGCAAGAATGAGGGCGACGAGGTAGAAGCCGCCTTCGCCAAGTGGAACATCCATTTTGTCCGGGTGGACGCGGAAAAGCGCTTCCTGGACAAGCTCAAGGGCGTGGAAGACCCCCAGCGCAAGCGGCAGATCATCGGCGCGGAGTTTGGATATGTATTTCTGGATGAAGCCGTGAAATTCAGCATCACCAAGGAGGACTTTTTTGCTCAGGGTACCATCTATCCCGACGTCATCGAATCCGGCGCGGGGGATGCTGACGTCATCAAGAGCCACCACAACAAGCTCCTGCCCAGAGAGGTCATTGCCCAGTTCAAAGCGGTTCTGGAGCCACTGGATCACCTTTTCAAGGACGAGATCCGGCTGCTGGGCAAGGAATTGGGGCTTCCCGATTACCTTGTCCACCGTCAGCCCTTCCCGGGTCCCGGCCTTGCCATCCGGATTTTGGGCGACGTGACGAAAGAAAAGCTGGACATTCTCCGGGAGGCGGACTTCATCTTCCGGGAGGAGATCGCCAAGGCCAACCTTGGGGACATTTGCAGCCAGTATTTCGCGGTTCTCACCAATGCCAGAAGCGTCGGTGTCATGGGCGACGGCCGCACCTACGAAAATGTTCTTGCCCTTCGCAGCGTCACGACCAACGACTTCATGACGGCAGAGTGGACGCGGATTCCCTACGAGGTGCTGGATCGCGCTTCCGTGCGGATCGTCAACGAGGTCCCCCACATCAACCGCATTGTCTACGACATCACAAGCAAGCCCCCGGCGACGGTAGAATGGGAGTAACCCCTCCCCAAATTCAGGAAGGAGAAAACGACTATGGCAGTTAATTTCAATCAGGATTCCGTATGGAACTTAAAGCCCATCCGTGTTGATGCCGTTAAAGGCGAGGTAAACGGCCTTCTCATCGGCGGCGAGGAAGTGGTCATGGCATTTCAGACCGTCCGTGACCAGTTGCTTTTCACAAACAAGCGGATCATTGCGGTGGACGTGCAGGGAATTACCGGCAAGCGGAAATCCTTCAGCACCATGCCCTATTCCAAGATTCAGTATTTTTCCATCCAGACCCCCGGCTTTGGGGAGCTGATTCCGGATTCCGAGCTGTTCATCATGTTCTCCAATACCTTTACCGCAAAGTTTGAGTTTAAGGGCGGCGTGGATATCGGAAAAATCGGCCGCATGATTTCTGAGTACGTATTGGGCTAAGCTGTAACGGCACAGACAAAGGAGGTTTCTTATGTGTGGAATCGTAGGATTTACAGGCACGCAGAACGCCGCGCCGGTGTTGCTGGACGGGCTTTCAAAGCTGGAATACCGGGGCTATGATTCCGCCGGAATTGCGGTGGTGCAGGGGAACCGAATTGCCATCAGCAAGGTCACGGGACGCATTCAGAACCTCCGGGAAAAGACGGAAGACGGGCGGCTGGTTCCCGGTACCACCGGAATCGGCCACACCCGCTGGGCGACGCACGGCGCGCCCAACGACATAAACGCCCATCCCCATGCCAGCAACGACGGAAAATTCGCCGTCGTTCACAACGGCATAATTGAAAACTACATGGAGCTTCGGGAGGAACTCGTCCGGAAGGGCTATCATTTCGAGAGCGAGACGGACACCGAGGTCATCGTCCATCTGATTGAAATGTACTATGCCGGGGATTTCCGGAAAGCCGTCATGAAGGCTTCCTCCCGGCTGGTTGGCTCCTACGCTCTGGGAATCGTCTGCACGGACGCGCCGGACACCGTTCTGGCCGTCCGGGAGGCAAGCCCCCTGATTCTCGGCGTGGGCATCGGAGAGAATTTCTTCGCTTCCGACGTCACCGCGCTGGTAGCGCACACCCGGAACGTCATTTATCTGGAGGACGGCGAGCTTGCGGAGCTGACGCCGGATTCCATTCAGGTCTACGACTGCTCCGGCCACGCCATCACCAAGAAGGCCAGCCGTATCACCTGGGACATTCAGGCGGCGGAAAAGGGCGGCTATGACCACTTCATGCTCAAGGAGATCATGGAGCAGCCCCGGGCAGTGGAAGCGACCATCACCCCCAGAATCCGGAATGGGGAGATCGTTCTGGACGACCTGAACATCGATCTTTCCCAAATCCATAAAATCGTCATTACGGCCTGCGGCTCGGCCTATTATGCCGGGTGCGCGGGAAAATATACCATCGAGAAGCTGTGCCGGATCCCCGTGACCACGGAGCTGGCAAGCGAGCTTCGCTACGCAGACCCCCTGATCGACGAGCATACGCTGCTTATCGTCCTGTCCCAGTCCGGCGAGACGGCGGACACCATCGCCGCCATGAAGGAGTGCCAACGCCGGGGCGCGAAGGCGCTTGCCATCGTCAACGTGGTGGGCAGCACCATTGCGAAAATCGCCGACTACACCCTGTATACATGGGCAGGCCCGGAAATCGCCGTGGCCACTACCAAGGGATACACCACCCAGCTGACGGTGCTGTACCTGTTTGCCCTATACGCGGCCAAGTCTTTGGGGACTGTCAACGGGAAGGAATACAAGCGCCTGCTCACGGCGCTGCGCTGCCTGCCCAGGCAGATGCAGACGGCGCTGGACATGAACCCCGCCATTCCCGCTCTGGCAAAGAAATACCACGGCAGCCCCTCCATGTTCTTCATCGGAAGAAACACCGACTACGCCGTCGCTCTGGAAGGGGCGCTGAAGATGAAGGAGATCTCCTACATCCACGCGGAATCCTACGCGGCGGGCGAGCTGAAGCACGGCACCATCGCCCTGATTTACGAGGGGCAGCCGGTGATCGCCCTGTGCTGCAACGACGCGGTCATGGAGAAGACCATGAGCAACATCGTGGAGGTCAAGGCGCGGGGCGCGGAGGTGCTTGCGGTGGCCTTCAAGGGAAACGGGAAAATCATTTCCTTGGCCGATGACATGATCTTTGTGCCGAAAATCGACCCGCTGCTGTGCGCAGTGGCAGAAATCGTCCCGTTGCAGCTGCTGGCCTACTATGTGGCCAAGGAAAACGGCTGTGATATCGATAAACCGAAGAATCTGGCAAAATCCGTTACGGTAGAGTAAAGGAGAGATCACCAATGACGAAATACATCTTTGTGACCGGCGGCGTGGTTTCCGGTCTGGGCAAGGGCATTACCGCGGCATCTCTTGGCCGCCTTCTCAAGGCACGGGGACTGAAGGTCGCCGCCCAGAAGCTGGATCCCTACATCAATGTCGACCCCGGCACCATGAGCCCCTACCAGCACGGTGAGGTTTACGTCACCGAGGACGGCGCGGAAACCGACCTGGATTTGGGTCACTATGAGCGCTTCATTGACGAAGACCTGAACAAGTTCTCCAACCTGACCACCGGGAAGGTGTACTGGAACGTGCTGAACAAGGAGCGCCGGGGCGAGTATCTGGGTTCCACTGTTCAGGTCATTCCTCACGTGACCAACGAGATCAAAGAGTTCGTCTACAGCGTCGGCCGGAAGACCGATGCGGATGTGGTCATCACCGAAATCGGCGGCACCATCGGCGATATCGAGTCCCAGCCCTTCCTGGAGGCGGTGCGTCAGATTGCTCTGGAGGTAGGAAAGGAGAACAGCCTGTTCATTCACGTGACGCTGGTGCCGTTCCTCCGGGGCTCCGACGAGCATAAATCCAAGCCCACCCAGCACTCCGTCAAGGAATTGCAGGGCATGGGCGTCAAGCCGGATGTCATTGTCCTGCGCTGCGACGAGCCTCTGGAGCCCTCCATTTTCCAGAAGATCAGCATGTTCTGCAACGTTAAGCCGGACTGCGTCATTGAGAATATCACCCTGCCCGTGCTGTATGAAGCCCCGCTGATGCTGGAAAAGTCCAATCTTTCCGGCATTGTCTGCCGGGAGCTGGGTCTGGAGACCCCCAAGCCTGAGCTGACGGAATGGATTCAGATGGTGGAGAAAATCAGAAACAGCAGCAAGCACGTCACCATCGGCCTTGTTGGCAAGTATGTTCAGCTCCACGACGCCTATCTCTCCGTAGCGGAGGCTCTGCGCCATGCGGGCTACGCGCTGGACGCCGTGGTGGACATCCAGTGGATCGATTCGGAAACGCTGACGGAGGACACCGTCAACGAGCGGCTGTCCCATCTGGACGGCATCATCGTTCCCGGCGGCTTTGGCGGCCGGGGTATCGAGGGCATGATTCTTGCGGCGAAGTACGCCCGGGAGAAGAAGGTGCCTTATTTTGGCATCTGCCTTGGTATGCAGATTGCCGTCATCGAGTACGCGAGGAGCGTCGCCGGTCTGGCGGACGCCAATTCCGGCGAATTCGACCCGGTAAGCGAGCATAAGGTCATCGATTTCATGCCCGGACAGAGCGACGAGGTGGACAAGGGCGGCACGCTGCGCCTTGGCGCTTACCCCTGCGTCATCACCCCGGGTACCACCATGGCGCGGTGCTACGGCGCGGGTCTTATCCACGAGCGTCACCGCCACCGCTACGAATTCAACAATGACTTCCGGGACATCCTGCAAAGTGCAGGACTGACCCTCAGCGGCACTTCTCCGGACGGACGTCTGGTGGAGACCGTGGAGCTGACCGACCGCCCCTTCCATGTGGGCGTTCAGTATCATCCGGAATTCAAGAGCCGTCCCAACAAGCCCCATCCGTTGTTTCTGGGCTTTGTCAAGGCCAGCCTGGGGGAATAACCATGAGTATCCACGAAGAATGCGGCGTGTTTGGCGTTTACAGCCAGCGCCAGGAGGATGTTGCGAGCCTTGCCTACTACGGCCTGTATTCCTTACAGCACCGTGGGCAGGAGGGCTGCGGCATTGTCGTCAATGACGACGGTGTTTTTGCCGGTCATAAGGGACTGGGGCTGATCAGTGAGGTGTTCACAAGCAGCGTCATGAAGCAGTTCCCCACGGGGAAAATGGCGGTTGCCCACGCCCGCTACGGCACCACCGGCGGCTCCAATCTGGCAAACTGCCAGCCCATTCAGGTCAATCACTTAAAAGGCAAGCTGGCGCTTGCCCATAACGGCAATTTGAGCAACGCGCTTCAGCTCCGCCGGGAGCTGGAGCTTTCCGGCGCCATTTTCCATACTACCTCCGACACGGAGACCATCGCCTATGTGATCACCCGGGAGCGGATCACCGCTCCCTCCATTCAGGCGGCGGTCAGCCGCGCGGTGGACAGGCTGGAGGGCGCTTTTTCTCTGGTCATGATGTCCTCCACCAAGCTCATTGCGGTGCGCGACCCCCACGGCTTCCGCCCACTGTGCTTTGGGAAAAGGAAGGACGGAACGTATATCGTCGCTTCGGAGAGCTGCGCCCTCCACGCCGTGGGTGCGGAATTCCAGCGGGACATTCTGCCCGGGGAAATTCTGACCTTTGACTGCGACGGCATCCATTCCGATACCAGCCACTGCGGCACTGCGCCCAAGAAGATGTGCATTTTTGAATACATCTACTTTGCCCGGCCGGATTCCGTCATCGACGGTGTCAGCGTTCACGACGCCCGGGTGAGGGCAGGGGAGATTCTGGCAAAAACCCATCCGGTGGACGCGGACATTGTCATCGGCGTGCCGGATTCCGGTCTGGACGCCGCCATGGGCTACGCCCGGGAATCGGGGATCCCCTACGGCATCGGCCTGATCAAGAACAAATATATCGGCAGGACCTTCATCGCCCCCGGGCAGGATCACCGGGTAGATCAGGTCAAGATCAAGCTCAGTCCCGTGGAAAGCGAGGTTCGCGGCAAGCGGGTGGTGATGGTGGACGATTCCATCGTCCGCGGCACGACCTCCGGGCGCATTGTGCAGCTTCTGCGGGAGGCGGGGGCAAAGGAAATCCACATGCGCATCTCCGCGCCGCCCTTCCTGCACCCCTGCTACTACGGCACGGATATTGACTCCCGGGAGCATCTGATTGCCTGCCACCATACCATGGCCGAAATCGGGGAGATCATCGGCGTGGACAGCCTGGGCTATCTGCCCCTGGAAAATCTTCGTGACCTGTGCGGCAGCGAAGAATATTGCAGCGCCTGCTTTGACGGCGACTATCCCACGTTGATTCCCGAGGACACCCGAAAAGACCAGTTTGAGCAGAAGCTTTCCCAGAGAAAGGCCGGTAAAAATCCATGAGTCGGAACTTTGACAGAAAAATCATATTGGAGGACGGCACCGAATTTTACGGCTACGGCTTCGGCGCCAAGGGTGACGCGCTGGTGGAGCTGGTGTTCAACACCTCCATGGTGGGCTACCAGGAAATTCTCTCCGACCCCTCCTACACCGCCCAGGCCGTGGTCATGACCTACCCCCTGATCGGCAATTACGGCATGTGCGGCGACGACTACGAGACGGACAGACCCACCATCAGCGGTCTGGTCGTCCGGGAATTCAACAGCGAGCCTTCCAATTTCCGCGCCGCGCGGACGCTGGAGGACGTGATGATTCAGTACAGCATCGTGGGCATCGCCGGTGTGGACACCCGCCGCCTTGCCCGCCACATCCGGGACGAGGGTACCTGCAAGGCGCTGATCGTGGACGCCCAGACCCCAAGCATCGCCTGCCTTGCGAAAATGCGTTCCACTAGCCTGCCCACCAATCAGGTTTCCGTGGTGAGTACGAAATCGCCGTGGGTTTCCGGCTGTGAAAATCCCAAGCACCACGTCGTAGCCGTGGACTGCGGCATCAAGCATAACATCATCCGCAGCCTGAACGCCCGGGGGTGTGAAGTGACAATTGTCCCCTGGACGGTTACCGCTGAGGAGGTTATGGCTATGCACCCGGACGGCCTGTTCATCTCCAACGGCCCCGGCAACCCGGAGGACGCAAAGCCGGTGATTGCCCTTGTCCGCGCCCTTCGGGGCAAACTGCCGATTTTCGGCATTTGTCTGGGGCATCAGATCATCGCCCTTGCCTATGGCGCGTCCACCTACAAGCTGAAATTCGGCCACCGGGGTGGAAATCATCCCGTGAAAAATCTACAGACGGGGAAGGTGGAGATCACCTCCCAGAACCATTCCTATGCGGTAAATGCGGATTCTCTGGCGGGAACCGGCCTGACCGTGACCCACGTCAACCTGCTGGACGGCACGGTGGAGGGGCAGAAGTGCGCCGCTGACCGGGTATTCAGCGTCCAGTACCACCCGGAAAGCGCCCCCGGCCCCCAGGACAGCGTCTACCTGTTCGACGAATTCATCGCCATGATGGAGGGAAAGTAATATGCCGAAACGTACCGATTTGAAGAAAATTCTGGTCATTGGCTCCGGCCCCATCGTCATCGGTCAGGCGGCGGAATTCGACTATGCCGGTACCCAGGCCTGTCTTGCCCTGAAAGAGGAGGGCTACGAGGTCATTCTGTGCAACAGCAACCCCGCGACCATCATGACCGACCCCGCCATTGCGGACAAGGTCTATATGGAGCCGCTGACACTGGAATATATCGCCCGTATCGTCCGCTTTGAGCGGCCGGACGCCATCATCCCCGGCATCGGCGGTCAGACGGGACTGAATCTTGCCATGCAGCTGGAAAAGAAGGGCATTTTGAAGGAGTGCCACGTGCAGCTGCTGGGAACCCCAAGCGAATCCATTGAGCAGGCGGAAGACCGGGAGCTGTTCAAGGAGCTTTGCCAGCGCCTTGGCGAGCCGGTGCTTCCTTCTCAGATCGCCAATTCCATGGAGGAGGGCATTGCCGCTGCGGAGAACATCGGCTATCCTGTGGTGCTTCGCCCCGCCTTTACACTGGGCGGAACCGGCGGCGGATTTGCGGATAACGAGGAAGAATTCCGGGAAATCATGAAAAACGCCCTGGTGCTGTCTCCCGTCCATCAGGTTCTGGTGGAGAAAAGCATCAAGGGCTTCAAGGAAATCGAATACGAGGTCATGCGGGACGCCAACGACACCGCCATTGCCATCTGCAATATGGAAAACCTAGACCCCGTGGGCATCCACACCGGCGACTCCATCGTGGTCTGCCCGTCGCAAACGCTGACAAACAAGGAGTATCACATGCTCCGGGATTCCGCCCTGCGCCTGATCCGTGCGCTGAAAATTCAGGGCGGCTGCAACGTCCAGTTTGCGCTGGATCCCAAGTCCTTCCAGTATTACCTCATCGAGGTCAATCCCAGAGTGTCCCGTTCCTCCGCACTTGCCTCCAAGGCTTCCGGCTATCCAATCGCCCGGGTCTCCGCGAAAATCTGCGTGGGCATGACGCTGGACGAAATCCGTCTCGCCAACACCTGCGCGGCCTTCGAGCCGGCACTGGACTACGTGGTCACCAAAATGCCCCGGTTCCCCTTCGACAAGTTCTCCGATGCCAACAACCGTCTCGGCACCCAGATGAAGGCCACGGGCGAAACCATGAGCGTCGGCCGCTCCTTTGAAGAGAGCCTGCTCAAGGGCATCCGCTCGCTGGAGATCGGCGTGTACCACCTGCACATGGCCAAATTCGACAGCTGGGGCAGGGAGGACCTGCTGGACTATATCAAAATCGGCACCGACGACCGCATCTACGCCATTGCCCAGCTGCTTCGCGCGGGCGTAAGCGTGGAGGAAATCGTAGAGAAAAGCACCATCGACGCCTTTTTCATCCGCAAGCTGCAAAACATTACTGCCATGGAGCAGGAGCTTTCCGGCGCGGTCATGGACA
Source organism: uncultured Eubacteriales bacterium (assembly GCA_900546075.1). Taxonomy (GTDB): domain Bacteria; phylum Bacillota; class Clostridia; order Oscillospirales; family Oscillospiraceae; genus Faecousia. The sequence continues at coordinate 8,124 of URBH01000029.1, read as the reverse complement.
GCAGCGTGTATTATCAGGCAAAGAAGATGGGCTTCTCCGACCGGGCGGTGGCGCAGCTCTGGAACGTCCCGGAGCGGAAGGTGTTTGCCCTGCGTCAGAGCAGCAATATCCGCCCGGTGTACAAGATGATCGACTCCTGCGCCGGGGAATTTGACAGCTATATCCCATATTTTTACTCCACCTACGAGACGGAAAACGAGTCCGTGGTCTCCGACAAGAAGAAGGTCATCGTCCTCGGCTCCGGACCCATCCGCATCGGCCAGGGCGTGGAATTCGACTATTCCACCGTCCACGCCATTCAGACCATCAAAAACGCGGGCTACGAAGCCATCATCATCAACAATAACCCCGAAACCGTTTCCACGGATTACACCACCTCCGACAAGCTGTACTTTGAGCCGCTGACGGTGGAGGACGTAATGAACGTGGTGGAGCAGGAAAAGCCCGAGGGCGTCATTGCCTCTCTGGGCGGCCAGACTGCCATCAATCTGGCGCAGCCCCTGACGGATTTGGGCGTGAACATCATCGGCACCGACTGCGCCGCCATCGAAAAGGCGGAAAATCGGGACGCCTTTGAAAAGCTTCTCATTTCCCTGAACATCCCCCAGCCCAAGGGAAAGGCCGTCACCCGCATTGAGGACGGCGTCGCCGCCGCCCGGGAGATCGGATACCCGGTGCTGGTACGTCCCAGCTTCGTGCTGGGCGGACGGGCGATGCAGATCGTCGCCAACGAGGAGCAGCTGCGGCATTACCTCCACACCGCCGTGGAGATCGACGCAGACAAGCCGGTACTGGTGGATAAGTATATCCGGGGCAAAGAGGTGGAGATCGACGCCATCTGCGACGGGACGGACGTGTTCGTCCCCGGCATCATGGAGCTGGTGGAGCGCACCGGCGTTCACTCCGGCGACTCCATCTCCGTGTACCCGTCCTTCTCCATCTCCAACAAGGTCAAGGGCATTATTTTGCAGTACGCAAAGAAGCTGGGGCCTGCCATCGGGATTAAGGGACTGTATAATATTCAGTTTATTGTCGACTCGGAGGATCACGTGTATATCATCGAGGTCAATCCCCGTTCCTCCCGTACCGTGCCGTTCCTGAGCAAGGCCACGGGCTACCCGCTGGCAGACATTGCCATGCTGGTGGCGCTGGGTCAGAGCCTGAAGGAGCAGGGCATCGACATGCTGTACCCCGGCGAGCAGAAGCGGTACTATGCCAAAGCCCCGGCCTTCTCCTTCTCCAAGCTGCGGGGGCTGGACGCCTACCTGTCTCCGGAGATGAAATCCACCGGCGAGGCCATCGGCTACGACAACAATCTGACCCACGCGCTTTACAAGGCGATGCAGGCGTCGGGCATGAAGCTGGAAAATTACGGCACTGTATTCGTGACCATCTCCGACGAGGACAAGGAGGAAGCGCTGCCCCTGATCCGCCGGTTCTATCGGTTGGGCTTCAACATTGAGGCAACCGTTGGCACTGCGGTTTTTCTGCGCCGGCACGGCATCAGGACCCGCGTCCGGGCGAAGGTGGACGACGGCTCCGACGAAATCCTCAAATCCATCCGGCAGGGCTACGTCACCTACGTCATCAACACCATGGACGTCCGGTGTGAGGATGTGCATTCCGGCTCCAGCCAGATCCGCCGCTGCGCAGTGGAAAACGGCGTCACCATGCTGACGGCGCTGGACACGGTGCGGGTACTGCTGGACGTGCTGGAGGAAATCACCCTGGGCATTTCCACCATTGACGCATGATTCTTACCCATTTGGAGCCGCTCGACAAGGGCGGCTCCTTTTCTATGTCAAGGAAAATATTTCACAAAAGTTTACATAATTCTTGTCCATTTTTCCAAATTGCGGCGGGCGGCGGGGTAGGGTATAATAGCGGCACAAGAGAAGGACGGAGGGAACGCATGAAGCGATGGATACCCATTGGGGTGGTTTTGGTGCTGCTGATTCTGGCTTTTGGCCTGTGCGCCACGGCATGGAATCCGGGGCAATTCGCAGGGGACTGGTACTGCGCAGAAACCGGGGAGCTGTTCCGGTTTCAGGACGGGCTGGTCAGCTGCGAGCAGCATAATCTGCTCACCGGCACCATTGATGCCATGTGCGGCGCGTACTGCTTTGACCGGGATTCCGTGACGGTTTTCTCTCTGGGGGTAGCCGGGCTGGAAAATCCCCGACAGCTGTACATCATCCATGGCAGTGACGGCGACCGCCTGTGCGGGTCTAAAGACGGCTCCGGAGAAACATTCTTTTACCGCAGTCAGCAAGCGGCTCTTGCAAATTAACGAATCCCCTCTGCCCCCAATAAACGGGCAGAGGGGATTTTCTCAGCTGAAGGGATACTCGGAAAACGGCTTCATGTTCAGTTCGATGGGGTGATATTGGGCGATGTAAGACCGGGCGGTTTCTTCGGAGCAGTTGCTCGACTGGGGATTCTCACCGCCGACCACGCGAACCCAGTATTTTTGAATACGATCCTGATAAATCATTTCGATCAATTCCAGCTCTGTACCTTTCATGCGGTAAAATTCGTAGTGTGTCCCGTCCTCTTCACCATACATCAGAATGCCGCCTTCGCAGACATCGGTCATACCGTGCGACCCTTGAACAATTACCAGTTTTCCGTCCACGATGGTATGCACGGAAAGGACGTATACCGGCTCTGTGCTTCCTGCCTGTGTCGTCCATGTATCCCTGGCGATCAGCTCCTGTATTCCGTCGCCGTTCAAGTCCATCAGCGTGTAGGTTAATTTCCCCGCATCCTCAAGCCATTCCAGCGCCTCGGCAATGTATATGGCGTAGGGGTCTGTCCAGGGGATAGGCTTCACCGGCTCGCCATAGCGCTTCATCTGCTGCCGCTCGGGCTGGGTTTCCAGCGGAACATAGGACGCGATGATCGCCTGCGCCTGCTGCTCTGTGATCTCCGTCCGCTCCTTTGCTCTCGGGTCTGCCGCAGGGAGAACGGGCAGGGAATACCAGATACCTTTCTCTCGTTCCAGCCCCTCCAGAAATGTCAGCCCTTCGGCTTCCGCCCGGAAATAATACCGTACTTCATAATCATAAACCCTCATTTTCAGGATATCATCGTCCTTCAGTTCCAGAACATGGTCTTCACAAACCGTAAAGCGCAGCAGTCCGGCGAGGTTTCCGAAATCCGCGTATTGATAAGAATTGCCGTCCCGCATGGACAAAATCCCCCAAAGTGACACCTTTCCGCCGGGTAAAAGCTCCATTACGCCGTCCCCGTTCAGATCATACAGGGAGTAAAACAGGCCGTCCCGCATGCGGGTGCTGTGTGCCGCGGCTTTCTCCAGCTTTTGCTGGATGTACTGCTCATAGCCCTTGGTGTACAGATTTTCGGCGGCTGCCGCGCGCTCCGCCTCGTAGGCCGCCCGGGCTGCCTCCATAAGCGCATCCACCTTGGTCATGTCCGCCGGGTGGGGCTGGATGGAAAAGTCAAACTGTTCCGAGATCTGTTCCAGCGCACTCTGCGTCATCTGCACCTTGTTTCCGCCGTCCCATTTTGACGAAGCAAATGACACGGTGACAAGAGCGTCCTGAAGGTCGGTAATGATCCGCGCCTGCTCGTCATTCATCACAAGCAGCACCGTCCTGCCGTCGCTGCGGGTGTAGTTCCACTGGGTGCAGTTTTCCAGGTCGGCAACCTCGTAGTACACAGGGTCAAAGTATTCCTTCACGGAATAATAGTATGACGCAAGGTTATCTTCATATGGCCACTGGTCGGTATCCGGCCGGAACAGCAGCTCGATCTTGAACGTTCCCTCCGAGTAGAAATAACCGCTCAAATATTCCACATCCCCATGGAACACGCCGTCAATGCCCAGCGAGGAAAACAGCACGCTGGATTCATAGTACTGGCAGCCAACGTCCGGTGACAGCAGCTTCAGATCGTATTTTTGAACGATCTCGTCCAGCTTGTTCACCATATCCCAGCTGTAGCATCCATAAGGGATATAATATGGGTTGGGGATTCCCAGCTCATTGTTGTCGTTGGCCGTCACAATGGCGCCATCCGGGTCATAGTCCCGGCAAAAGCTGTTCCATTCCGCCAGCGCCTCCTGATTGGCGCCCTGCAGCGTGATCTGGGTTCGTTGGGGGAGCGTCGGCAGGGAAATGACGTCCCCGTTTTCGTCGTAGACGGTGGGCGTGGTGGGGCGGTACTCGGCCACCTTCAAGTCCTGAAGCCGCAGCACATACGCCACCGTGCAGCCCACAAGCAGCAGCATCAGCCCGATCACGGCGGCCACCAGCCAGAGCCTGCGCCGGGGAAGGGGCTTTGCGCCCGCCGTGCCGTCTCTGTATTTCTGGGTTTCCCAGAGGTATGTACCCTTGGCGTCGCCGATCATATCCAGTATTTCATTGGCGTTCACAGCAATTCCTCCTTTTCCAGCACCTGTCTGAGTTTGACTCTGGTGCGGCGGAGCATGGAGGTGACCTTGCTGACGGAGAAGCCGAAATGCTCGGCGATGTCCGCGATGGGGTCTAAGTACCAGTACCGGCTCAGGAACACCAGCCGTTCCGTTTCCGGCAGGGATTCCAGAAAGCTGTTGAAGGCCACGGCAAGCTCCTTGCGATCCATGGCCTTTTCCAGACTGTCCTGAGAAGCGCAGTCCTCCAGCTCGTCCAATGCCAGCGTCACCTCTCCGCCGCCTCGCTTGTAAGCGTTCCGGTAGCGCCAGCGGTCGATGGCGAGACGGCGGGTGATCTTGCCGAGAAAGGTTGCGAGAATGGAAGGACGGCGGGGCGGCATGGCGTTCCATGCCGTGAGGTAGGTGTCATTCACGCTTTCCTCGGCGTCTTCGTGGTTTGTCAGGATGTTTTTGGCAATCGAAAAGCAGTAGCCGCCGTATTTCTGCGCGGTTTCGGAAATGGCGGTTTCCGACCGCGCCCAATACAGCGCGATGATGTTCTGATCGTCCAAAGCAAGCACCTCCTTGTGTCTGTTTGAAGCGCCCTTCACTTATCATCACGGAAAAAGAGGGAAAATCTTGCGCGCCGGGAGGAAATTTTTTGAAAAAGTGTAAGGAGCATTTCCGCTGGTTTTCATTCGCCGTTTTTGGGAGGCTGAATTACGGCGAATGTATCCACCATGGCCGCGAATCGCACGCCATGCCCCTCCGCCGCTTCCATGAAGAATCGGCGGATAATGCGGAAGCAGCCGCTCTGTTCATCGGATACATAGTCCCGCACTTCTAAAGGAGAATTCCATTCGCTGCCGCTGTACATGGAGAACGTGATTCGGTTGGTTTCCGTGTGCTCCTGAATTTCCCACCGCGTTTCCAGCTCTGCGCGTTCCTGAGAAGCGGCATCTTTATAGGGCATATCCAGATGAACGATCTCGATTTCGCAGGTGGGCAAAGAGGTATCCGGCTGGGGATTCATAAGGGCGTCGATCTGCCGTTCCCGCTCTTCGTCAGGCAACTGGGAAAGGTAATCTCCGTAGGCTTCCAGCACCTCTTCCCGGGTCATTGGCTTCTGATACGGGCGAATGTAGGTGACGTCGCCATCCTTCACCATTGTGTAGTTGTCAACATCATAGTAAATCGCAAATCCCGGCTGGGGCGTTTCGGCGGTGGCCTGCGGCTCCACGCCGTCTGCCGCGTAATCGCCCTCATACGGTAACCCCTCAATATCCATGGACATCTTTTTCGGCGGGAAAAGGGTTTCGATCAGGCTGGCGACCTTTTCCTTCACGTATTCAACGGCCGCTGCGCCGGGTGCGGTGTTCAGGAAAATCGCCAATATCAGAATCAGGGCGATCACCGCCGCCAGCTGCCGCACATAGCGGAAGCGGGGCGCTTTTTTGCGGCCTTCGCGAATTTTCTGAGCTTCCAATATGTATTTTCCCTTCACGCCGCCCAGAATGTCCAACAGTTCCATATCCGTCATACCAGTCCCTCCTCCGTCAGCTGCGCATACAGTCGCTTGCGGATACGAAACAGCATGGATTTGACCTTGCTGACCGTAAAGCCGGACTTTTCCGCGATTTCCTCAGTGGAATCCAGATACCAGTAGCGGCAGAGGAACACGCTCCGCTCCGCCTCCTTCAGCGTGCCGAGGAAACGGTTCAGGCTTGCCAGAATTTCCTTCCGGATGGCCGCTTCCTCGGCGCTTTCCGTCCCGCTGACGCATTCCCGCAGTTCCTCCAGTGCAAGCTCGATCTGCCCCTCGCCCCGCTTGAAGGCGCGGTGCTTTCTCCATCGGTCTATGGAAAGATTCCGGGTGATTTTCCCCAGAAATGCCGCCAGCGCCGGAGGACACCGGGGCGGCATGGCGTTCCACGCGGACAGGTAGGTATCGCTGACGCTTTCCTCCGCGTCCTCCGGATTGGTTAGAATGCTGTAGGCAATGCTGTAGCAGTAGCCACCGTACTTGGCGTCCGTTTCTTTGATCGCCTGCTCCGAGCGGTCAAAATATAGCTGAATGATCTGATCGTCATTCATTTGCAGCCCTCCTTTTTCTGAGCGTTTCACCTTTCTATACGCAGAAATTTGCGTTTGGTTGCAAATTTATCAAAAATTTTTCCGCCGCCTTTTGGAATATTGTACCACAGCTGAAATTCAAAGACAAGCTTCCCCCCGCAGCGCCCCGCAATTCTTTTCCAGTGCGGCCGCCGCAACCGCGCCGTCTGACGCGGCAGTTATGACCTGCCGCAGGGGCTTGACGCAGATGTCTCCCGCCGCGTAAAGCCCCTCAACGGAGGTTTTCTGATTTTCATCGGTGCGGATATACCCCCGCTCGTCCCGTTCGACAATGTCGGAAACCAGTGCCGTGTCCGGGGCATACCCGGCAAAGACAAACACGCCGATGGTTTCGCCATCCGGACTCTGGTATTCGGTGATCTCTCCGGTGACGGTATTCTGGTATTGGATACGCCGCAGGCCGTCATCGCCGGAGACCTCCCGCACGACGGTGTTGAAAAGGACGGTGATCTTCTCGTGGTTTCTGGCCTTGTCTGCCACAGAGGCGGGGCAGGCAAAGTCATTTTTTCGTATCAGAATGGTCACATGCCGGGCAAATTTCGTAAGAAAAACGCTTTCCTCCGCCGCCGTAAATCCGCCGCCGATGACAAAAACGTCCTTATTCCGGAAAAACGCGCCGTCGCAGGTGGCGCAGTAGGAAACGCCGCGGCCTCTGAATTCCTCCTCACCCCGGAAGCCCGCCTTTTTCGGCTGCGCACCGGTAGCAAGAAGTACGCCCAGACAGCGAAAATCCCCCGCAGAGGTTTTCACGGTTTTCTCGGCATCGAAAAGGGACAGCTCCTGTGCTTCCGCGATCAGAAATTCCGCGCCGAAAGACTCTGCCTGACGGCGCATGGTCTCGGTAAGCTCCATTCCGCTGGTCTTCGGCACGCCGGGGTAGTTTACCACCTCATTGGTAATGGCGATCTGCCCGCCGTATCCGCGTTTTTCCAGCACAAGCGTCCGACAGCCCGCTCGGGCAAGGTACAGCGCCGCCGTCAACCCCGCCGGGCCGCCGCCGATAACGATGACATCGTAAAGCTTTTCATTCCTCATGGGAAATTTCCCTCTTTCGTAGATATTCAGAGCTTCCATAGTGTCAGTGTGCGCTATCCGGCCAAAATCATACAATGCAGAAAGGGGAACGGCAAGCGCCGCTCCCCAAGTATTTACATGTCCAGTGCCGGATTCATAAAGTATACATTCTTCTGATCCAGCTTTTCCCGAAGCAGCTGCACTGCCTCACCAATACAGGCAACATGAAGTACCGTAAAAGAGCCGCCAACACATGTTACTGGGTTACGGCGTCTTACCGTCAATACCCAAGTATTCTTATGAAATTATGAGGAAAAAGAAGGTAAGCGCAATGTTTCAGAAGAAATACTATCTCTATTTGTCCCAATCAGATTTCAGAGTTCTTCTACAAAGCCTTGTCCATATGAGAAACCGATTGATCAGAGAGGGACGCTTTACAGACTGTGTGGACGAGCTGATTCAGAAAGTAATTTCCGCACCCGTGAAAAAAGTCTAATACATATCTCAGCCGCCTGCTTGTTTACAAGTAGGCGTTTCCTGTTTCCGGTACATAGCCGCCTGCTTCACCGCAGGCGGCTAAATCTATTTAAGGAGGAAACCCA
>URBH01000028.1 GCA_900546075.1 uncultured Eubacteriales bacterium | reverse complement strand
TTCGGACATATCCATATCTTCCAAAGAGAACTCAACCCGAATCTTTTTCGAGTCGTCCTTACCCTTGGAAAGCAAGACAACCGTCTCCACATGAGCACACCTCGGAAACAAGTCCGCAGCGGCGGCGGTTTTTAGGGTGTAGCCGCGCTCCTTTAGCAGCGCTACGTCCCGGGCCAGGGTTGCGGGGTCGCAGGAGACGTAGACGATGCGCTTGGGGGACATGCGGCGGAGGGCTTCGATGGTGTCCGCGTTTAAGCCCTTTCTCGGTGGGTCGACTACCACCACATCCGGTCTGACGCCGCTTTTTTCCAGCTCCAGCGCCGCCTGTCCGGCGTCGCCGCAGAAAAATTCTGCGTTCGTGATGCCGTTCCGCGCCGCGTTGTCCCGCGCGTCCTCCACCGCCTGGGGAATGACCTCTACGCCGATGACCTTCCCCGCCGCACCTGCCATGGCAAGCGTGATGGTGCCGACGCCGCAGTATAGGTCAAGCACCGTGTCCGTCTTCGTGATTCCCGCCTGGGCAATGGCCATTTGGTAAAGCCGCTGCGCCTGATGGTGGTTCACCTGATAAAATGACCGGGGGGACAGGCGGAAATTCAGGCCGCAGAGGGTGTCCTCAATATAGCCGGGGCCGTGGAGGGTGAGAAAGCGGTCGCCCAGTACGGCGTTGCCCCGCTTCGTGTTCACGGACAGCACCAGCGTGGTAAAGCCGGGGATCTCACTCAGCCGCTGGATGAGCGCCTCCGGCCGGGGGATTTTTTCCCCGTTCACCGCCAGACACACCAGAATCTGCCCGGATACGGCGCCCCGGCGGACGTAAATGTGCCGCAGAAGCCCCTTGCCGGTGGTCTCGTCGTAGACGCTGACCCGGCATTGGTTTACATAATCAATTACCGCATCCTTTGCCGCGTCGATCTCCTCCGGGAGAATACGGCACCGGGCGTTTTCCACCACGTCGTGGGTACCCGCCCGGTAGAATCCGGCGTAGGCGCGCCCCTTCTTCACCGCCACCGGATACTGCGCCTTGTTGCGGTAGCCGTGGCAGTCGGGGGCGGCGAGAATGGGGACTTCCGCCAGATTTTCGCCGCCGATGCGGTTTAAGCAGTTCTTCACCCGCTGGGCTTTCAGCCGGGTCTCCTCGGCGTAATCCATGTGCCAGAAATCGCAGCCGCCGCAGAGCTTGGCGACCTCGCACTCCCGGTTGACCCGGTGGGGGGACTTTTCCAGAATCTCCACGATTTTTCCCGCTGCCCAGGTCTTCTGCGCCTTCTCCACCCGGACGCGCACCTTCTCCCCGGCGACGGCGTTGGGGATGAACACGGCGCAGCCCTCGATGTGGGCAACGCCCTGTCCTTCGGCGGTATAGTCTGTGATCTCGGCTTCGTAAATCTGGTTCTTGATTAGCATGGCATTCCTCACAAAACGGTTTCCATGTGGATATTCCGGGGTTTCAGCCCCTGCTTTTCGTAGAAGCGCATGGCGCTGTCGTTGCCGCACCACACGTTCAGCGTCACCCTGCGGCAGCCGATTCTCCGGGCATAGGCCAGGGTGTGGTCGTACAGCGCCTGCCCTACGTGCTTGCCCCGGCAGGCTTCGTCCACGCACAGGTCGTCAATATACAGCGTGCGGTCGTCCAGGAGCACCGGGTCGTTTTCCCGCACCTGCAAAATGCAGAAGCAGTAGCCCAGCACCTTTCCGTCCTCCACGGCCACGAAAATGGGGCGGGTGTCGTCGGTGAGCATCCGGGCGAGGGTCTGCTCGTCATATTTCTGCGCGCCCGCCCGGAACAGGTCGGGGCGGATGCGGTGGTGGACTTCCCCCACCTGAAGCAGCAAGTTGATCATACCGGGAATGTCCCGGTTTTCGGCAAATCGGATTTCCATTGCAATTACCCCTTTCTGAAAGCTGTTTGCGAGGGGTGCAGACAGTTTATTTTTGTAGTCTACCACATTTTCTCCCGCCGGTAAAGTCCGGGGTTGAGAAAAGGCGAAAAAACTGATATGATACCCCCAAAGGATGGGATGGATATGGATTACGGAAACTGCAATCTCTGCCCGCGGCAATGCGGCGTGGACAGGACGGCGGGGCAGCGGGGCTTCTGCGGCTGCCCGGATATCGCCCTCGTGGCCAAGGCCATGCTCCACAAATGGGAGGAACCGGCGCTGGCGGGGTCGGGGGGAAGCGGCGCGGTTTTCTTTGGCGGCTGCACTCTGGGGTGCCGCTACTGCCAGAATGCCGCCATCAGCGGCGGCGCTGTGGGCAAGGCCACGGATTCCGCCGGGCTTCGGCGTTTGTTTGAAGACCTCATTGCCCGGGGGGCGGAAAACATCGACCTTGTGACCCCCACCCACTTTCTGCCCACGATTCTCCCGGCGCTGTCGCCCAAGCTGCCCGTGCCGGTGGTGTACAACTGCGGCGGATATGAGCGGGTGGAGACGCTGCGGGCGCTGGAGGGGTGCGTTGACATTTACCTTCCCGATTTTAAGTACGCGGACGCCCGTCTGGCGGGGCAGCTGTCCGGGGCGGCGGACTACTTTCCCGTGGCTGCCGACGCCATCCGGGAGATGGTGCGGCAGGTGGGCGCGGTGCGCTGGGAGGGGGAGAAGGTCACCCGGGGCGTCATCATCCGCCACCTGATCCTGCCCGGAAATGTGGAGAACTCTCTGCGGGTGCTGGACTGGATCGGGGAGAATTTTGCCCCCGGGGAGGTGCTGGTGAGTCTGATGCGCCAGTACACGCCCATGGGTGGCCTGCCCGCCCCCTTCGACCGCCGGGTCACCGGTGAAGAATACGATGCGGTGCTCAGCTGGATGTATCTGAACGAGCTGGAAGGCTTCACACAGGAGGCCGAGGCGGCGGATACCGGGTTCATTCCGGATTTCCTGCCCGATTAACATAGGAAACAGGCCGTTGGCGTTCCCTTTTGTGGTTGCCAACGGCCGGAACTTTATTTTTCCGCGAACTCCTGAATCAGTTCCTCGAACACCGGCAGACTCTTCTGAATCATTTCCAGGCTCACGCAGTAGCAGATGCGGAAATATCCCGGGCAGCCGAAGCCGTCGCCGGGGACGACCAGCAGGTCTTTCTTCTTCGCCGCGTCGGAAAATGCGTTGGCGTCGCCGCCGGGGGCTTTGATGAACAGATAGAACGCGCCGTCGGGCTTCGCCATTTCGTAACCCATCCGGGTCAGCCCCTCGTACAGCGCCTTGCGGTTGCGGTCGTAGCTTTTTAGGTCCGGGCGCAGGTGGGCGCACCGGGCAATGACCTTCTGCCACAGGCTGGGAGCGCAGACGTGACCACCCGCCCGGGCAGCCCCCGCAACGGCGGAATACAGCGCTTTGCCGTCCGTGGCCTTCTGAGGCACATACACATAGCCGATCCGTTCGCCGGGGAGGGACAGGGATTTGGAATAGGAATAGCAGATGACGGTATCCCGGTAGATTTCCGGCAGGAACGGCACCTCCACCCCGTAGGCCAGCTCCCGGTACGGCTCGTCGGAGACGATGTAAATGGGATGACCGTACTCCGCGGCCTTTTTGTTGAGAATTGCCGCCAGCTTTTGGTATGTCTCCCGGGTGTAGACCACGCCGGAGGGGTTGTTGGGGGAGTTGAGGATAATTGCCTGTGTGTGTGGCGTAATCATCTGTTCCATGGCGGTCAGGTTAATCTGGAAGGAGGGGATGTCCGCCGGGACAACCTTAAATTCCAGCCCCGCCTCCTGGGCGAAGGGCTTGTACTCCGGGAAATAGGGCGCGACCGCCAGAATTTCCGCCCCCGGAACCGCCAGCGCCCGGAACACGCTCACCAGCTCCGGCGCCGCGCCGCAGCCGATGAAAAATTCCTCCGGGACGGTGGACACGCCATAGCGGGCGTTCAGGTCGTCGGAAATGGCCTTCCGGGTGACATAATCGCCCACGGCGGAGGTGTAGCCGTGAATCAGCAGGGAATCGGTGTCGTCGAGGATTTGGCGCACCGTTTCGTCCACCTCCTTCGGCGAGGGGATGGAGGGGTTGCCCAGGGAATAGTCGTAGACGTTCTCCCGGCCAACAACGGCGGCGCGCCGGCAGCCGTATTCAAACAAGTCCCGGATGCAGGAGCGGTTGGCTCCCAGAGCATAGGCGGATGGATTCAGCATGTTCTTACCTCCTGTGGTTGTTTTTTGCGATTTTGGCGGTGCATTCCTGAAAAATGTGACGTTATCTGTCTTTTCTTATCATCAGCGGAGAACCATATTCGTCCACGCCGTTGTCCGTAAATCCAAGCGACAGCCAGAATCTGCGCGAGTCCTCCTTTGCGTAGTTCAGGGCATAATACAGTGCGCCATCCCGTTTCGTGTATTCCAGGAGGGTCTGAAAGCACTCATGCCCCGTTCCATTGCCGCGGTACTCCGGAAAGACCCAGAAATCCAGGATAAAGCACTTTCCGTCTTCGCTCTGGAACGTACAGTATTGCGACGCGCCGATCCGCACTCCGTCACGGACGAAATAAATCATGTGCAGCGTATCCGGTGTGCGCAGCATATGCCCTTTCAGCACATCCCGGTATTCCGGACTCTGAAAATACGCCTTTTCTTCCTCCGTCGTGATCATGCCGTCGTCCACCAGATACCGAAACTGAATGTTCCAGAAATCATCAATTCTGGAGACCGGTATTTCCTCAATTCTGATCATTTTTCCTCTGCAGCCTCCGATTTTTCACGCTTTCCCGAGCTTACGCCTCGTACAGCGGCTTCACCGGATTATAGGGCTGGGGCTTGTAAGTAATGGAGCTGATGGGCTTGCCCTCAATGCCGTATTTGGGGTTGTAGCCAAAAAGGTTTACATAACGTTCCAGATCGTCCTTTTCCTTCTCCATTTCCTCCATCACTGCCACGGTGGCAAGCACATCGTCCACCGCCCGGTGGGAATTGACCACCTTGCCGGACAGGCCGTAGACCTCAATGGCGCTGCACAGCCGGTGGGGATAGCTGTGGCGGTCACGGTAGACCGTGAGCAAATCCAGCTTGTCCTTGCCCTTGAGCACGGCCGGGTCGCCGTCCCGGAGAAGCATGTAAAACAGGAAGCTCAGGTCAAAATGGGCGTTGTAGGCCAGCAACAGGGTGTTGCCCTGAATCATTTCGGCAATGTCCCGGCAGACTCTGGTCTTGGGCAGTCCCCGTTCCCGCAGATCCTGGGTGGAAATGCCGGTCAGCTCCTGAATTTTCGGCGGCACGAACCCGCCGGGGGACAGGGCGACCAGCTGGTCATATTCCTGCACCACCCGGGGCGTTCCGTCCACCTTCTCCAGCACTGCGGCGGCAAACTCGATGATCTCGTCCCGGCTGAAAAGCAGGCCGGTGGTCTCGGTGTCGAACAGCACCAGACGGTCGTATTTGGAAAACAGCGTCTCAAATTTGGGCATAGTTCTCTCTCCTGTATGTCCTTTTGGGTACTTAATGCAGCAGCTCCATGGCTCGCTGCGCCTTGCTTTTGGGTTCCGGGGTCAGGCCGAATTTCCGCGCCAGCGCCTCGGCAAAGGCGGTCGCGGCGGCTTCCTCGCCGGATTTCAGCTCCACCTCTATTTCGGCAAAGGGAAGCGTCCTCCCGCCGCCCATCAGCGCGCCCTCGTCCAGCGCCAGCTCTACGGTGCAGCGTTCCAGCGTGAGCCGCTTTGCCAGCCGGGTGAACCGGGCGGCGCAGGCTTCCCTCAGGCCGCCTTCCGTCAGGGTCAGCAGGTCTTCCGGTGCGCCGAGTTTACATAACTCTTTTATTGCCGACCTGATATCGTCGCATGGGGTCTCCCATTCCCCCCGGCTTCCGTCGGGGAGGGGCGTTTTCAGGGTGCAGACGGAAAACCCGTTTTCGTACCGCCGCCGCAGCATCCAGCGCCGGCGGCTCAGGGCGGCGTCCAAAGTGTCATAATAGACCGTTTCCATCCGGATTTCGGAAAAGTCCCCGAAGGACGCCCGGATGGCGGCGATAATCCCGGAATCCGCCCGGTATTTCCGTTCAAATTCTCTTCCCATGGCTATCTCCCGAAAAAAGATGATCGACTTACTGCATTATACACCCATCCCGCCTCCGATGCAAGAAACTTTCTCACCATTGCGAATCCGACAGCATAATTTTTCCCGGCGTGATAGGATTTTCCCATCACTAAGGAAAGGCTGTGGTGGAAATGATTGCATCCATGGAAACGTATCTGCGGCGGGGGCGGCGAACGTGTCAAAGGCTGCTGCTGAACCCAAAAATCCGCACGGGAGGGGTCGTCCTTCTGTGCAGCGGCAGCGGATTTTTGCTCAGCGCGGCCAGTTTGGGCAATTATCCCCAGCCCCTGGCGATGGGGCTGATTCTGGCCATGAGCGGCTGGCACGCGGCGGTCATGAGTCTGGGGGCCATGCTGGGCTACTGGGTCTTCTGGGGCATCGCGGGATTGCAGGGGCTGGTGTGGTCGGCCTCCGGCGGGCTGCTGGCGCTGCTCCTCGCCCGGCACATCCCGGAGGAGCAGCCGCTGATTTTTCCCGCCATTTCCGCGTTCCTGACGGCGCTGACCGGGCTGCTGTTCCAGCTGGTGCTGCGGGACACCGTGCCGGTGCCGGTCTATTTCCTGCGGATTGTCCTCGCCGCCGGGGCGGGACTGCTGTTCCCCGTGGCGCTGGGCAGGCGCACCGCCGTCACCGACTGGCTGGTGGGCGGCGTGGCGGTGCTGGCGCTGGCGCAGGCTTCCCCGGTGCCTTATCTTGGATTGGGGTATCTCGCGGCGGGTGCGCTGGCAGTGGGCAGCGCCTTTCCCGCTGCGGTGCTTGGAGGGTTGGGGCTGGATCTGGCGCAGGTGACGCGCATTCCCATGACGGCGGTGCTGTGTCTCGCGGGCGTGATCCGTATGATTCCTTTTGAGCGCAAGTGGATGCGCTGTCTCGCGCCGGGGGCGGCGTGCCTGGTGGTGATGGCGATCTGCGGCATCCGGGATTATACGCCGCTCCCGGGGCTGATTCTCGGCGGCGGGCTGGGAATGCTGATGCCGCCCTCCCAGGAGACCGCCCGCCGCCGGGGAGAGACGGGGCTGGCCCAGGTGCGGCTGGAGCTGGGGGCGGAGGTTCTCGGCGCCACCCAGCAGCTTTTTCTGGAAACCGCGCCGCCCCCCGTTGACGCCTCCGCCGTGCTGCAAAAGGTGCGGCAGCGCGCCTGCGGCAGCTGCTCCGCCCGGAACAGCTGCCCGCAGCAGTCGTCGCTGGATATTTCGCTGCTGCAAAACCCGCTGGACGCCCAGTGCCGCAAGTCGGGGCGGCTGATCCCGGAGCTTCGCCGGGGGCAGGAGCAGCTGAAGCTATTAAAAGCCGACAGCGCCCGGCAGTCGGAGTACCGGGCGGCGATGGTGCAGCAGTATCAGTTTCTGGGGGATTTTCTGCGACGGCTCGCCGACGATCTGCCCCGCCGGGGGCAGCGGCCGCGAGCCTGGTTTCGCGCCGAGGCCGCCGCCCGCAGCCGCAGCAAGGAGCTTGCCAACGGCGACCGCTGTCTTGCCTTTCCGGGGCCCGAGTGCCGGTATTACGTCCTTCTGTGCGACGGGATGGGCACCGGGCTGGGCGCCGCTCAGGAGGGGCAGTCGGCGATCTCGCTTCTGCGGCAGATGCTCACCGCCGGGTTTCCCGCCGCCCACGCGCTTCGCACCCTCAACAGCATTCTCGCCCTCCGGGGCAGCGCCGGGGCGGTCACGGTGGACTTGGCGGAGCTGTACCTCGACACCGGCCACGCCACGCTGTACAAGTGGGGCGCCGCCCCCAGCTGGCTGCTTCGCCGGGGCAGCGCGGAAAAAATAGGGACAGCCACCCCACCGCCGGGGATTTCCGTAACGGAAAGCCGGGAAACGGTGGAGAAGCTGTCCCTGCGTCGGGGGGAAGCGCTGGTATTGCTCAGCGACGGCGTGGATGGAGAGGGGATTTCCCGCCGGTCTGACCTGACTCCGGACATGCCGCCTGGGGAGCTGGCAGCAAAGATTCTGGAGTATGGCCGCGGGAAGCAGATGGACGACGCCACGGCGGCAGTCATCCGGCTTCGTCCCGCGAGCCTGGAATCATAGTAGCACAACCGCGGCGCAAATTCTGTCGAAACACAACATGTGGGATTGAAAAAAGCGGAAAAATCACAAGATGTAGGTGATGTTGGAGAAGGGAGGAAGGAAACCGCGCATTTTACGTGAGAAAGCGGATATCGGCGGAGGAAACCCCATTCCCTCGTTCCCAAGGGACGCCCCCAAGTGGGGCAAATAAAGGGCATTGCCTCCGCTTTCCGGCCGCTCACCGTTTTTCAGCGCACCCCCTTGGCTCTCCCTTTGGGAGAGCTGTCACCGCAGGTGACTGAGAGGGTATTGCACCCCCATTTACCTTCTCCGTCCTCGCTTCGCTCGTCCACATCTCCCAAAGGGAGAGCCAAGGGGGTGCCTATGTTGACACGAGAAATGGAGCGTATCCGCACCGGATACGATCCATTCCCTGTTTTACGGCCTTCCATCCAAAGAGGGGCGCTGTGCATATCGGCAATGCCCCCCGATTTCCGCTTTCCCCGATTGACACCGCCCCGGATTCGGGGTATACTGAACTTTGGTGAGGTGACTCTGTTATGAAAGATACTATTTTATCCGTCCTTCGTCTGATCGCTACCCCGGTGCTGCTGATGGTGCTGGGTCTGATTCTTCTCATTTATCCGGACTCCGCCTCCGCCCTTGTGGCGCAGATTCTGGGCTGGGTGCTGGTGATCGCGGGCGTCGTGTTCGCCGTCAGTGCCATCGCCGGGCATTTTGATACCCTGGGGAAGGTGCTCTCCGCCGTCTGCTGCTTCGCCGTGGGCGCGTGGCTTCTGCGCAACCCCCTGATGCTGGCTGCGGGGCTGGGACGCCTGGCCGGAATTCTGCTGGTCGTCCGGGGCATTCAGGACATTCTGAACGCCGGCCGGTACCATTACGGCATTCTCCCCGCCGTCATTACCACGGTTCTCGGCGCGGTGCTGATCGCTCTGCCCATGACGACCTCCCGGGTCGTTATCAGTCTGTGCGGTCTGCTGGTGCTGATCGTGGGCGTTGCCATTCTGGTTGACCGGCTGAAAAACCGCCGCCCCAAGGAGCCGTCGGAATCCGACATCATTGACGCGCTGTGAAAATCGCGTCCTGCGCCCTCGCCGGACGAACCGGCCACGAAGCGGGTCGTGCGCTGCTGGCGGCTCTTTACCGGGAGGAAACCGGGCTGGATTTGCCGCCCATTGCCATAGCGGCGGGCGGCAAGCCCTATTTTCCCGACAGCGGCTGGAATTTTTCCGTTTCCCACACCCCCCGGCGGGCGTTCTGCGCCCTGTCCCGCCGGGAGATCGGCATCGACGCCGAGGAGCTAGACCGGAACGTAAATCTCGCTCTGGCGGAGAAAATCCTGTCCCCCAACGAAAAGACGCAGTTCGATGCCGCCCCGGACAAGCGCCGGGCGCTGCTGACCTTCTGGGTGCTGAAGGAAGCCCGGGTCAAGCGCACCGGGGAGGGCCTGCGGGGCTACCCAAACAAGACGGACTTTTCCCTGGACGATCCCCGGGTCACGGAGATGGACGGCTGCCTGGTGGCCGTCATTGAGTAGCTTATTGTAAGGAGAGCTTATGCTGTTTGACACCCACGCCCATATGGACGACCGCGCCTTCGACGCCGACCGGGAAGCGCTTCTGTCCGCCCTTCCGGAGCAGGGCATCGGGCTGCTGATGAACCCCGGATGCAGTCTCGCGTCCTCCCGGGCGGCCTCCGCTCTGGCTGATCGCTACGACTACATCTACGCCGCCGTCGGCTCCCACCCGGACGCCGCCGACGAGGTAAACGACGCCGTTCTGGAAGAATACCGCACATTATGTAAACTCAACCCCAAAATCAAGGCCATCGGCGAGATCGGCCTTGACTACCATTACGAGGACATCCCCAGGGAACGTCAGCAGGCGGCCTTCCGCGCCCAGATGGGGCTGGCGCGGGACTTAAGTCTTCCCGTCATCGTCCACGAGCGGGAAGCCCATGAGGACGGGCTTCACATTGTGGAGGAATTCCCGGAGGTCACGGGGGTGTTCCACTGCTATTCCGGCTCGGCGGAAATGGCAAAATGGCTGATTGCCCGGGGCTGGTACATCGGCTTTACCGGGGTTTTGACCTTCAAAAACGCCCGGAAAGCGGTGGAGACCGCCGTCGCCATTCCCTTGGACCGCATCGTTCTGGAAACCGACTGCCCCTACATGTCCCCGGAGCCCTTCCGCGGGAAACGCAACGACCCCGGAAAGCTGTACCGCATGGCGGAGCGCCTTGCGGAGATCCGGGGGATTTCCGTAGAGGAAGTCCACGCTGCCACCATGGAAAACGGGAAGCGGCTGTACCGGATATAAAAGGCGGTGCCGGATTGAAAACAAAAAAGCTGACGCTTCTGGCGCTGCTGTCCGCCATTGCCCTGACCATTTTCATGCTCGAAGCCCAGATTCCCTCCCCGGTTCCCGTCCCCGGCGTGAAGCTGGGGCTTGCCAACATTGTAACGGTGTTCACCGTGTTCGTGCTGGGGCCGAAGGAGGGCGCGGCGGTGCTGGCGGTGCGGATTTTCCTGGGGGCGGTGTTCGCCGGGAATTTCAGCACCATTCTATACTCCGCCGCCGGGGGCGTCTGCGCCATCGGCGTGACCATCGCCCTGCGGAAAATCCTGACGAAAAAGCAGCTCTGGGTCGCCGGGTGCCTGGGCGCCGTCGCCCACTCCGTGGGTCAGATGGCTATGGCAATCGCCCTGACGGGAACGGTTTCGCTGGCGGTCTATCTGCCGGTGATGATCGTCATCAGCATCCTCACCGGGCTGTTCACCGGGCTTTGCGCCCAATTTCTGGTCAATCGGGAGAAGCTATGGAAAATTATTTCAAAATGAACCTGCCCCAATCGGAGATCGACGCCATTTCCAATCTGGGGCTTGCCCATATGGGGGACTGCGTGTTTGAGATTCTCTGCCGGAGCTACCTCTGCGCTCAGGGGGAGAAGACCGTGGGGCAGCTGCACCACGACACCATTCAGATGGTGAAGGCCACGTCCCAGGCAAAATTCGCGGACAAGCTGCTGCCCCTGCTGACCGAGGAGGAGCTTGCCTACTACCGCCGGGGGAAAAACGCCCACGTCCACGCGGTGCCGAAATCCGCCACCCCCACCGAATACGCCAAGGCCACCGGCCTGGAAGCCCTGTTCGGCGCGCTGTATCTCGCCGGGAAAACCCAGCGGCTGAACGCGCTGTTCAAGGCCGTTATGGAAGATCAGGAGGAACTGCACCATGGCATTTGATGCCTTTTTCTTATCCGCCGTGCTGGAGGAAGTCCGCACCCGGTGCATCGGCGCGCGGGTGGAGAAAATCCACCAGCCCGCCAGAGATACCATTATTGTTCATCTGCGCTGCCAGGAGGGACGGGAGAAGCTGCTTTTTGCTGCCAACCCCACCGCCCCCCGGCTGCATCTGACGGCGGCATCTCCGGAGAATCCGGCGCAGCCGCCCATGTTCTGTATGCTTCTGCGCAAGCACCTTCTGGGAGCGAAGCTGACGGAAATCACCCAGCCCCCCATGGAGCGGGCGGCATCGTTCCGGTTCGACTGCACCGACGAGATGGGCTTTCCGGTGCAGAAAACCCTGGTAGCCGAGCTGATGGGACGCACCTGCAATCTGTATCTGCTGTCCCCTGAGGGGCGGATTCTGGATTGTCTGCGGCGCATCGGCCTGGACGAAAGCGCCAAGCGGGCAGCGCTGCCGGGTCTCATGTATCAGCCGCCGGAGCCGGTCATGAAGCTGAACCTGCTGGACAGTGCCCCGGAGGGTGATGCCCAGCGTTATGTAAACTTACTCACTGCCCCCGGGGCGGATGTTCTGGCCGACCGGCTGATGGATACCCTGGGTGGATTGTCCCCCCTGGTGTGCCGGGAGGCGGCGCTGTACGCCGCCGGAAGCACGGATGCCCGCATTGATTCTCTGGACGCGGACACCACCGCCGACAAGCTGTCGCTGTTCTTCCACGAGCACGTAAGCCACCCCGCGCCCTATTATTACGCCCTCCCGGACGGCACGCCGAAGCAGTTCGCCTTCTGCCCCATCCGGGAATACGGCGAATGCCGCCGCGCCGCGTCCTTCGGAAAGCTCCTGGACATGTACTACACCGTCCGGGATCAGAAGGACGCCATGCGGCAAAAGGGTCAGGCCGTGCGCAAGACCGTTCAGAATCTGTGCGGCCGCCTGACGAAAAAGCTGGCCATTCAGGAAAAGGAGCTGGAAGCCACCTACGACCGGGAGCGTCTGCGCCAGCTTGGGGACATCCTCACGGCCAACCTCCACCGCATCGTGAAGGGGCAGACCAGCGTTCAATGCGAGGACTTCTACGACGAGGAAATGCGGCCGGTGGACATTCCCATCTCCCCCATTCTCTCCCCCAACCAGAACGCCGCCAAGTATTATAAGGACTACGCCCGGATGAAAAACGCGGAGAAGGAGCTGACAAGGCAGCTGGAGCTGGGGCGGCTGGAGCTGGACTACCTGAAAAGCGTGCTGGAGGAGCTGAACCGCGCCGGTTCCGAGGGGGAGCTGGAGGAAATCCGCCGGGAGCTGCAGGAGGGCGGGTATCTCCGTCCCGACACCGACCGGAAGCGCATGAAGCAGGCCAAGCTGCCCCCCATGCGGTTTGAAAGCACCGACGGCTACCCGATCTACGTCGGCCGGAACAATCGCCAGAACGACGAGCTGACCTTCCGCCTTGCCCGGAAGGACGACATCTGGTGCCACGCCTCCAAGGTGCACGGCTCCCACGTCATTATTTCCTGCGGCGGCACCACGCCCCCGGACGATACCGTCACCCAGGCGGCGCAGCTGGCCGCTTACTACGCCGAAACCGGGGGCGGACAGAACATCCCCGTGGACGTGACGGCGGTGAAGCAGGTAAAGAAAATCCCCAACGGCAAGCCCGGCATGGTGATCTACCACACCTACCGCACCGTGATCGCCAACCCCTACCCGGACATCGTGGTGGATGCGCTGAACACGGAAACAAAGGAGTAAAGCCATGATTCGATTCAACAACGATTACAACCGCGGGGCGCTGGATTCCATCCTGAGCGCCCTGACCGCCGCCAACACCGAGAGCTTCCCGGGCTACGGCGAGGACATCTGGTGCCGCCGCGCCGAGACGGTCATCAAACAGCTGGTTTCTTCTGAGGACGCCCTGATCAAATTCGTCCCCGGCGCGACCCAGGCAAATCTCGTGGTCATCGCGGCGGCGCTGTCCCCCATCCAGAGCGTCATCGCCGCCGACACCGGACACATCAACTGCCATGAAGCCGCTTCCATTGAAAACACGGGGCATAAAATCCTCGCCCTTCCCAACACCGACGGGAAAATCACCGCCGGGCAGGTCGCCGCCTGCGCGGCGGCGTATTACGACGGCGGCGCGCCGGAGTATCTGACGGAGCCGAAGCTGGTGTATCTGTCCTTCCCCACGGAAAAGGGGACGCTGTATTCCGCTCAGGAGCTGCGGGATATCCGGGAGGTCTGCCAAAAATACGGCATGTACCTGTTCGTGGACGGGGCAAGAATGGGCTACGGCCTGGGGGCGGCGGACAACGACCTGACATTGAAGGATTTCGCGGAGCTGACGGACGTATTCTACATCGGCGGGACGAAGTGCGGCGCGCTGTTCGGCGAAGCGCTGGTCATCACCGAGCCCAGGCTTCAGTACCGCTTCAAGGCCTACATGAAGCAGCACGGCGCGGTGCTGGCCAAGGGCTGGCTGATGGGTCTGCAATTTGCGGCCATGCTGGAAAGCGGCGAATATTTTGAGAAAACAAAACGCGCCGACGAGCTTGCCATGCAGATCAAAGCCGCCTTCGGGGCGAAGGGCATTCCCTTCTGGGTGGAAAGCTCCACCAATCAGCAGTTTGTCATCCTGTCCCAACAGCAGAAGGAAGCGCTGGCACAGGGCTACTACTTTGAGGAAGAAGGGGCAGATGAGCAGGGAACAGTGGTGCGTTTCTGCACCAGCTGGGCAACCACCCAGGCCGAGGTGGACGCTCTGGTCGCCGATATCGCCAAGCTATGACAAACCGTCCGCCGACTGTACGCATTCGGCGGACGAATTTTTTGGAAAATAAATGCAAATAATTCTCATTTTACTCTTGACAAATGAAATGCCCCGTGCTATACTCTAGATGTAAATAAGAATAGTTCTTAAATAAATCAAACCAAAGGAGGTGCCTATGGAAGCGGCCACCAAGCAATTCAAAAAACGCAACGCGATCCTGTCCTGCCTCCGCGGCACCGTGCTTCATCCCTCAGCGGAAATGGTTCACGAAATGCTGCGGGAGGAACACCCGGACATCTCCCTTGCCACGATCTATCGCAATCTCGCCCTGTTCAAGAGCCAGGGTCTGATCCAGAGCGTGGGTACGGTGAACGGAAGCGAACGCTTCGACGCCGACACCCGCCCCCATGTTCACTTCATCTGCACCACCTGCGGCGCGGTGATCGACCTTCCCCAAACGGCGGCTCCCCTGTCTCTGGGACGCGCCGCCGAGGAATGCACCGGCTGTCGGGTACACAGCTGCCAGCTGACCTTCACCGGTCTGTGCCGCGGCTGCCAATCACAAACAAAGGAGGAAGCTGTATGAAAAAATACGTCTGCACCGTCTGCGGCTACGTCTACGAAGGCGACGAGCTGCCCGAAGACTACGAATGTCCCCTCTGCGGCGTCGGCCCCGAATTGTTCGAGGAAGAGGCGTAATTTATTGTAATCCCGGGCGTATTTGCCCAAATAACTTATAAAACTAATTTTGGAGGAATCGATTATGAAGAAATTTGTGTGCCCCGTTTGCGGTTATGTCTACGAAGGCGAGTTCATCCCCGAAGGCTTCAAGTGCCCTGTTTGCGGCGTTGACGGCTCCAAGTTCAAGGTCATGGAGGAAGGCAAGCTGGCCGCCGAGCATGAGTACGGCATCTACGCCAAGACCGTGAAGAACAACCCCGACATCTCCGAGGAAGACAAGAAGTACATCTTCGAGCAGCTGATGGCCAACTTCCAGGGCGAGTGCAGCGAGGTGGGTATGTATCTGTGCATGGCCCGCATTGCCCACCGGGAGGGCTACCCCGAGATCGGCCTGTACTGGGAGAAGGCCGCCCACGAGGAAGCCGAGCATGCCGCCAAGTTCGCCGAGATCCTGGGCGAGGATCTGGAGCCCCACATGAAGGCCACCACCAAGGACAATCTGGCCTGGCGTGTTGACTGCGAGTTCGGCGCCACCCAAGGCAAGTTTGACCTGGCCGCCTGCGCCAAGAAGAACGGCCTGGACGCCATCCATGACACCGTCCACGAAATGGCCAAGGACGAAGCCCGCCACGGCAAGGCTCTGCAGGGTATGCTGAACCGCTACTTTGCCAAGGAGATCGCTCTTGAGAAGGCCGCCGCCAAGGCAAACAAGGCAGCCGCCGCCGTCAGCGACGCGGTTACCACCGCCGCCGAGAAGATCAGCGAGATCATCAAGAAGTAAATACATGGAGGGAGCGGATTTTCCGCTCCCTCCTGGCTTATCAAAAGGCGCGGGGCAGATGCCCCGCGCCTCAGACTGTCAAAAAAGGCCAACGGCCTTTTTTGACAAGAGAATTGCAGTCTGCCGCGCGCACTCCTTGTCCGCCTTTGGCGGACAACTCGCACACTTGCAGCCTGTAAGGTATTTTCTGCCAGGTACACGCCCCGGCAGAAAATGATCTGACTTTATTTGCCGCCTGCGGGCGGCAAACTCTGCGAGGCTTTTTTGATACGCTGAGGCGCGGGGCAGATGCCCCGCGCCTTGTCGTATGGAATTTACAGCCCCAGCAGCTGCTTTTTCTTTGCGTCAAATTCTTCCTGGGTGAGAATGCCTGCGTCCAGCAGCTCCTTGAGCTTCAGCAGGTCGTCCGCAGCCTCGCTTACGCTGGTCGGTGCGGCGGGCGCAGGAGCGGGTGCGATGGGGGCAGCAGGCGCGGCAGTCGGCGCGACGATGGCGTTCAGCTTATCCTGCATCAGAATCGGCGGGATGATGGGGACAAAGATGGCAAGAATCAGGCAGAGGGTGGAAAGATCGGAGGGGATATTCTTCGCCGCCGCCATCTTGTCAAGACGCTGGGCAGTCTTGTACATCCAATAAATCACGTAGAAGGGGACGAACAGGCACAGCAGCAGCTTGTTGGTGGGGTTGCGGTTCTCTTCACCCTGCACATTGTTGGTGTAGCCGGTAACGCGGTAAATCCAGATATACAGCCAGATGCCGCAGGTGAACAGCAGCAGCAGAATGTGCTTGACCAGACCGCAGTAAACTTCAGGAGCGGGGGTGGTCGTAGTGCCTCCGGTTTCGGCGGATGCGCTCACCGTCTGCTGAGGGAGTCCTTCGGGGTAGGCAACCCACATGGCTGCCAGGAACATACCGGCGCATGTGGCGCATGTAGCAAGCAGTCCCAGGAAGTCGTCTCCAAACCAAATGTCGCCAATCGGCAGCACCGTGGCAAGCGCAACGACCGCAGGTGGAATGAACCAGAACTTTTTCACCTGCTCCCGGAGCTGGGTCAGATAGTCGGTCACAAAGACCACGGCCAAGAACGCCATGCCCCAGTTACCCAGCAGCAAGAGTACACTGGCAAAACTCATGTGGAACAGGTAGGCAATACCGGCAAGAGCGAAGCCCACGGGCAGGAAGATGTCTCTGCGCTTCGTCAGAAGGGCAAAGGCCAGAACTGCATAGCTTGCTACCCAAATCAGCATCTGAACATGACCACCGAACGACATAAAGCGGAAGACCCTCAGCCACTGGAATAGCTCCATAACGCCCCCCAGGGCAAAAAGCGCACCCGCCACGGTGCTGTACCGGGAACTGTTTTTTGTTTCTTGCATAGTGATACCTCTCTTCTTATTTTTTAAGGACACTGCGTTTAGTATACACCACCCGATTGTGAAAAGCAACCCATAAAAGGCTATTGTGCAGCTTCCTACTTGTCAGAATTCACATTCTCGTGTATAATGGGAAAGACGATTTCCGCAGCACTGGAGGAAACAATATGACCTTGGAACAGTTTTTTACGAAAAACCCGGAGGTGGCCGTTGCCTTTTCCGGCGGTGTGGATTCTGCGTACCTGCTGTACGCGGCGACGCGGTACGCCGCCCGGGTCAAAGCCTATTACGTGAGCACCGCCTTCCAGCCGGAATTTGAGCTGGAAGATGCCCGGCGCTTAGCCAACGAGCTGGGCGCGGACATGCAGGTGCTGCATGTGGACGTTCTTATGAGCGGCGCGGTCACGGCGAACCCGCCCGACCGATGCTACCACTGCAAAAATACGTTGTTCCGGCAAATCCTCCGGGCGGCGGAAAACGACGGCTTCCCGGTGCTGCTGGACGGCACCAACGCCTCCGACGACGCCGGCGACCGGCCGGGAATGCGGGCGCTGCGGGAACTGTCCGTTCGCTCTCCCCTCCGGGAGTGCGGCCTGACCAAGGCGGAGATTCGCCGTCTTTCCAGGGAAGCCGGCCTGTTCACTTGGGACAAGCCCGCCTATGCCTGTCTCGCCACCCGGATCCGCGCCGGGGAAGAAATTACGCTGCAAAAGCTGAAGCAGACGGAAAAAGCGGAAGGATTTCTCTTCGGGCTCGGGTTCCGGGATTTCCGCGTCCGCATGGTGGGCAACACCGCAAAGCTGGAGCTGCGGGAGGCCGATCTGCCCCTGCTTCTGGAAAACCGGGAGAAAATCGTAACCGAACTCCGCAAAGATTATGACAGCGTCCTGCTGAATCTGGAGGTGCGCAAATGAACTCTGAAATCCGAAAGCTTCTGGAATCCGTCCAGGCCGGGAAAACCAGCGTGGAGGACGCCATGCTGGAGCTGAAAAAAGCCCCCTTCGAGGACATCGGCTACGCGAAGGTTGATCTGCACCGGAAGGTGCGGCAGGGCGCGGCAGAGGTGATCTACGGCGCGGGGAAGACCCCGGAGCAGATCGGCGGCATCATCGACGCCATGCGCGCCAACGGTCAGAACCGCGTCCTCATCACCAGAATGTCCCCCGAAGCGGCGGCCTATGTTGGGCAATCCCGGGAGCTGGACTATCACAAGGACGCCCGGGTGGGCATTGTGGGGGGACTCCCCCAGCCCGACGGCATCGGAAAGGTGGTCATCGCCACCGGAGGCACCAGCGACATCCCCGTGGCCGAGGAAGCGGCGCTGACGGCACAGGTGCTGGGCAGCGAGGTGGTGCGGCTGTACGACGTGGGGGTTTCCGGCGTCCACCGGCTGCTTGCCCATATGGATTCCATTATGGAAGCCAGCGTGGTCATCGCCATCGCGGGCATGGAGGGGGCGCTTGCCAGCGTGGTGGGCGGTCTCGCGGAATGCCCGGTGATCGCCGTCCCCACCAGCGTGGGCTACGGCGCGTCCTTCGGCGGCGTGGCGGCGCTGCTGAGTATGCTCAATTCCTGCGCCAGCGGCGTGTCGGTGGTGAACATCGACAACGGCTTCGGCGCGGGGTATCTGGCAAACATGATCAACCACATGGAGGTCAAGAGATGAAAACGCTGTACATCGAATGCGCCATGGGCGCCGCCGGGGATATGCTCGCCGCGGCGCTGCTGGAGCTGCTTCCCGATCGGGCGGCGTTTCTTGCAAAAATGAACGGTCTCGGCATCCCCGGCGTCACCGTCAGCGGGGAAAAAAGCGTCAAATGCGGCGTGGCGGGAACCCACTTTTCCGTCAAAGTAGCGGGAATTGAGGAAGACGAGAACCTTCATAGTCACCATCACGACCATGTTCACGGCAGCATGGAGGGCATTGAGGAAATCGTGAACAGTCTGCCCATCCCCTCCATGGTCAAGCTGGATATTCTGGCCGTGTACAATCTCATTGCCGAAGCGGAAAGCCGCGTCCATGGCGTTCCGGTCCAGCAGATCCACTTCCACGAGGTCGGCGCCATGGACGCCGTTGCGGACATCACCGCCGTGTGCCTGCTGATGCGGGAGATTCGCCCGGATCAGGTGATCGTGTCCCCCGTCTCCGTGGGAAGCGGCACCGTCCGGTGCGCCCACGGGATTCTCCCCGTTCCCGCACCCGCCACCGCCCTGCTCCTTGAGGGAATGCCCATTCAGGCCGGAAACGTCCAGGGCGAGCTGTGTACCCCCACCGGCGCGGCGCTGCTGAAATACTTTGCCGACGATTTTGGCAGCCTGCCCGTCATGCGGGTGCAGAAAACCGGCTACGGCATGGGCAAAAAAGACTTCCCCCAGGCCAACTGCCTGCGGGTCATGCTGGGGGAGGCCTCTGAGCAGACCGACGCCATTGCGGAGCTTAAGTGCAACATCGACGACATGACCGGCGAGGAAATCGGTTTTGCCATGGAGCAGCTGCTGAGCGGCGGCGCATTGGACGTGTTCACCACCCCCATCGGCATGAAAAAGAACCGCCCCGGCGTCCTCTTAAGCGTTCTGTGCCGGGCGGGCGACCGGGAAACCATGGTGCGGCTGATTTTCCGCCACACCACCACCCTGGGCATCCGGGAAAGTCTGCAAAACCGCTACACCCTGGAGCGGCGCACGGAGATTCTTTCCACCCCCTACGGCGCGGTTCGGCAGAAGCTGTCCTCCGGCTACGGCGTTCAGCGGCAGAAGGCCGAGTATGAGGACATCGCATCCATCGCCCGGGAACAGGGACTGAGCATCGCCCAGGTTCGGGAGATGCTGAAATAGGCTTAAACAGTACAAAACCCACGGGAATGCCCCGTGGGTTTTGTGTTATCTCAGGCGGACAGATTCGCCGTCCGCGCAAATCTGCGTCAGGTGCCCATCCCGGATTCTGTAGGCTTCTCCGTACAGCGTCGCCCGCCCGTCGTCGAGCAGAATGTAGCTTCCGTCGTTCAGGGCGATGATCTCATGACCCATGCTGTCCGCAAAGGTGATGTCCTCGATCAGACGCAGGCCGTCCAGATAATCGTCCTTCAGGCTCTGGAAATGGGGAAAAATGTTGATATCCGTCAGGCCAAGTCCCGGGATCCACCGCTCAAACAGCGGGTCGATGGCCTCGCCCTCCAGCTCCGGCCCGGCGTAGACCGTCTGTGCGCAGTTCATGGAACCGGCGCTCCACGCTGCGACGATCCCGCCGTAGCCTTGCAGACGCTCTTTCAGGTGAAGCCGCTTCAAAAAGCGGTTCTGTGTCGGCACATGTCCGCCCGACAGGATAACCACATCCACATCTTCCAAATCCCCGTCCGGATTCCGGTCGTCGCACATGTCCACCCGGGAAACGCTCAGAGCGCTCATGGGCAGGGCTTCTCCCAGGCAGGCGCGAACACTGTCGTTCTTTTCGTAGTCCGCCGGGTCGGCGCAGACGATCAGCACCCGCGCGTTCTCCGGCCACATGGATTTCAGGTTTTCCAGCAGGTGGTTACTCTGTATCAGCAAGGCGGGGACGCGCTTTCCGTTCTCCCGGACGGAACCGCCGAGGGAGCTTGTCAGCATGGCCTTCATGGCGTTCCTCTCACTTTCTTCTCCGCCGCAGGCGAACCGGTATCCACCGTTCGATCTGCATCTGCCGGAGCTTTTCGTCCATCCGGTCGGCCGTTTCCAGCATAATGCCCGCCCATTCCTCCGCCGTCTGGACGTTCCGGGCGCGGGTGACCAGATATGGGCACCGCTCCAGCTTCCGATGGCCGAAGGCTCTGGCGAAGGGCTTGATGACTCCCAGCGCCAGGGTAAAGGGCGCGAGATTGAAGAAATAATCCGGGTCGTTGGCCATCAGGCGGCTGACGTCCTCCACGGGAAGGCGCTTGGCATAGCGCCGGAATCCCAGCACCTGCGCCGCCGCATAGCTGCCCAGGTCGCTGCGCCTTCCGCCGTAGGCGGCGAAATAGCCCAGCAGGAATTCCCCCAGCGCGCTGAACAGCGGAATCCAGACCTGCCCGCACAGCAGTCCCAGCGCCACCCAGACGGCAATGCACACCGCGCCGATGAGCATGGGCAGCTTGCCCCGCAGATGGGTGCGGTAGGCCATATCCTGAATCAGCCACCCGGACACCGCGCCGAAGGCGCCCAGAATCACGGAAAGCAGAATCTCGATCGCCCGGACGGAGGACATATTCATAGCCACGCACACGCCGCAGAAAATCTGAGCGCCGCAGCAAAGTCCCCGGAAAATCTTCATATTTCCGCTGACGCCCTTGTACATGTTCCGCTCGTTGGGAACGATGGCGGAAACCTTGCGGCTGAGCTTGGCATAGGGGTAGCCGGTGGCATCCACCGTCCGGCGGCTGCCGAAGAGAAGGCCGAAAATCTTGTTTTCAAAGAGGCTGCGCTCGTTGCCCATGTCCATGCGCTTGTGCAGCAGCACTCTGCCGCCGTCCGTCTGGATGAGCAAATACCCCAGCTGCGCCCAGGTGAAGACCATCATGGTCAGATCGCCCCCGGACAATGTCAGGCGGCACCCCAGCTCGCCCGCGGTAATGCCCTCCGGCGGGGTCGTGCTGCGGCTGTGAGCGATGGGCTTCGTGCGCAGGAAAATCAGCCAGTACACCAGCGCGAGACCCACGCAGATCAGCATGGGCTTGATCTCCGGGTTGCCCTCCCGGATATAGGTGCTGACGGTGGGGAACATTTTCTGATCCACCAGCATGGTCATGGTGATGCCTTCGTGGTCGTTCAGGACGGTCTTGCCGGCGCCGATGATCTGGTTGCTGCTCACCGTGATGGTCAGGTCGGAGGCGATGCTCTCCTGACGGTAGATGCTGGTAAATTTGGGCGCGTTGGGCATATCCCCCGGGGGCATGGTGATGACAAAGCTGAACTGCTCCACCGGGAATTCAAAGCCGCTGAGCAAATCGATGCTCAGCTGTAACTCCCGCTTGTTGTCGACGGTCACAACGCCCACGGATTTGGGCAGGGTAAAGCTGAAATTCAGAGGAATCTCCCCGGTGATGCCGCTGACCACCCGGCTGATATCCACCAGGGTAGCGGAGGACGTCTTGCTGGTGGAGACGGACGCACCGTTTAAGGTAATGCCGGTGGCGTTGGCGGGCAGGGGAAAGCTCATGGAGGTGGTGACGTACTCCATGCGCAGTGTAACGGTCATATTCACCTGACAGCTGCCCTCGGCGCTGACGGTGCAGTAGATATCCACCCGGGAGGCCGCGCTCTCAGCGGATGCAGGCAGCGCAAAAAAGCCCATCAGCAAAACGCACAGAAACAGCCCGATTCCGATACGCTTCAAGCAAACTCCCCCTTCTAGCAGTTAGGGAACCTCTGATTAAATCGGCGAGAGCTGGCAGCGAGAGATTTTGTCTCCAGACGAGGTATGGAAAATGCGGGAATACTGTATGTATTTCCCATTTTTCATACCGAAGGCTGGGGGCAAAAGATCCGCTGCCCAGCCGAAGACGATTTATTCAGAGGTTCCTTAGTCAAAATATTTTACCATGCGGCGGGGGAAAAAGCAAGGGCAACACCACACAATTTGGCAAGAAGACTCAGCCAAATGGGCGGAGCGCACCAGACAGTGAACAGGCACAGCGGAATGGAACCGCACCCCTTGCCTCTCCCTTTGGGAGAGGTGTCTGCGCAAAGCGAAGACGGAGCGGGGAAACAAGGCTGCAAAGCCCTCTCAGTCACCTTCGGTGACAGCTCCCCCAAAGGGGGAGCCAAGGGGCTGTAACCGCGAAATGAAGCGTATCGGTGTCGATACGCTTCATTCTCTGTTCTGCGGCCACCCGTCAAAAACCGGGGGCGGACAATTTCCGACAATATTACAGATCCAACAGCTTCAGATCCTCTTCCCGGACGCTGCGCAGTTCCTTCTTGTTCAGCGTGTCGTAAATGCAGGGAACCACAAACAGCGTCATCAGCGTCGCGTATACAAGGCCGCCGATGCATACGATGGCGACGGGCTTCATCAGCGACGTGCCTGCGGTCTTGTGTACTGCCATGTCCACCAGACCCAGCACCGTGGTGATGGTGGTCATCAGGATGGGGCGCATTCTGGTGACGCCCGCTTCCTCAATGGCCTCCCGGCGCTCTACGCCTTCCTGACGGAGCTGATTGATGTAGTCCACCAGCACGATGCCGTTGTTGACGATGATACCGGTGAGCATCACGAAGCCGATGAGGGAAATGACGCTGATCTCCATGCCGCCGAGCAGCAGCGCCATGAATCCGCCGGTAAAGGCCAACGGGATGGTAAACATGACGATGAAGGGGGATTTCAGGCTCTGGAACTGGGCGACCATGACCAGGTACACCAGCAGAATGCCCAGAACCAGCATCAGCAGAAGCTGGCGCACGGCCTCCATGATGGTCTCATTTTCGCCGGTGAACGTATAGCTGACGCCGTCACCCAGGTCAAGCCCGCCCACAACGTCCTGCGCCTTGGCGGTGATCAGGGTGACATTGTACCCTTCCTCCAATGTCGCGGTGACGGAGAGGTAGCGCTTCTGGTTCATGCGGTGGATGGAACCGAGGCTGGATGTCTCCCGCACCAGGGCGAAGGCACGCAGGGGAACCTCCTCCACGGTGCCGTCCTGTTTGGTGACCTCAAAGACGTAATTCCGCAGGGCGTCCACATCCAGCACCGAGTCTTCGGGCTTCTCGATGATTACGTCCGTGGAAACGCCGTCCAGCTCCAGGGTGGCGGCGGTGGCGTTGTCCGTCAGGCCGGAGGCCAGCTCCATATAGATCTGCGCCACGGTCAGGCCGTGCTTCATGGCGGCGTTGCGGTCGATGGCCACGTGGAGGGCAGGGGTGGCGTCCTCCAGGCCGTCGGAAACCTCCGCCACGCCGGGGATATCCGCCAGTGCCTTGCCAACCTGGGCGGCGGCGGATTGGAGGGTATCCATATTGTCGCTGTAGACGTTCACGGAGACGCCGCTGCCGGTGAGCATACTCATGTCCATCATGGCGGAGGAGGTGGTCACCTCGCAGGGCAAATCCGCGCAGGCTTCCTCGATCTGCCTGCCCACCGCCGCGCCGCTGGCCGCGTCGTCGCTGAGGGTGATGTAAACCGTCACGTCGTGGGATTCCCCGCTTCCCATGCTCAGCATGGAGGAGCTGCCGCCCATCATGGCGCCCACGGTTTCAATTCCGTCAATTTTCCCGATTCTGTCCAGCACCTGATCGGCAAGTGCGGTGGCCTCGGCCATATCCGCATCCTCGGGCATGGTGAGGGTAACGTTCACGCTGGGCATATCCATGTCCGGCATGAAGATGAAGCCCTTGGCAAGACTTCCCAGCGCCGTGACCACCAGAAGCGCTGCCGAAACGATCAGCACCACCGGCTTATGCCCCAGAGACCACTTAACCGCCCTGCGGTAGGCGGGAAGCAGATGCTTTTCAAGCATACCCGGCTTGATTGCATGCTCCTTGCGCAGCATTCCCGACGCCATGGCGGGTACCAGAGTCAGGGAGACGATCAGGCTCGCCAGCAGGGAATAGGTCATGGTGAGCGCCAGGTCGGTGAACAGCTGCCTGGTGATGCCCGTGACAAATACGATGGGCAGGAACACGCAGACGGTGGTCAGGGTAGAGGCCGTCACCGCCCCCGCCACCTGCTTCGCGCCGGAGACGGCGGCCTGGATGACGTTGGCGCCCTTGGCCCGCAGGCGGTAGATATTCTCAATGACCACCACGGAGTTATCCACCAGCATACCCACCGCCACGGCAAGGCCGGACAGGGAGATCATGTTGATGGTCACGCCGGTGAAGTACATCAGCACGATGGCAAAAATCACGCTGATGGGGATGGAGCAGAGGGTAATAAACGTGGGGCGCAGATCCCGCAGGAACAGGAACAGCACCAGAATCGCAAACACCGCGCCAAGCAGCAGACTGTTCAGGATGGTGTCGACGATCAGGTAGATATAGTCGCCCTGACTCATCAGGGACACGAAGCTCAAGCCCGGGTATTCCTTTTCCAAAGCCCGGAAGCGCGCTTCAATGTTGTCGGTGGTCTCGGCGGTGGCGTAGGTGCTCTGTTTTTCGAAGCTCAGCACGATGCCGTCCTTGCCGTTGAGCTTGGCGTAGGTTTCGTCCCGGTTGTCGGTGAGCATGACCACCGCCACGTCCTTCAGCCGCACGGGGTCGATGCCGTCAATTCCCGGGTCGAACAGGAGAAGATTTTCCAGCGTCTTCTGGTCGGTGATCTCGTCGCCCACGGAGACCATGTATTTGACTCCGTCCTGCTCCGCGTATCCTGCGGGCATGGAGAAATTCTGGGCGGCGAGGATCTTCGATACCATCTCCATGGTGACGATGTTGTTGAGGTTAGCCTTGTTAAGCGCGTCCTCCCGATTGCTTTCTACGGTGTCCAGACCGCTTTCGATCTGGCTTAAACCCTGGGAAATGGCGGCGCTGCTCACCGCCAGCTTGGCCGCGCCGGTGCTGATTTGCAGCATACCGGCGGTTTTCTGCTCATTCAGCAGCCGCTGGGCGTCCTCGATGGTAAGCATACCGTCATCCAGTTCTTTCAATGCGCTTTCCAGCTGGGCAATGCCCTCGTCCAGGGTGTCCAGCTGCGCCTTGGTCTCCGCCACGGAGGCGGCCAGACCCGCCCGGTCGGTGCCCTGAGACGCTAGCAGCGCGTCAATGCGGTCTACCGCGGTATCCGCGGCCGCGGCGGCTGCCACGGCAGCGGCAAGCTGAGTGGGCAGGGTTTCCGCCGTCACCCCGGCGGCTGCCATATCCGCTTCCAGGGCGCTTTTTTCCACCGCGACCTCCGCCTCAGTCTGGGCGATGGTCAGCTGATTGTTATTGTAGGCAGCTTCCTTCTCCGCAAGCTCCGCATTCAAGGCGGGGAGATTTTCATCGGCGGGATCCATGCCAGCGATTTTCTCCCGGAGCGCCTGAATCTCCGTGTCCAGGGCTTCGTTGTCCTGTTTCAGCTGGGCGAGACTGCTTTCCTTGGCGGCCAGGGCGCTCTGCCGGTCGGAGAGGGATTGAAGGGTGTCCCGGTAGCCGTGGGCTTCCTGCTGGGCGGCGAGGACGTTATTTACCTGGTCGTTCAGCTCCTTCAGGGCAGTGTAGGCGACCACCAGCTGCTGCCGTCCGGTCTGCGCCTGCTCCAACTGCTGCTGAAGCTCCTCCCGCATGGCCGTCAGCTCCGTCTTTTTCTCGGTCAGCTGCTTTTCCCCCTGAATCAGGGCGTTGACCCCGGCGCTGAGCTGAGACTGGGCGCCGTTTACTTTTTTTTGGGCGTCCTCCAGTTCCTCTTTTTTCTCGTTCAGCTCGGCGGCGGCATCGTCCAGCTCGCCGTTGATGGCGGCGGCGATCCGGTCGTTCAGCTTGTCGATCCGCTTCTGATCCAGCACCACGTGCAGCTCCTGCTCAATTTCGCCGCTGGTGGTGATCCGGGCGACGCCGGGGACACCCTCCAGCTTATTCATCAGTGTTTCGTCCAGAAATTCCGTCAGCTTCACGGTGTCCATGCCCTCCATGGACACTGCCGCCACCTCCACGGGGAGCATGGAAGGGTTGATCTTCAGCACGTAGGGCGTACCCACCGTGTCCGACCAGCCGGCGGACAGCTGGGAAATTTCCTGCTGGATATCCACGCCCACGGTGTCCATGTTGACGCCCTCGGTGAATTCCAGGACGACCATGCCCACGTTTTCGCTGGAAACCGACGTCACCTCCTGAATGTGATCCAGGGTGGACATGGCCTGCTCCATAGGCCTGGTGATTTCCTGCTCCACCTTCTCCGGGCTTGCGCCGGGGTAGGTGGTCATGATCAGCACATAGGGAAAGTCCATATTGGGAAGCAGGTCGGGGGTCATGCGGAAATAGGCCACCACGCCCAGCACCAATATGGCGATCACCGCGACGAAAACCGTCAGCGGCTTTTTGACGGAGAATTTGGACATACTGCGCTCCTAACTACCCAGGCAATGGGCACGAAAAGTGATAACAGCATAGCACCGTTTGCCCCTGAATATCAACTGAAAATGTGTAAATCTTTTGTGAACGCCGGTTTTTTGCAACGGGATATGTTCCCTCTTTACAGCCTTTTTGGGGTGTGGTACTATGGTGGAAGCAAAATGCCCTATGGAGGGAACCGATATGAAAAAATGGCTTGCGGTGCTGACCCTTGTGTGTCTTCTCACCGGCTGCGCCGCCGGAGCGGCGGGGGGAAAGCCAGCCGTTTACGAGAGTACGTTTCTGACCCTGTTCGACACGGTCACCGTGATTCGCGGCCGGGCGGAAAGTCAGGCGGCCTTCACGGAGACTGCCCAGGGTATCCACGACACGCTGCTGCGCTATCACCAGCTGTTCGACATCTATAATGATTACGAAGGCCTTAACAACCTGAAAACCGTCAACGACCAGGCGGGCGTCGCCCCCGTGGAGGTGGACGGGGACATCATCCGGCTGCTGCGGGAATGCCGGGAATTTTACGACGCCACCGGCGGCAGGGTCAACGTCGCCATGGGCGGCGTTCTGGCGCTGTGGCACGACGCCCGGACGGCGGGCCTGGACGACCCGGCAAGCGCCGCCCTTCCCGACCGCGCCGCTCTGGAACGCGCGGCGGCGCACATGGATTTTGACGCCGTCGTTATTGACGAGGACGCCTCCACCGTCTTTATCTCCGACCCGGAGACCCGGCTGGACGTGGGCGCGGTGGCCAAGGGCTGGTCTGCCCAGCGGGCGGCGGAACATGCGCCGGAGGGGCTGCTCATCAGCGTGGGCGGCAACATCTGCGCCACCGGTCCCAAAACCGAGGAGGGCGACCCCTGGGTGGTGGGGATTCAGAACCCGGACGGCGGCGACGATTATCTGCACACCGTCAATGTCACCGGGGGCAGCGTGGTCACCAGCGGCGATTATCAGCGCACCTATCTGGTGGACGGGGAATACTACCACCACATCATCGACCCGGAAACCCTGATGCCGTCACGGTACTGGCGTTCCGTCACCGTGGTGTGCGCCGATTCCGGCATTGCCGACGCCCTGTCCACGGCGCTTTTCTTGATGCCCCAGGAGGAGGGACAGACTTTGCTGACACGCTACAACGCCGAAGCCATGTGGGTGGACGCCGAAGGCGGAGAATTTTTCAGCCCCGGCTTCCGGGAGCTGCTGCGGACGTAAGGGCAGTCTTCTTCCGCATACGCAAAACCCCTTGCCTCTCCCTTTGGGAGAGGTGGCCGAGCGCAGTGAACTGTACCCATAAAAATGGACACGGAGGGTGAGGGGTATCCCTGAAAAGTGGAC
>URBH01000027.1 GCA_900546075.1 uncultured Eubacteriales bacterium | reverse complement strand
CGTAAATTTTTCTACCCCTCAGAATTAAAATGTCCTTGACATGGGGTACACTTCAGTCCCCGCTACATAGCATGTTGGAATAAGAAATGGAGCGTATCTGTACAGATACGCTCCATGTATTGTTTTACGACCACCCATTAAATGTCAGGCAGAGGTTTTTGCGATTATTTCCAGTGATTCAATGTAGGAACCAGCGCTTCCATATGGGCGCGAACCTGCTGCTCCGGCCAGCTTTCGCTTGCCATGTGCTTTGCGCAGAAATCGATCAGCTGCTCCTTGCTGGAATAGGTAAATTTTCCGCCCGCGTAGCACCACTTGCAGTATTCCTCGTTGAAAGAGCCGTCGGTTTCCCGGCTGAGGGTGGAATCCTCCAGCGGCATTCCGCAGCACTGGCAGATCAGCTGTCTGGGAGACCCCAGCAGCGTGTTGATGGAAACGTCGTAGAATTTGGACAGCAGCTTCAGCGTTTCCACGTTCGGCGTCGTTTCCCCGGTTTCCCAGCGGGACACC
This sequence comes from uncultured Eubacteriales bacterium, assembly GCA_900546075.1. Lineage (GTDB taxonomy): Bacteria > Bacillota > Clostridia > Oscillospirales > Oscillospiraceae > Faecousia. The sequence continues at coordinate 27,772 of URBH01000027.1, read as the reverse complement.
GCCTGCCGCGTGACAAAAACTTTTTCCGCCAGCTCGTCCTGAGACAGTCCCTTTTTTGCTCTTAAGTTATACAAAACATCCTTTGTATCCATGAAAAGCACCTCCTTGGCATAACTGTACCACAGGATTCCCACGCTGGCAAGCAACCCGCTGTTGCTGTCTACAGATTCGCAATGACCAGCAATGCCAGGAACGCAACTGCGGCAACCGTTCCAATGAGCGCCAGAACGTTCAGAACTTTGATAACCTTTCTGCCAAACAGCCGGTACAACACGGCAAACACACCGATTCCGACCACGCCGCCCAATGTGTTCCCGATCAGGTCGGTGATATCGCTCCCGCCGATTGCGAGAACATACTGCATGACCTCGTAAAAAAGGCTTACGCAGAAAATCGGCAAAACCTTTTTCCAGAATCCCCCATCGGGCTTCAGCATGGAAACATAAATGCCAAAGGGCACAAAGGCGGCGACATTCAGCAGAATTTCGGACACGTCTACCCTGTCATTTACGATTCCCGAACCCGCAAAGGGGATAAGATTGACGCTTCTGTAGTTCATGTCCCGCAGGTTGGAAAAATCCATCTGAAGCTTGAACAGTATGATCCATGTCAGCGCCAGCAGATACACCATCAGCAAGACTTTCGTCAGTTTTCTATTTTGTTTCATGGTTGCTCCTATTCTTTTTCAGCAAAAATACCGATTGCACGTCCGGGTTGGATTCACGCAGTCTGCTACCCATTTGTCTGCTCCAGATAGATCAGCAGCACCGCGATGTCCGCCGGGCTGACGCCGGAGATTCTGCCCGCCTGACCGATGGACATCGGACGTATGGCGGCGAGCTTTTCCCGCGCCTCCAGCCGCAGGCCGGGGATGGCGGCGTAATCCAGATTTTCCGGGAGAAGGCGGGCCTCTTCCTTCCTGAATTCCTCCACCTGCTTTTCCTGCCGGGTCAGATAGCCCGCGTACTTGATCTGAATTTCCACCTCGTCGGTGACGGCGGCGCTCAGCTCCGGCCGCTCCGGGTCGAAGGGAGCGATGTCGGCGTAGCTCACCTGGGGGCGGCGCAGAAGGTCGGCCAGACGGGCGGAATTGGCCACGGGGGCTGTCCCCTTCCCCTCCAGCATGGCGTTGAGCCGCTCCGACGCGGGAACGCCGCTGCCCTCCAGCCGCTGCACCTCCCGGCGCACCTGGGCGTACTTTTCCTCCACCGCCTGTACCCGCTCCGGAGGAATCAGGCCGATCTGGCCGCCGATGCGGGTCAGACGCTGGTCGGCGTTGTCCTGTCGGTGCAGCAGACGGTACTCCGACCGGCTGGTCATAATGCGGTAGGGTTCCTCCGTTCCCTTGGTCACCAGATCGTCGATGAGGGTGCCGATGTAGCTGGTGTCCCGGGTGAGAATCAAGGGGAGCCTGCCCTGAATTTTCAGAGCGGCATTGATGCCCGCCACCAACCCCTGGGCGGCAGCTTCCTCGTAGCCAGAGGTGCCGTTGAACTGCCCCGCGCCGTACAGGCCGGAAACCAGCTTGGTTTCCAGTGTTGGCTTCAGCTGGGTGGGATCGACGCACTCGTATTCGATGGCATAGGCGGGGCGCATCATTTCCGCGTGTTCCAGCCCCGCCACGGTGCGCAGCATGGCAAGCTGCACGTCCTCGGGCAGGCTGGAGGAGAAGCCCTGAATGTACATTTCCTCGGTGTCCAGCCCGCAGGGTTCGATGAACAGCTGGTGCCGGGGCTTGTCGGCAAAGCGGACGATCTTCGTCTCGATGCTGGGGCAGTACCGGGGGCCGACGCCGGAGATGGTGCCGTCGTACATGGGACTGCGGTACAGGTTCTCCCGGATGATCCGGTGGGTCTCCTCGTTGGTGTAGGTCAGGTAGCACACGGCGGAATTGTTGACCTTGTGGGTGGTGCGGAAGGAAAACGGCTCCGCCGTCTCGTCCCCCGGCTGCACCTCCATTTTGGAAAAATCGATGCTCCGGCGGTTGACCCGGGGGGGCGTGCCGGTTTTGAAGCGGCGAAGGTGCAGCCCAAGAGCGCGCAAATTGTCCGCCAGTCCCACGCTGGGGTGCATCCCGTCGGGGCCGGAGGGAATGACGCTCTGGCCGGTGATGACGGTGCTGTCCAAGTACGTTCCCGTGGCGATGACCACGGCCTTCGCGCCGTACTGCGCCCCCAGCTGGGTGCGCACGCCGGTGACGGCGCCCTCTGCGGTCAGAATTTCCACGATCTGCGCCTGTTTCAGCTCCAGATTTTCCTGCAATTCCAGTGTGTGCTTCATATATTGCCGGTATTTTACCCGGTCGGCCTGAGCCCGGAGGGAATGGACGGCGGGGCCTTTGCCCCGGTTCAGCATCCGGTACTGGATACAGGCATGGTCGGCCGCCGCGCCCATCTCACCCCCCAGCGCATCCAGCTCCCGCACCAGGTGTCCCTTTCCGGTGCCGCCGATGGCGGGGTTGCAGGGCATATTTCCCACGGCGTCCAGGTTGATGGTAAAGAGAATGGTATGGTTACCCAGCCGGGCGGCGGCAAGGGCGGCTTCGATTCCCGCGTGTCCCGCCCCGATCACGGCAACGTCACAGCTGCCCGCGTAATAGCTCATAATGGTTCCTCCTGTAAAAGGGGATTAGGGAACCTCTGAATAAATCGTCTGCGACTGTGAGCGGATCTTTTCCGCCCACTCTTCGGTATCGAAAACGGGAAATATTGCGCAGCCGTTGCCGGCATAAGCCGGCTTACGGATGCGGCATACCCCTCGCGGGTACACAAAGTATTCCGCCGCTTTCGATACCTCGATTGGACGAAAAATCTCTCGCTCACAGTTCTTGCCGATTTAATCAGAGCTTCCCTATGCCTCTTCCTGTTCCTCCGTCTGCTTCTTTCCTTCCGAGGGGAGGACAAAGGGCTTACATACGATCTCGCACCGGTTGATGGGAGTGCCGAGGGCGTGGAATTTTTCCTCGTACCCCGTCATGATGCCGACGATACCGTCCTTGTGCAGATCGTGAGTGACGTTCTTCACTTCCAGGCCGCAGGCGGCAAATTCTTCCAGGCTGTAGGCAAACAGGGGGGCGTTGTCGGTTTTGAAGTGGATCTCCCCGCCCTCCCGGACGGTGCGGCAGTATTTGTCCAGAAATGTCCGATGGGTAAGGCGGCGCTTGGCGTTCTTCTTCCGGGGCCATGGGTCGGGGAAGTTGATGAACAGCCGGTCGATCTCCCCAGGAGCAAAAATCTCCTCCATTTTGGCCACGTCCATGTCGATGAAGAACACGTTTTTCAGCGCCATATCTCTGGCCTTCTCCATAGCCACCACCATGGCCTCCCGGCACCGCTCCACGGCGATGAGCAGCACGTCGGGGTTAGCCTGGGCAGTCTCGGCGGTGAATTTTCCCTTTCCGCAGCCGACCTCTACCCACAGCGCCGTGCAGTCCGGCTTCAGGCTCCGCCAGCTGCCCCGCAGCGTCTCCGGCCGGTCGATCCGATAGGCGGCGCATTTTTCCATTCTGGGTTCCAGATTCCGCATTTTTCTCATTCTCATGGTGTCTTCCTCCAAGCTTCCGCATTTCGGTGTACTATTATAGCAGAGCGCAGCCTGTACGTCAAAGGAAATATCCGCTTTACATTTGCAAAGCTATCCGGTACAATAACGGGCAAAGGGAGTGATGTACTGTGCGATTCTTTGACGACCCCGGCAAGGCCCTGCAGCAGATGGAAGACGAGCTTCTGGAAGAAGATTGGGAAGAAGACGAGGAAGATGTGGACGAGGACGGCGAGGATTTCCAAATCCTCACCCGGCGCAGCAGCCGCCCGGTCAACTACGCCGTGGACTTCGACCGCACGGTCTACGACGACGAGGAAACGGACGACGCCTATTACGCGGAAGATTATATCGCCGACCGCAAAAGCCGGAAAAAGCAGCGAAGGAAAGGCTCCGGCGGTCTTGTGCTGCTGCTTCTTGGGGAACTGGCCGGTATCGCCGGTATCATCTGGTGGTGGTTAAAATGGCTGAGCTGAAGACCGTAGGGCGCTTTGCCCCCACCCCCTCCGGGCGGATGCACCTGGGCAACGTTTTTGCGGCGCTGATGGCCTGGCTGTCCGTGCGTTCCAAGGGCGGGGAAATGGTTCTCCGGATGGAGGATTTGGACACCCAGCGAACCAGCGGGGAATACGCCCGGATTCTCCGGGAAGACCTGCGCTGGCTGGGTCTGGACTACGACCGGGAAACGCCGCCCCAAAGCGCGCGGAGTGCCGTTTACGATACGTATTTTGACAGGCTCGCCCAAATGGGGCTGCTGTACCCCTGCTACTGCACCCGCAGCCAGCTTCACAGCGTCAACGCCCCCCACTTATCCGACGGCACCTACGTCTACCCCGGCACCTGCCGGAATCTGACGGAGGCGCAGCGTTCCGCCTTTCACCGCGCCCCTGCGTGGCGGGTTCGGGTGCCGGACAGGGTGTGGACAGTGGAAGATTGGGTGCAGGGGCATTATGCATGCAATCTCGCCACCGACTGCGGAGACATGGTGGTGCGCCGGGCAGACGGCGTCTATGTCTACCAGCTTGCCGTCACCGTGGACGACGGGGAAGCCGGGGTCACCGAGGTGGTGCGGGGGATGGATTTACTCAGCTCCGCCCCCCGGCAGATGTATTTGCAGGAGCTGTTGGGCTTCCCCCATCCGGCCTATGCCCACGTCCCCATGCTTCTTGCCCCGGACGGCCGCCGCCTGAGTAAGCGGGACAAGGATCTGGATTTGGGGCAGCTTCGCGCCCGCGTCACTCCGGAAAAGCTCATCGGCACGCTGGCCTTCTGTGCCGGGCTGATTGAGAGGAACGAGCCGGTTTCCGCCCGGGAGCTTGCGGGAGAATTCCGCTGGGACAAGCTGCGCAGGGAAAGCATTTTCCTGGATTCCGAACAACTTGAATAATACTATTTCTTAGGGTCTATCTGAAAACCGTCAACATGCCCAAACAGCGGGTCTTTTCCGCCTGCTGTGCACCATTTTCCCTTGTAATACACAAAGTATTCCTGCGGAAAAATGGCTTCATCAGGCGAAAAATCCCTCGCTGTTGGTCATATTCCCGGTTTTCAGATAGACCCTAAATAAAATGATGAAATCATTTTATTAAGAAATAGTATTATCCATTTCTGCTCCCACCCCTCCGCGAGGGGTGACAAAGCTTGAATCGCCTATGAACTTCGGCTATGCCCCTTCGCGTTCGGGGATTTTGCAAAGTATTCCATAGCGTCCTCCATATGACCGTTCATCAAAACTTTCTCTGGATTTCCGCCGCGCCCCGGCTCAGTATACTCTCCGCATTCTTCCCCAGCGCCTGCCCCAGCAGGGCGTATTCCGACAGGCTTCCGTGGGGAACTGCCCAGGCTCCCGCGTCGGTTCCGGGGGCGATGAGGCCGCCCATGGACGCAAAGGCGGATACATTTTCCATGGCGCTTTCCAGAATCGCCGCCACGGCGGTCTCGTCAAAGCGCCCTGTCCCCCGGAGATTCCCGATGGTGGACAGCGTCGGCACCCACACCGTACCGTTTTCGCGCATGGCGTGAAGGGCGTCCGCGTCCAGGTACGCGCCGTGCTCCACGGAGTCCACACCGGCCTGCGCCGCGGCCTCTACCGTCCGGGCGCCGTTGGCGTGGGCCATTACGGCGAAGCCCTCCTCGTGGGCGATATGGATCAGCTCCCGGATGGTTTCCGGGGGCAGCCCGTCCTCGGTCAGCACGCCGAAACGGTCAAAATCCATCAGGCCGGAGATCATGATTTTGATAAAATCCGCGCCTTCCGTCCGTTTCTGGGAGACCTTGGCGGCATATTGGGAGAGATTTTCGTACTTTTCCCCAATGAAACCGCCGTAGTGTCCCTGGGCGCACAGGGGAGACAGCGGCGTGCGGTAGGTGATACCGTACTCCCCTGCCAGCGACCGGGCTTTCGCCCCCACGCCCCAGCGGTCGCCGCCGTCCCGGAGGTAGGAAAAGCCCAGCTTTTGGTAGACTTCCAGCACCCGGCGAATCCAAGCCTCCTGAACGCCCCCGGAATGCCGGGCAATCGCCCGCTTCCAGTCCGCGCCGTCCAGAACCATGTGAATATGACAATCGCACCCCACGGAAAACACTTCCTTTCAGGCTCAGTATACCAAATTTTGTCACGCTCCGCAAGCACGGTCATTTTTCTCTGGGTTAGTTGACGCTAACCCAATATTGTGCTATACTATGGACAAGACTTTCAGAAAGAAGGGTTATTATGATTCAGACAACCGTGCAGGTATCCGGTATGGCCTGTTCCATGTGCGAAGCCCATGTAAACGACGCCGTCCGCAGTGCGCTGAACATTCAGAAGGTCACCTCCTCCCACGGGAAGGGCGAGACCGTCATTCTGTCCGATGAGCCGCTGGACGCGGATAAGCTCCGGGAAGCGATCAACGCCACCGGCTATCAGGTGGGCGGCATCACCTCCGCGCCCTACGAAAAGAAGGGGCTATTCTCCTTCCTGCATAAGTAAACCGTATCGGAAAAGCCGACAGCGAAACCGCTGTCGGCTTTGTCTATAGATGGGTCAGACCGTCAGATTCTGAATCCACTTGCCCTGCTTCAGCATAACTGTGCCAATGATGCATTTGATAAAGTCAGTGGCCTGGCAGATGGCGTACAGCGGCAGAATAGGCAGGCTCGTAAACCGGCTCAGGCCAAAAGCCAGCGGCACGCAGAACACCCACATGAAGCAGCTGTCAAACAGGAAGGTCACAAAGGTCTGTCCGCCGGAACGGAGGGTAAAATAGGTGGCGTTGAGATAGGAGCCAAAGGGCATCATCACGGCGGAAATCCAGATCAGCTGCGCCGCCAGATGCCGCACGGCGTCGGTGGTATTGTAGATTCCGGGGAACACCTCGGAAACCGCCGCCATCAGGCCGCCGAACACGACGCCCGACGCAATGGACACGGCGATGAGCTTTCGGTTGGTGTCCCGCACGTCCTCCTCAGAATGCCCCGCGCCCAGCATCTGCCCCATGATGATTCCCACGGAATTGCCCATGGAAAGATAGACGACGCTGCCCAGGTTGAACAGGGTGCTGCAAATGTTCATGGCCGGCACCACGTCCAGTCCGCAGGTGGAGTAGCACTGGTTCAGAATGGCCATGCCGCTGGACCAGAGGAATTCGTTGGCCAGCAGGGGCATCCCCTTGACGGTGATGGATTTCAGCAGCTTGCCGGGGATGTACATGGAGCGGTACGCGCCCACGAGAAATGCGTTGCGGGCCTTGTGGCTGTGGGTCCACCCCGCCACGATGGCAAGCTCCACGTACCGGGAGATGACCGTGGCAATGGCCGCGCCCTCCACGCCCAGCTCCGGCGCGCCGAATTTGCCGAAAATCAGGATGTAGTTCAGCACCAGATTCACGAACACCGCCGCAATGCCGCCCAGCATGGGGATGAAGGTCTCCCCAGTCTCCCGGAGGGTGCTGGAATAGGTGTTGGTCAGGGCGAAGGGCAAAAAGCCCCAGAGCATGATGGCCAGGTATTTCAGGCCATGATCCAACGCCCCGGCGGCGGTGGCGGCCTCGCCCTCGCCGGTGAGGTAAAGCCCGATCAGCTGAGAGCCGCCCAGCAGGAAAATAGCCGCGCCCACCAGAGAGATGACGATACAGATCAGGAACTTAAACCGGAAGGTGTGGCGGATGCCCTCGTCATCCTTGGAGCCGTAGAACTGGGCGGTGAAGATACCCGCGCCGGAGCTTGCGCCGAAGACACACAGGTTGAACACGAACAGCAGGCCGTTGACGATGGAAACGCCGCTCATGGGAACGGTGCCGACCTGGCCGACCATAATGTTGTCCAGCAGGGATACAAAGTTGGAAATGCCGTTTTGGATGATAATGGGGACGGCCACCCCAAAGACACGGCGGTAAAACGCCCTGTCTCCGATGTAACGATGATACATAAAAACCTCAAATCATAATTTTGTCAAAATCGGGCAGGACTGGGCAGGCTCCCCTGAAACGGGGGAGCCTGCCGAACATGTACGTGTAAAGCTGCCGTCAGATTTCCTTTCCGCCGATGAACACCCGCTTCCGGGTGTAATCCCCGTTGGTGACGACGAAGTCTGCCAGCTTGCCGGTCTCGATGGTGCCGACCCTGTCCGCCGCGCCGATGGCCTTGGCGGGGTTGAAGGTCGCCGCGCGGACGGCCTCCTCCTCGGGGACGTTCCACTTAAGGACGTTTTGCAGGCAAGTCCACAGATTGGTGGCGGAGCAGGCAATGGTGCCGTCGGCCAGCTTGGCCACGCCGCCCCGGAGCCATGCGTCCTGGCCGCCCAGCTGGAACCTGGTTCCCTCCGGCTCACCGGCGCAGCGGCCGGAATCGGAGATCAGCACCATCCGGTCGCGGAACATGGTGAAGGCCAGACGGACGGCGGCGGGGTGGATATGGTAGCCGTCGCAGATGATCTCGGCCTGAACGCCCGGAGTCTCCACCGCAGCGGGGATGACGCCGGGGTTGCGGTGGTGGATGGGGGGCATGGCATTGTACAGGTGGGTCAGGTGAGTGGCACCGGCGTCGATGGCGGCTCTGGCATGGTCATAGTCGGAGTCGGTGTGGGCGATGGAGACGGTGCAAAGTGTCTTGGCCTTGGCGACGAATTCCGCCGCGCCGGGCAGCTCGGGGGCGACATCCACAATGCGGATAAGCCCGCCGCAGCCCTCGTACAGCTTCTGAAAGCCCTCAAAATCCGGTTCCTTCAGGTAGTCGGGGTTCTGGGCGCCCCGCTTTTTGTAGGAGAAGTAAGGCCCCTCCATCTGGATGCCCATGAGACGGGACAGCCCCTCGGGGGCTTCGGCGTGGAGCTGCCTGGCCGTGGCGAAGGCCTTTTCCAGCACATCGTAGGGCAGGGTCATGGATGCGGGGGCGAAGGAGGTAACGCCGCACTTTGCATAGAAGGCGGCCATCCGTTTTAAGCCCTCATAGTCACCGTCGGAGAAATCCGCGCCGGAATTGCCGTGGCTGTGGACGTCAATCAAGCCGGGAATGACGGTAGCGCCGCCAAGGTCAACGGCGTCAGCAGGGACGTTTTCGGGGAGGACTTCACCGAACAGGCCGTCCCGCACGGCAAAGGCACCGGTATGGAACCGGAAATCGGAGGTGAAAATTCGCGCGTTTTTGTAAAACATGGTCGTTCTCCTTTTCAAGCCGAATATCTTTGTATGAGTATGGTAGCACGCCGGGGCGAAAAAAGCAATCCGGAATCTCACGGTTTTCCCAATTCTTTTCCTTTGCCGAATTGCGCCGTGTTGCCCTTGACTTTTTCTGCTCGGGCGGTATAATGAATTAGGATATTTTCCAGAAAAAAGGAGCGGAAATTCTATGTATTATCATATGAACATTGCGGGTCTTGATCGGGACTTGCCCATCTGCCCGGTAAGCGATTCCCTGTACATCGCCGGGTTCGTGATTTTCGGCGACCAGGAGCTGACCGTGGCCTGCGCCCGGGAGCTGTTAAAGCGTGCGCCGGAATATGACTACATCATCACCGCCGAGGCCAAGGGCATTCCTCTGGCTCACGAAATGGCTCGTCAGGCCGGGGACAAGAAGTACATCCTGGCGCGGAAAGCCCCCAAGCTGTACATGCGGGACATTTTCAGCGTTTCCGTCAATTCCATCACCACCGCCAAGGAGCAGAAGCTGTACCTGGACGGCGCGGACGCCGCGCTGATGAAGGGCAAGCGGATCCTCATCGTGGACGACGTGATCTCCACCGGCGAGAGCCTGAAGGCGCTGGAAACTTTGGTGGAAGCGGCCGGCGGCATCATCTGCGGGCGCATGGCCGTTCTGGCCGAGGGCGACGCCCAGGAGCGTTCCGACCTCGTCTATCTGGAAAAGCTGCCCCTGTTCAACCCCGACGGAAGCGTGAAGGGATAAACTACGTACCACTGCGGGAAAGCCCGCTAAAATAAATGTAAAGAGGAGAGATATTTATGTATTGTGAGAATTGCGGCAAGCAGCTGCCCGACGGCGCACAGTTCTGCGACGGATGCGGCGCGCGGCAGGTGGCCGGCGGCTACGTCACCTACACCCAGAACCGGGAGCCGAAGCCTTCCGTGAACTTCATCGACGCCATCCGGCTGTTCTTCACCAAATATGCAGACTTCAACACCCGCTCCAGAAGAAGCGAGTATTGGTGGTCGGTTCTGTTCTGTGCCGTTGCCGGCAGTCTGGCCACCGGGATTCTGAAGGACTACGCCTGGATCTGGTCTCTGGTGGTTCTGATTCCCACCATCGCCATCAGTGTCCGCCGCCTGCACGACATCGGCAGACCCGGTACCTGGTATCTGCTGAACCTGATTCCCGTGGTGGGTTCGATCATTTTACTCGTCTGGTACTGCCAGGACAGCACCGGCGACAACCATTGGGGTTCCAATCCCAAGTATTGATTTTCAGACATAGCAAACAGGCACAGAGGGATAGCCCGCTGTGCCTGTTCTTGTATCATTGCATGCAAGCCCCCTTGCCTCTCCCTTTGGGAGAGGTGTCTGAGCGCAGCGAAGACGGAGAGGGTATACCAGGCTGCAAAGCCCTCTCAGTCACCTGCGGTGACAGCTCTCCCAAAGGGAGAGCCAAGGGGGTTCGTATATTGACACGAGAAACGGAGCGTATCTTTGCCGATACGCTCCGTCAACTGCTTTACGATTCTTCCATCTTCCCCGCGATTCTCGTCAGCAGCAGTGCCTTGGCGAAGTACATGGTCTCGTAGCGGATGTATTGACCCGCGTTCTCATCCCACAAAAAGCGCAGATTCGGCGGGAACTCCTCGTCCCCCAGCCACAGCTGGACGGCGATGCCCAGGCCGTCAAAAATCTCAAAGGCATAGGCCGCATCCCCCACGGGAAGAGGCTTTCCGCCCAGCGCCAGACACGCCCTGCGGAAGGCGGGAAGCTCGTTCTGGAACCGCTCCGCCCAGGGGTCATGACCGTCTTCCAGCAGCTTCTGGTGAAATTGCAGGCCGAAGTCCTGCATGGCCTTCCACCGCCCGCTGACGCGGCGGTCTTCCCGGCTGTCGCAGATCAGGTCAAGCAGGGTCATGACCTCCTCATAGCTGTTGCCGTCCCGCCACGCGCCGTCTTCCAGGCGCTGGATGTCCCCGGTTTTCCGGGAGACCCGGTAGCTTTGACCGAAAAATGTGGTATACAGGTACTCCGCGTCCAGCTTTGCGTTCAGCTTTTTTGCCAGCGCTTCCGCGTCATAGGTCAGAAAACAGGCCTTGGCCTGCTGCGCCTGAATGAGATAATTGTCCGTTCGTGCCATGGGTACCCCTCCCTCCCGGATTACGGAAATTATACCATTTCCCCGCCGGAAAAGCAAGGAAACCTTAAGACTTTGTGTGTTTACTTTTGTTACTTTCTATGGTAAGATAAGAGACACTTACCCGTATGCCGGCAGGAAACCGCAGAATTCCGCCGCTTTGCACGAAAGGAACCTGATGGAATATGTCCCACGACTGCACCCGGGCGATTATTGACCTGGACGCCGTTTCTTCCAATTTTGACGCAGTGCGGCGCAAGGCCGGGGTGCCGGTGATGGCCGTCATCAAGGCCGACGCCTACGGCCACGGCGCGGTTCCCGTTGCCCGGCTGCTGGAAAAGCGGTGCGCCTTCTTCGGCGTCAGTTCCATGTCGGAAGCGCTGGAGCTGCGGGACGCCGGGATCACCCGGCCGATATTGATTCTGGGCTACACGCCGCCGCAGGCTTTCCCCGACGCCGTTCATCTCGGGATCCGTCCCGCCATTTTCCGCCGGGAGGACGGGGAAGCCCTGTCCCGGGCGGCCGTGGAAGCGGGGGGTTCCGCCGCCTTTCACTTTGCCGTGGACACAGGCATGAGCCGCATCGGCTTTCAGGTGACGGAAGCCGACGCCGACGTCTGCGCCGAAATTGCCGCCCTGCCGGGGCTGACCCCAGAGGGGCTGTTCAGCCATTTTGCCACCGCCGACTGCTGGGATCTCAGCCGCGCCCGCGCCCAGGCGGAGCGCTTTGACGCCTTCGACGCCATGCTGAAGCGCCGGGGCGTCCGCATTCCCATCCGCCACCTGAACAATTCCGCCGGGCTGATGAACTTCGACCGCCACTATGAAATGGTGCGCTCCGGCATCGTCACCTACGGCCTGTACCCCAGCGACGAGGTGGACGCCGGCCTTCTCCCCCTGACCCCCGCCATGCGTCTGCTCAGCCGGGTCTCCTACGTGAAGCCCCTGCCCCCGGGACGGGAGATCAGCTACGGCGGCACCTTCGTCACCAGCCGCCCCACCGTGGTGGCCACCGTCCCCGTCGGCTACGCCGACGGCTACCGCCGCAGTCTGTCCGGACGGTTTTACGTCCTGATCCGCGGGAGGCGCGCCTCCATTCTGGGGCGGATCTGCATGGATCAGATGATGGTGGACGTGACCGATATCCCCGGCGTTCAGGCGGGAGACACCGTCACCCTCATCGGGACGGACGGCGATGAAACCATTTCCATGGAGGACATTGCCGCCGCGGCCGGAAGCTTCAACTACGAATTTGCCTGCGGTATCAGCCGGCGGGTGCCCCGCGTGTACCTGCGCGGAGGACAGGCCGTCCATACCGTACATTACCTTACCGATATCTTCCAGGAGGAATCCCATGGCACATAAACCGAAATACGCAAGACAGGAACCCCGTCGGAATACCGCGCTGAAGCTGCTGCCGCTGGTGCTGGTGGCCATCGTCGCTGTGGTTCTCATTGTCCGCTCCCTGGGCAAGGGAAAGCCTGACGACGCCCCGACCACCCCGCCAACGACGGAAGCGGCTCAGCCCTTAGAGCCGGTCGCCTCCGCCACCGTGGGCGTTCAGGGCGATCTGCTGATGCACAAGCCTGTCATCACCGCCTGCACGACAGAGGACGGCGGCTACGATTTTGCATCGATTTTCCGCTACGTGGCAGAATATACTGCGAGTTATGACTATTCCGTCGCCAATCTGGAAACCACTCTGGGCGGCGATAATTACCCCTACCAGGGCTACCCCGACTTCAACTGCCCCGACGAGATCGTGGAGGCGGCGAAGGACGCGGGAATCGACATGCTGCTCACCGCCAACAACCACTGCTCCGACACCACCACCGAGGGCGTTCTGCGCACGGTGAAGCGGGTGCGGGAAATGGGTCTGACCCCGCTGGGTACCCAGCTCAGCGACGAGGAACCCAAGTACGCCGTGGTGGACATGAACGGCATCCAGGTGGGCATGGCGGCCTACACCTACGCCACCAGCGAGGTGAACGGGCGTCCCTCCCTGAATTTTGAGCCGGAGGTCGCCCAGGTAGGTCTGGTGAATTACTTCGTGGAAACCAATCTGGACGCCTTCTATTCCGAGGTACAGTCTCTTCTGTCCCAAATGCAGGAAGACGGCGCGGAGGCCACCATGCTGTACATCCACTGGGGAACGGAGTATTCCCTCCAGGCGGACGCCGCCCAGCGGATGATCGCCCAGAAGCTGTGCGACCTGGGCGTGGACGTGATTGTCGGCGGACATCCCCACGTGGTGGAGCCCATGGAGCTGCTGACCAGCGGCGTTGACTCCCGGCACAAAACGGCGGTCATCTACTCCCTTGGCAACGCCGTATCCAACCAGCGCCGGGACCTGATGACCCTGAACACCGGCCACACCGAAGACGGCGCAGTATTCACCGTCACCTTTGAAAAATACGCCGACGGCGCCGTGCATGTCGCCGACGTGAACGTGATGCCCACCTGGGTCATCCTGCGCAGCGTGGACGAAAAACAGGAATACAGCATCGTCCCGCTGGAAGACGCCCGGCGGGAGGAATGGCAGAGCCTGTACGGCCTGGACGCCGCCGCGCTTGCCAATGCCGTGGCATCCTACGACCGCACCATGAGCATCGTCGGCCCGGGACTGGAGCAATGCCGAAGCTACTACACCCAGGAAAAGCAGGCGCGGGAAGCTCCCGCTGTCCCCACCGAGGAAGCAGCCTGACTTCCATACTGCAAAGGAGAAACATCCATGTCCAAAAAAACAAAGGGGAACAGTTCAGCGGTCACGGTGCTGCTGACCGTACTGATTTTCGTCATGATCGCGCTGACGGGTCTTGTGATCTTTATGTGCGTCAATCTGGTGAATAAAACGCCCCAGCCCCCCGTCCGGACGGAGACGCAGATTTACACCCTTCCCACCGCCCCCCGGACAGAGCCGACGGAAACCGAAACGCAGCCCCCGGAAACGACTCTCCCGGAACCGGAGCATGTGGTGGCCACGGCATCCGTCGGCACCATGGGCGATCTGCTGATGCACAAGCCGGTGTTCGACACCTGCCTGCAAAGCAACGGAAGCTATGATTTCAGCTCCATTTTCCGCTATGTGAAAGACATCGTGTCCGGGCTGGACTATGCCATCGCCAACCTGGAAACCACTTTCGGCGGCGACGACTACCCCTATCAGGGCAACCCTGCCTTCAACTGCCCCGACGCGCTGATCGACAGCGTGGTGGACACGGGCTACGACATGCTGCTCACCGCCAACAACCACGCGGGTGACACCATGGCCTCCGGCATCACCCGCACCATAGAGGTCATCCGGGGCAAGGGGCTGACCGCCCTCGGCTCCCAGCTGAACGCCGACGAGCCGAAGTACGCCGTGGTAGACGTGAACGGCATCAAGATCGGCATGGTGTGCTACACCTGGGCATATGGCAGCAACGGCACCTCCTTCTCCCTCAACGGCCTTACCCCCATCAAGGACGAGGGGCAGATGAACTACTTTCTCAACAATAACCCCGACAAGCTGTACACCGCGTCGGAGCAGATTCTGGAGCAGATGAAGGCGGACGGCGCGGAAGCCACCATGATGTTCATTCACTGGGGCGTGGAATACAATATTAAAGAGAACTCCCTTCAGGACACCATGGCGCAGAAGCTGTGCGACCTGGGCTTCGACGTGATTGTGGGCGGACACCCCCATGTGGTGCAGCCGGTGGATCTTCTCACCAGCACCGTTGACGAGAGCCACAAGACCGTGGTCATCTACTCCCTGGGCAACGCCGTGTCCAACCAGAGAAACGGCTATATTTCCGCCGCGCCCCCTTATTATACGGAGGACGGCATTCTGTTCACCGTCACCTTTGAAAAGTATTCCGACGGCACCGTGTACCTGCAAAGCGTGGAGGCGCTGCCCACCTGGGTGAACATGCGCACCGACGGGGCGAAGCAGTACAACATCCTGCCGCTGGACGAAGAAAAGGAGGATCAGTGGGCGGAGCTTTTCCATCTGAACGATACCATGCTGTCCTTCGCGAAGAAGTCCATGGAGCGCACGGACTCCATTGTAGGCGCAGGCATGGAGAAATGCCGGACGTATCTGGAGCAGCAGAAGGCCGACCGGGACGCCTACTATCAGGACCTGGCCAGCCATCCGGAAACCTACGTTTCAAGCACCGTCCCGGAGGAAACCGCATCCGAAACCGCCCCGGAAACCACCGCCGTTACCGCTCCGGCGGCATAACAAAAATCCCCGAACATGCCGGGTCGCAGCAGACATTCCGTTTGCCGCGACCCGGTTTTTGCCTTCCTGCCCGTCCGCGCCGCGGGGACAGCGGAAAAAGCGAAACTTTCCCGGGAAAAAACGGATAGAATCCATTGACATTGCAAAAATTTACGGTATAGTAGTATCTGTCGTATTTCGGCGTAAACACAAAAAACAGAAACGGGGGAGGATAATGTCCAAGGAACTCATCAGACTCCAGGACTTAACCATGGAGTTCGACGGGGAGCGTATTCTCGACGGCATCAATCTTTATTTCAACGATCACGAATTCCTCACACTGCTCGGCCCCTCCGGCTGCGGCAAGACCACAACGCTTCGGATCATCGGTGGCTTTCTGACGCCCACTTCCGGCACGGTGACGTTTGACGGGAAGGTCATCAACGACGTTCCGCCCTACAAACGGCAGATCAACACCGTGTTCCAGCGTTATGCCCTTTTCCCGCACCTGGATGTGTACGACAACATCGCCTTCGGCCTGAAGGTAGCGAAGCTGCCCAAGACCGAGGTTGACCGCAGGGTCAATGAAATGCTGGAAATCGTCAGCCTGAAGGGCTACGAAAACCGCAGCGTGGACAGTCTGTCCGGCGGCCAGCAGCAGCGGGTTGCCATCGCCCGGGCATTGGTCAACCAGCCGAAGGTGCTGCTGCTGGACGAACCCCTGGCAGCCCTGGATCTGCGATTGCGCAAGGATATGCAGATCGAGCTGAAACGCATCCAGCAGACCACCGGCATCACGTTCATCTATGTCACCCACGATCAGGAGGAAGCCCTTTCCATGTCCGATACCGTGGTGGTCATGGACAAAGGCCGGATCCAGCAGATCGGCAGACCGGAGGATATCTATAACGAGCCGAAGAACGCCTTTGTGGCGGACTTTATCGGCGAAAGCAACATCTTGGACGGCGTCATGCTGGAAGACTTCAGGGTTCGGTTCTTCGGCCGGGTCTTTGAGTGCGTGGACAAGGGCTTTGCCCCCAACGAGCCGGTGGACGTGGTCATCCGTCCGGAGGACATTGACATCGTGCAGCCCGCCCAGAGTCATCTTGTCGGCACCGTCACGGGCATTACCTTCAAGGGTCTCAACTACGACATCATCGTGGAGTTCAAGGGCTTCAAGTGGCTCATCCAGACCACGGACTACCACGGCGTGGGCGAGACCATCGGCATCCGCCTGAACCCGGAAGACATTCACATCATGCACAAGAGCGAATATTCAGGTCTCTTTGGCGACTACAGCTCCTACTCCGCCGAGTATGACGAGCTGACGGAGGATGCCGAAGATGAAGAAGAATAAGTCTATCCTGCTCAGCACCCCATATTTAATATGGATGGTGGTGTTCACGCTGATTCCTCTTGGGGTGGTGTGCTACTATGCCCTTACCGACCCGTCTACAGGGGAATTCAGCCTGGTGAACCTCCGGGGTCTGAACCTGTACTGGGGAGTTCTGTGGCAGTCCATCTTCTACGCGGTGGCGTCAGCCTTTATCTGCCTGCTGCTGGGCTATCCCACAGCCTACTACATCGCCCACCGGAGCCAGACCGCCCAGAAGTTCCTGTATATGCTGGTGATGCTGCCCATGTGCATGAGCTTCCTGCTGCGCACCCTGGCATGGGTCGGGCTGTTGCAGGACACCGGCATCATCAACAATATTCTCGACGCCATCGGCATCGGCCGGCTGCGGCTCATCCGCACCCCCGGCGCGGTCATTCTTGGCATGGTGTATAACTATCTGCCCTATATGATTTTGCCTCTGTACGGCGTCATCGTCAAGATCGACTCCCGGCTCATTGAGGCGGCGGAGGACTTGGGCTGCAACAGCACCCAGGTGTTCTCCCGGGTGGTGCTGCCGCTGAGCGTTCCCGGCATTCTCTCCGGCATGACCATGGTGTTTGTCCCGGCGGTATCCACCTTCTATATCTCCCAGAAGCTGGGCGGTACGGACACGGTGCTCATCGGCGACGTGATCGAGCGCCAGTTCAAGCAGGGCAACAACCCCAATCTGGGCGCGGCGCTGAGTCTGGTGCTGATGATTCTGGTATTCATCTGCACCGGCATCATGAACCGCTTCGGCGGCGACAATGAGGAAGGCGGTGTCATCGTATGAAAAGAGCCAACCGCATTCTCACCGTTCTGATTTTCGTTTTCCTGTACGTTCCCATGGCGGTGCTGATCGTGGCGTCGTTCAATACGGGCAAGGACGTCACCCAGTTTGAAGGCTTTACCTTGCAGCAATACGCCCGTCTGTTCCGGGACAGGGCGCTTCTGAAGCTGCTGGGGAATTCTCTGCTTGTCTCGATCCTCGCCAGCTTCATCGCCACGGTCTTCGGCACGGTGGCATCCCTGGGCATTTACAACCTGAACCCCAGGCTGCGCAAGGCCGCCATGACGCTGACCAACATTCCCATGACGAACCCGGATATCGTCACCGGCGTGTCTCTTTCCCTGCTGTTCGTCTTCGTGGGAACCCGGATGCTGGGACAGCGGAACAGCCTGACCTTCTGGACGCTGCTCATCGCCCACATCACCTTCAATCTCCCCTACGTGATTCTGAACGTCATGCCCAAGCTCAAGCAGACGGACAGCTCTCTCCGGGACGCGGCCATGGATTTGGGATGCACGCCCTTGCAGGCGTTTTTCAAGGTGACGCTCCATGAGATCGCCCCCGGCATCGTATCCGGCGCCATCATGGCCTTTACCATGAGCCTGGACGATTTCGTCATCAGCTATTTTGTCAGCGGGCTGGATTTCGTGACCCTTCCCGTGGAAATCTATTCCTACACGAAAAAGCCCCTCCATCCGAAAATCTACGCCCTGTTCACCCTGCTGTTCCTGCTGATTCTGGTGCTGATGGTCACCATGAACCTCATTCAGCTCCGCGGGGACAGAAAACGAGCCGCTGCCCACAGCGGGACATAAAGGAGAATTATCATGAAAAAAGTAATTTGCGTTGTTCTTTCCGTCTTGCTTGCCGTAAGCTGCCTGGCCGGGCTTTCCGGCTGCGGCAGCAGCAAAAAAACCACCCTGTACGTCTACAACTGGGGACAGTACATCTCCGAGGGCGACGACGGCTCTCTGGATGTGATCGCCGCCTTTGAGGAAGCCTACCCCAACATCCGCGTGCAGTATTCCACCTACGACTCCAACGAGATCATGTACTCCAAGCTTGCCAACGGCGGCATCACCGTGGACGTGATCATTCCCTCCGACTACATGATCGGCCGGATGGTGCAGGAGGGTATGCTGGAGGAGCTGAACTTTGGCAACATCCCCAACTACCAGTATATCGACGACGCCTTCAAGAACACTTCCTACGACCCGGAGAACAAATACTCCGTCCCCTACACCTGGGGCACCGTGGGCATCATCTACAACACCAAGTACGTGGATGAAGCCGACGTCACCGGCTGGGAGCTGCTGTGGAACGAGAAGTACGCCGGAAAGATCCTGATGTTCGACAACTCCCGGGACGCCTTCGGCATTGCCGAGTACCTGCTGGGCTACGACGTGAACACCACCGACGAAGCCGAGCTTCAGGCCTGCGCCGCCAAGCTGGCGGAGCAGAAGCCCGTGGTGCAGCAGTACGTCATGGATCAGATTTTTGACGCCATGGAAAACGAGGAGGCCTGGATTGCCCCCTACTACGCCGGCGACTATCTGACCATGGTGGAGGAGAACCCCGATCTGGCCTTCTACCGTCCCACGGCTCAGGGCTACAACATGTTCATCGACGCCATGTGCATCCCCACCTGCTGCCAGGAAAAGGAAGCGGCAGAGGCCTTTATCAACTTCCTGTGCAGCCCGGAGATTTCCTCCGCCAACATGGCGTTCTTGGGCTACAGCGTCCCTTCCACCGCGGCGAAGGAGCTGATGGATCCGGAGGTCGCGGGCAGCGAGGTCGCCTACCCCGACGCGGACACCCTCACCACCGGCACCAGCTTCAACTACCTGCCGGAGGAGACCTCCCGGTATATGGAAAGCCTGTTCATGGAAGTCCGCAACGGCTGATAGGCGTTCGGCCTGCCGAAAAAAGCGCATAAACAGAAAGATTCCCGTCCGCGAACTGCGGACGGGATTTTCTGTTCTCGGTTAAATCGCATTCCCCGGATTTGCGGGCTGGACAAGCTCGCTTTGAACCGGGCGCACCATGCAGAACTGCTTTAGGTGGAAGTGCTTTTCCAGAACCTCGTAAATTTCAAACCCGAACTGCTGGTAAAGCGTTACGTTGTGGGGATTGTGGGTCTCCAGGGACATCATCATGTGATGCCTGTCCGCATAATCCACCGCCGCCTTCAGCAGCTTCACCGCAATGCCGTGGTGCTGCATCTGGGGGTCTACCGCCAGATAGATCACATGGAGACGGTTGTCCTCGTGGAGCTGGGTCGTCCAGTGGGAGTTCAGATAGTCCCGGGCGGCAAAAAAGTGGAACAGGGTTTTTAAGGAAGGGTCTTCCTTGATGAGCCAGGCATCCGTCTGCAATTCCGCTTCCAGCTCCGTAACGTAGTATTGGAGGAAATGGTACGGCTCGGTCTCGTCGGAGACGACCAGAAGGCCGTTCAAGTCCGGGCTGTCGGCAAAAATGTCGCAGTTTTTGTAGAATTCCTCCATGTCGCAGGCAAAGAGCTTCGGCAAAAGCTTCTTGCGGACGTCCTCGTTGGGAATCAGGGTCTCGTACAGCGGGTCGGAGGCAAAGCACTTGTTCAGCAGTGCCTGAAGCTTTGGCAGGTCTTTTTTTGTAACTTTGTATAATTCGCTTTCCATATATTCGTTCCTTTATCCTGGGAGGCAGTCGCGGAGCATCCGCTTCATTTCCTCCACACTGATGTTCAGACTGCCCACCAGATCCCGGTAGGCGCCCTCCTGGGCGGCGGCCGCGCCTTGCAGGAAGGCCGCTTCCGCCGTGTAGTCCGTAATGCCCCGGGCTTTCTTTTCCAGCAGGCTCTTGACCGTGGCGTAGAGGTTGATATACCCCACGATCCGGCGATAGCCCCATTTCAGGCGCTCCTTGGGCTGGGAAAATACGTACTGGGTGAAGTGGCGGTACACCCGCTGCTCAAACAGGAAGGCATAGCGGTTATTGTCGATCTCGTAGAGCTTCCGCAGTGCCGCGGAGAGATTTCCCGCCGTCAGGCTGTCCGCAGCGCCGTGGAGCAGCTCCAGGCTTTCCTGCAGGCTTTCCTGGGGGAACTGGACGTTGCCGTACCAGTCGATGCGGACAAAGGTGTCCTGGGTGCGCTGGAACAAATCCAGCAGCTGCCGCTCCAATCCACCGGCGTCCTCGCCGGGTGCCTGCCCCCGGTTGATGGCCGCCGCACGGTCATAGACCTGCTGGGCAAGCGCCGCCGCTTCATCCAGCGCCTGGGCAAGGCTCTCGCCGTCGGCCTCCGTCCGGGCGCACCAGTCCAGGTCCAGCGCCTCCTTGGCCTTTTGGAAGGTTCCGGCAAAGTTCAGCGGCACGACCCTGGTTCTGTCAATGGCCATCAGCAGCAGCCCGAACAGCTCGTGGTGGAGGCGGTACACGTCCTCGTCGTAGTAGGTGTCGTTGTCGAACTGGGAATGGTAGTGGGTCTCCATAAAGCTGCCGCCGGTGAAATCGTTGACCATGGAGGGAATGCCCGCGATGGCGATGGAAAAATCGTCCGACCAGGTCTCGATGGGGGCGGTAATCCGGGTCTCCTCCGGGTAGCCCTGGGTCAGCTCCGGGAGGTTTTCCAGAAATTCTTCCAGAAAATCCACATATTCGTAGGTGCTGCGGATCCGTGCCCTGGTGCCGTGGGCAAGGGCGGGCAGCTCAAAGTTCAGGTCGGCAATGACCTGCCCCCGCCACTCGGGATGCACGGTGAACACCTGCTCGTAAGCGCCTGTTGACCAGTCGAACTGGGAATCCGCCACGCCCCATTCCTCCGACGCCATGGCGCAGAAAAGGATGGTATTCTCCGGCTGCCAGCCGGTCTCCACCAATGCTTTGCCCATGCCCAGCATCATGGAAACGGCGGTGTTGTCGTCCTGAAAGCCGTCAAAATAGGAGTCGTAGTGGGCGGACAGCATGATCTTCCGGTCGGGGTTCCGGCCGGTCAGCTCGCCAATGATGTTGTAGGTGGTGCGGTCGCGCGCCACCCGGGTGCAGGCATCCAAAGTGACGGACACCGACACGCCGGGTGCAAGCAGCTCCTTCAGCAATCCGGCATCCTTCCGGGAAATGGAAAAGGCGGCGGCCTCGGGAGGGCCTGCGATGTCCTGGGCGTTCAGCGCGGCATCGTCCACCTCGCCGTAGCCCCCGGTCTGCACGGCAATCAGCGCCGCCGCGCCCTTGAGGTACGCCTGATACACGGGGTAGTTGATCCACCATTCGTTTCTCTGGTTGATCTCCACCAGCACCAGCTTGCCGGTGACGTCCAGCCCCTCGTAATCCGCTTCCGTCCCCTTGCCCGCATAGACCAGCTCGTAGGCTGCGGGGCCGTCCGTGACGAAATTCGTCTGATACGCCCCCAGCTGGACGCGGCGTTCCTGCCCCTCGGCGTCGGTGAAGGACAGCTCCGCCTTCTCAAATTCCCATGCGTCCACGGTGACGGCGTCCTTCCACACTTTGGAAAAGCCGATTTTCTTTATCTCCGAGGCCAGCATGTCTCCCGTGGCGATCTCCGCCGGGGAGCCTGCGGTGCGGTAGCCCAGCACGGGGTTGGTGCGGTAGCCCTCCATCCGCTTTGCAAGGCGGTAGGAATAGCCGATGTCCAGCTTTTCCAGATACCGCTGTGCCTGACTTGCCAAAGTCATCATCTCCTGTTTTCCCGCTTTTGGGAATTGTAGCATACTTAAAAGGCGTTGTACAGTGCCAATTTATCTAAAAAACGCGGCATAAATGCCGCGTTTTTTCATTAGCTTTCGAGTGCCTGTAATCTTCCCTGAATAATCTTCCCCACGGTCTGGGCAAACCAGCCCACGGAGGGCAGCCTGACCACATCCCGGCCGTAAATGGCGCGGGCGCTGCTTAAGTCGCCCTCCCGGCCGGAGAACAGGCACAGCGGCGGATTGCCGTGTCTGCGCAGAGCCGACGCTTCCTCGGCGGCGTCGGCCACGGCGGGCTTGCCGCTGTAGTCCCGGCTGAAAACCTGATTTCCCGTGCCGGGGAGGCGGGTGTCGTCGTTGGGGTTCGCGTCGGTGAGAACCAGCAAAAGCCGCTGCTGCTCCCCCGCCCGGCGCAAAAGCCAGTCCACTGCCCGCAGGGCAAGGCCGTCCCGGTTCCACCCGGCAGCGGCGAACGCAAATATCCGGTCGTTGCCCTGATTTTCCCGGTAGTCCCGGTACTCCCGCAGCACCGTGCAGCCGCTGACGGAGCAATAGGACAGCACCCGGACGGGAATCGCGCACCGGGTCAGCGCTTCGGCCAGAATGTAGCCTTGCGTCGCCAGCTGCTCCTGCCGCCGGTTCTGGGAGGCGGAGGCATCCAGCAGAATGTCCACGATCAAATTCCCCAGGGTGTTGGGCTGCTGCCGCGCAAAGACCCGGCCGTCCCCCAACGAGGGGGCGCGCCAGGCAAGCGCCGGATCAACCCGCCCCGCACGGCACCGCAGGCTCCCATCCTCCTGAAGCAGCAAAATGGTATTTTGCAGCTGCTGGGCAAGGCGCTGGATTTCCAGCCGGTTCTGCGCCAGATGCGCCCGGAAATAGGCGCGGTTGCGCTCCGCCTGCTCCTGAAGCTGCTCCCACTCCCGGGTGGGCGCTTCTCCGTTCTCCGGCGCTTCCCCTCGGGTGAAGTGCAACACGCAGCCCCGGTGATGGCCGGTGCAGCAGACCCGCTCCGCGTCCGCCAGCTCCGCCGGGGTCAGCATGGATTTGCCGAAGCACGCGGCGGCGTATTGCCGCAGATCATCCTTCCGGGCTTCCCGCCAGCCGAAAATGCGCCGCGACAGAGCGCGCAGCCCCACGCCGCTCTCCGGCGCGGCCTGCCCCAGACGGTTCAGTCCGCCGGGGCGGAGTATCAGCTTGGCAAAAAAGCCCAAATCCACCCGGCTGGTGCCAAGGTGATCCATTTCGCTGCGCAGGTTCCGCCCGAAATATTTGTACAGGATCCGCTCCATCCGGGACTGTATGGCCTCGGCGTCCCAGTCTGGGTCAAATTCCAGTGCGTCCAGAATCTGCTTTTCCCGGCCGGTTTCCTCACTGGGAAGCCCCAGCGCCCGACGGAACCAGCCGATTTTCAGCCGATCCTGCTCGCTGTTCGTGGAGGCTTCCTGCTGTAACTGCCGCCGGGCATAGTCCTGCCGCAGAAAGGTCAGCGCCGGACGGGTATCCCGGTATTTAAGATACGCGCACCGTTCCAGCCCCAGCCAAAGCAGCTCGCTCTGCATTTCTCCCGAAGACCGGCGCTCCAGAGCGGTGAGCAGAATTTCCAGCTTCCGGTAGTCATACAGCTGCCGCACAAGGCCGATGGCGGTGTTGAAATACAAGGACGCTTCCCCGTTGGGTTCATAGCCCCGGCTGCCTGTGGCAAAGCCGTAAGCGCCCGCGGCGTTCCAGATCTGATTGTCCGCCCGGCGGGCTTCCTGTTCCCCAAAGTCCATATCAGTCTCCGAAGAACTCGTCCGCTTTCGCCGTTCTGGGGACACGCGCCCAGACCACATCGGCGGTGAGCTGCCGCTCGAAGGGGTCGAAAGCCTTGTTGATGATGCCCATTTCCAGCGCGGCCTCGGAGGAAAGCCCCCGCTCCATCAGCCGCAGGGCGGTCAGCAGCCCCCGCAAATCCAGCGCCCGGGCGGAAATCTCCCCGCTGCTGCACTTGGCACGCAGATCGTCAAACAGCGCCGCCAACTGCTGCGCCCAGCTCTTTTTCAGCCGCGGGAACCCCCGCAGCAGCAGCTTGCACAGATCGTCCTGCCCGATCACCGGCATGTCCACCACCACGAACCGGGAGACCAGCGCTTCGTTCAGCTCCCGGGTACCGGCGTAGCCATAGTTCATGGTGCCGATGAACCGGGTCGCGTCGTCCAGCCGTAAGCGCCGGTAGCCCGGAATATCAATGACCCGGCGGAAATCCAGCGTGGCGTGGAGGACAGCCAGCGCCTCGTTTTTCGCCATATTCACCTCGTCCAGGACGCCGAAGCCGCCCACCCGCGCGCACTGGCACACGGGGCCTTCCCGGAAGCAGACCTCGCCCCCCTTCAGCGTATCGGTGCCGATGAGGGACGCCGCATCCACGTTGATGTGCATGGAAATGTCCCACACCGGGCGGCCGAACAGGGCGGCCAGATTCTCCGCCAGCACGTTTTTGCCGGTGGCCTTGGGGCCTGCGAGAAGCAGATTCTCTCCGCACAGCACCGCCGCCGCGGCGGCTTCCCAGACGTTTTTTCCGTAGTATACAAATCGGGGGCTTGGAATCCGGCCGCGTATTTCCTCCGTCACGCCGTGGGCATCCCGGAAGGCGCGAACCTCTGCAAGCAGCTGCCTGTTTACGCCCTCAGCCTCCAGCTCCTTCCAAATATCCATGACAAATCCCTCCTCGCAGCTTTTTTCCTCTATTTTAGCATGTTGCGCGGCATTTGCAAGGAGAATCTTTCCCTTTCAGCTTGCGTGCGGCAAAGGTTTCCTGTATAATAGGTTACATTCATACACTTTGGAAAGAAGGGGTACCTATGGAGAAGATCAGGCAATTTCTGGCGCGCAAGGACGTGGTGTTTACCCTCCAGCGCTACGGGATCGACGCCCTGGGCGCCATGGCGCAGGGGCTGTTTTGTACACTGCTGGTGGGGACGATTCTCAACACCCTAGGGCAGCAGTTCGGCATCGGATTTTTGACCCGGGTCATCGTCACCGTGGGCAAGGGCGAGGGCGCGGTGGGCTACACCATCGGCGCTCTGGCCTCCGCCATGGTCGGCCCCGGCATCGCCGTGGCCATCGGCTTTGCGCTGCACTGCCCGACGCTGGTGCTGTTTTCCCTGATTCCCGTAGGCTTCGCCGCCAACGCCATGGGCGGCGCGGGCGGGCCGCTGGCGGTATACGTGGTCGCCATCTTCGCGGCGGAATGCGGCAAGCTGGTGGCAAAGGAGACCAAAATCGACATTCTGGTAACGCCCGTCGTGACGGTTCTGTCCGGCATCGGCATTGCGAGCCTGGTGGCTGCGCCCATTGGTGCGGCGGCCAGCGCCGTGGGTGATTTCGTCAAATGGGCGACGGTGCTTCAGCCCTTCTTCATGGGCATTCTGGTGTCCGTCGCCGTGGGCATGGCGCTGACGCTGCCCATTTCCTCCGCCGCCATCTGCGCGGCGCTGGGACTGACGGGACTTGCCGGCGGCGCCGCCGTGGCCGGATGCTGCGCCCAGATGGTGGGCTTCGCGGTGATGAGCTTCCGGGAAAACGGCTGGGGCGGTCTGGTCGCCCAGGGCGTCGGCACCAGTATGCTGCAAATGCCCAACATTGTGAAGAACCCCCGTATCTGGATCCCGCCCACGCTGGCATCGGCCATCACGGGGCCGCTTGCCACATGCCTGTTCCGTCTGGAAATGAACGGCACGGCGGTCTCCTCCGGCATGGGCACCTGCGGCTTTGTGGGGCAGATCGGCATCTACACAGGCTGGGTCAACGACATTGCCGGCGGCGCGAAAACGGCTGTCACCGCCATGGACTGGGCAGGCATGGTGCTGATCTGCTTCGTTCTCCCGGCGGTACTGAGCTGGATTTTCTGCGCTCTTCTCCGAAAATGGGGCTGGATCAAGGAAAACGACCTGAAATTGGAGCTGTAAAGGGTTCCCCCACCGCGCCGGAGCATCCGCGCAGTGGGGGAATTTTGCTTATTTTACCCACCGAACACCTTCGTATCCAGGTGCCGCTTTTTGACGGCGTAAAATAGCGCCGTGCCGAAGGTCAGAAGCACCGCCAGCTCTCCCAGCGCGACATAAAGCGCATTCATAAAGAAGCCGCCGCCGATGTACACCGTCAGCTCCCAGCCTACAAGCAGGGCGTTGAACAGCGCGGGCATCGCCATTCCGGGCAGTGGGTAGCCCTTCACCGTGACGTGCCGGGTCAGCCACATGCACCCGGCCGCGAGAAGGGTTGCGAGGCTGCCCACGAGAAAGTCCAGGGGCAGCGCGGCGGCGTAGGTGATATTGAAAACCAGGCACCCCACCGTCAGGCCGGGGATCGCCGCCGGGGTGAAAAAGGAAAGCACGCACAGCGCCTCGGACAAGCGCATCTGGATTGCCCAGGTGGTAGAACCGGGAAGCAGAACATTCTGCAGGTGGGTCAGTACAGCGTACAGCGCCGCAACGACGGCGGCATG
Source organism: uncultured Eubacteriales bacterium (assembly GCA_900546075.1). Taxonomy (GTDB): domain Bacteria; phylum Bacillota; class Clostridia; order Oscillospirales; family Oscillospiraceae; genus Faecousia. The sequence continues at coordinate 935 of URBH01000027.1, read as the reverse complement.
GGTCAGAAATCTGGTATTTTTAGACATGGTGTTCCTCCAAAACAGAAATTGGGGACAGCGCAAGACCGTCCCCAACAAAAAATGAGCGCATAGCGCCCATCGGAAATCCCTAGTTTTGTTTACCGACAGGATGGTCACGAACTGTCCTATGAAATTTCTCTCATTATACACATTGGCGGCAGAAAAGTCAAGGTTGCATTTCCCCTGAATATCTGATATTATGACATGGCGTACAACAACAAGGAGATGGTAGTTTATGGCAAAAAATAACACCCCGGTGGACAAGAACTCCCGGGAGTACCTGCTGCGGCAGGTGGCCAACGGACGTTACAGTCTGTTGCTGATCGTCATTCTCACGGTGGTCAATCTGATCATGACGATTCTGGACACGAACACGTATTTCCTGTTCTCCGCTTCCGTACCGTACTATCTGGTATTCGTGGGGATGGGCATAGAGAACGGCTTTGTGGACGGTGCCTGGAATGTCAAAGGGACGCTCACCTACACGGGTCTGGTCATCGCGCTGGTCATTGTGGCGGTGTATCTGCTGTGCTGGCTGCTGAGCAAGGAGCGCGCCGGTTGGCTGACGGCAGCGCTGGTGCTGTTCATCGTCGATACCGTGGCGCTGGTGGTCATTACCTTTGCGCTGTATGATAGCCCCATGGGCAAGCTGGTGGATTTCCTGCTGCACATCTGGGCGATCGTAGAGCTGGTTCTGGCGGTACGCGGCAGCAGGAAGCTCAAGGAACTTCCTCCCACGGAGGAACCCAGAGACATCTGCACCGGCCCGGAACTGTAATCCAATCTATGAAAGAAGCTCCCTCGAAAATGGGCGGGGCGCATCAGACAGTCAACAGGCACAGCGGGATAATGAACTGCCCCCCTTGCCTCTCCCTATGGGAGAGGTGGCCGAGCGAAGCGAGGACGGAGAGGGG